>JBFMFE010000120.1:0-18535 GCA_040752295.1 bacterium
CTTCTCCTTCTTCTCAGGTTCCTTTTCTTCCTTCTCAACCTTTTGCGCCGCCGGCGGCTGTTTGGTGGAGACCTCCGCCTTCTCCACTTTTCTTTCCACACTTTCGCCCGGCGGAATCCTCGTCAGGGCGTCGTTCACCGCCGGAGGTATCACCTGCTCCGCCACGACCGCGATCGTGTACGTCGTACGGACGTCGGCGACCTCCAGCACCGCGACGGATTCTCCGTCCCTGAGGACCCGCAGCCTGTCGCCGGGCTTCAGCCCCGAGTCTGCGCCCCTGTAGATGAGTATGCGCCCGTCGTCGAGGATCATGTTGATGCGCAGGTCCGTTTCCTGCGGCGCGGCGGCGGAGCAAAGGAAAGCGAGGGCGGCGAAGAGAACCGCGGCGCGTTGAAAGGCAGTTCCGGACGCGGCGCCGGAGGCTGTCGCGCCGCGATTCGAGCAGATCGTTTTCGCCATTAAGGATTTCCCCCCGCCCTGAACGTGGGGAATTATAAGCAAAACCACGGGGGGTGTCTAACCCGGACGCGGCGGTTTGCCGCCGCCACTGGGGTAAGACGAGGTCTGCCGCGAAAAGCTGCAAAACAGACGAAACGTACGCCTTTCAGGCGAAACCGGATAACGGAACCGTGTTCAGGACTTGACGCCGCGCAGGAAGTCCGCGCTTTCCTCGGGGACCGAGGGGTTTATGAACATACCGGAGCCGAGTTCGAAGCCCGCGGCTTTCCCGAGGCGCGGGACGATGCTCAGGTACCAGTGAAAATAAGTGGCGTTTCTCAGCCCGTTTGGCGCGCTGCGGATCACGTAGTTGAAGTCGGGGTCGTCGAGACCGAAGTACAGTTTCCTCAGAACGCGCCCGAGGATGTCGGCCAGGTTTTTCAGTTCGGCGTCCGATGCCGCGCCGAAAGAGGCGGCGTGCCTTTTGGGGAGAACCCAGATGTGGAACGGGGACGCCGCCGCGTACAGGATGAAGGCGCAGAAATGCTCGTTTTCGGCGACGACGCGGCGTCCATCCTTTCGTTCCTCCCTGAGCATCCGGCAGTAAACGCACTCTCCGTAATCGTCCGAAAAGATCAGTGCGTCCTGCAGGCGGTGGCGCACCTGGCTCGGCACGATGGGGAGCGCGATCAGCTGGGAATGAGGATGCTCGAGCGAGGTACCCGCCGCCTCCCCGTGGTTCTTGAAAATGATCACAAGCTCGATGCGCGGGTCGGCGAGGATGGATTCGTAGCGCTGGCGGTAGGCGGCGAGCACGTCGCTTATCTCCCCGCCGGACAGGAGTGCGATGGTCTTGTTGTGGAGGGGGGTCTCGACGATCACCTCGTGCACCCCCACGCCGCTCATCGAGCGTTCCACGCCGTGGATGCGGCGCACGCGCTCGCCCTCACGGTTGAGAGCCGCGAACTTGTTCGGCGTCACGCGCACGCTCCAGGCGCCGCCGCGCTCGATGCGGAACGTTTCGTCGGGCGTCATGCCCTCGTTTCCGGGGCAGAAGGGACATCCCGGGACGAACGCCGCCCTTTTTTCCGCTCTCTCCCTCTCGGGCGCCTTGAAATCATGCGGGCGTTTCGAGCGCTCGGTGGCGATGATCACCCATTCCTTCGTCGCGATGTTCTGTCTTATCTCGGGCATTTTTCCCGCCTCCCGGATTCCGCCGACGGGCGCCGCACGGTCAGGCGCCCCTGCCGCTCACCGTCCCGCGCCGAACTTACCTATCATCCCCGGGAACGAGCAGGAGCGGCAGTCGCGCACGTTGCCGTCGCAGAAGTCGAAAAACACCTGTAAAAGCCCCTGCTGAACGATTTCCTTCTTCACGGCGCCGCGTGCCGCCGCGTGGCTGCCCCACAGACGATACGACATGAGCCGCGTGATCTGATGGACGTCGAGCGCCGGGAACGCGGCGTACTCCTTCATCACGGCGTCGTAAAGCCGGCCGTCGTTCCCGCTTTCGGCGCGGCACATAAGAAGGGGCAGCGCGGCGTTCAGCGCCATCGTGCGCGCCAGCGACCGTCCTATCAGCGCGGGAACCCTGTCCCGCGCCCCGCTTCCCGGCGCCAGCCGGCGCGCCCAGTACCCGTCCCCGGCGCACACGAGCGATTCGATGAACGCCCGCGTCGCGGTCCTCATCCCGCGCTCGGTTCCGGCGGTCTTCAGACGTTCGCCGTACTCGAGGACTATCCGCGCCGGACCCCCGCCCGCGCCCGCAGCCAGCAGAAAGCTCATTCCCGCCATGCGGCGGAGGGGAAAATTCGCCGGACGCACGCCGCTCACCGTCCACTCGCCCCCCGTCATACGCGCCCCGGCGTCCACCCGCTCCCTCCACTGTTCCCACAGCGCGTTGAGTCTCTTCACGTATTCGCGCGTCTCCACGTCCCACTCGTTGAACTTCACGCTGCGGTACAGACCGGATTGTTGAAAGAAGAGCGCCTGGATCGTTTCCGCGCCGTCGGTGGAGGGGCGGCGCGCCGCGGCTTCCCTCACGACGGGATAGGGGACCGCCGCGGCGAGCTTTCTGAAGGCTTTTTTGTTGGGTCTGTACCCCGCCGCTTCCATGAAGCCGATGTACGCCGCCTCCTCAAAGGGCGCGGTTTCAAGGCGCTTCAGAAACCGGCGCGCCTTCGTGAAGAGCCGCTCTTTGCCCGCGAGCGTGAGAAGTTCGATCAGGGCGCCGCCGCTTTCGCGCGCCGCCTCGCTGCACGCTCCGATCCGGCTCTGGCTGCAGAACGGGTAGTTCTCCATGTCCAGTTCGAGCATCAGGTCCCAGAGGTCGAGATCGAGGTGGGGGAACAGTTCGACCTGTGCGATGCTGGAGCAACCGCTCGACCGCGCCACCGCCGGGCCGGCGTCGTTCCACATCGCGGCGTGGAGGATCACGTTGTCGTACGCCTGATCGCGGTGGTGCCCGTGCCGGACCCAGTCCGACGTGCGGACGTGTATCTCCACGTTCCCGCGCAGCTCCGGTCCGTTGTCAATACGCACCAGGGCGTCGAGGAAATCGGGTCCGCCGCCCCTGTTCCACTCGCCCTGCGAGATCACCTCAACCCTTCTCCCGTCCACCGTCGTCAGCGCGTCCCTCCGGAGCCGCTGGTCGTACCACACGCACCTCACCACACGTTCCGGGATGGGAACGATCCTGCCCCGCACGTACTCCTCCTCAGCCCCCTCCCGGACGAGTAAAAACCTTTCGGTCAGTTCCCTGTACCCGGAGGCGAATCTCATGTCGGGACATCAACGTCGTCGAGTTTTTCCGCGCAGTGCACGGTCCGTGAAATAAACTATATCCTGTCTTCACCGCTGTCAAACCGGACGCACGCCCGCCGGGAAAAGCGCGGGAAACGGGCGGGCGGGAAGACGGGATTGTTCACCGCCACGGGGGAGTTTACAATTTAAAAAGAGTGGAACCGAAAAAGGTCATGCCCGGGCGATGGAGGTTCTCGGTGATCTTTCTGGTCACCGACCGGTGCAACCTGAACTGCCCCTACTGCTTCCTCGCCGACCGGCGAAGCGCCGCGAACGTGCCCCTCGAACGCTTCAGGGAAATCATCCAGCGACACCGCCCGCTCTATCTCCAGCTCACGGGCGGGGAACCGACCGTTCATCCGCAGTTCGAGGAGATGGTCCGGTGGTGCGTGCGCCGCCCGATGCTGACGCAGTTTGTGACAAACGGGCGCGGCGCGCTGCCCCGTATAAGGTTCTTCGAGGAACTCCGGATCAGACCGCTCACCGCCTTCTCACTCGACGCCGCGGCGCCCGCCGTCCACGACCGCATCAGGGGAAGACGGGGTCTGTTCGACGAGATAATGGAGGGGGTGCGGTTCCTGAGAGCCATCCGCGCGCCCGCCGCCCTCAGCGCGGTCGTCTTCGGACCGGGACAGGTTTCCACGCTTCCGGAGGGTAACCTCGACCAGGTGAGACCGCTCGTGAGACTCGCCCGGCGCCTCCGCCTCTCCATCGGCATCCAGCCCATGAACCCGTCGCCGCTTGAAGTCCGCCGCGCGCTCGCGCGAGAACTCAAGCGCCTGCGCTCGCCCCAAGTCGCAGGCTCGCCCGCCTTCGTACGGCTGCTCGAAAGCCCCGCGCCGGGTCCGTGCCTGTACAATCTCACGCACGTCTCGTACGGCGCGGACGGCGAGGCGCTGCCCACCTCGCCCGGCGACTGCTATTTTTCAGACGACTGCGACGACTGTTTTTACGCCTGCGTCCGCGAACCGAGCGTCGTGTTCGAGGGCGCGCTTCTCGAATCCGCGGCGCACTTCGCGCGGCTTTCCCTCAGAACCCTTCCGGGCGCATTACGGACACCGCCTCTTCATTCACGCGCCTGAAACCGGAATCCCCCCGCTCACGCGCCGCCGTCCGGCATACCGGCTGCGTCTCCCCGCGTCAACCGCGCCCCCGGCTTTGACTCCCGCGTCACGCGCAGCGAAAATATATCCCGCATGAGAATCCTCCTCGTAAATCCGTACGCGAGCAGCCGCAGGACCGCCGGGCGGTACCGACGGTTCCTCACGGCGATGCCGCCGATAAGCCTCGCGTACGTCGCCGCCGCACTCGAGGAGGCGGGGCACGAGGTGGTCGTCTACGACGACTACACGGCGGACGGCGACAGGAAAGGGCTGTTCGATTTCATCGAAACGCGGGCGCCGCGCGCGGTCGGATTCACGTGCGTAACGCCCACGGCGAACCGCACGAGCGAGCTGTGCGCCGAACTGAAACGCAGGTTTCCGAAGATAACCCGCATCCTCGGCAATATCCATCCCACCGTCTTCTACAAGGCGATGCTCGAAAACGACGTCGCCGACGTGGTCGTCCTCGGCGAAGCCGAAGAGTCGGTCGTCAATCTTCTCGATGCCCTCGAGTCCGGCGCCAGCATCGCCAGGGTCAGAGGCATCGCCTACAGGCGGGACTCCGGAATCGCCGTCACCGAACCCCAGCCGTTCATACGCGACCTGGACGGAGTTCCCTTTCCCGCGTGGCGCCTGTTCCCGAGGGAACGGTACAGGATTTTCAACTTCGCATCCGTGCACAGTCCTGGGACGCTCGTTTTAGGGTCGCGGGGATGTCCCTACAACTGCACGTTCTGCAGCCTGAAGATCATGGGGAGGAGACGGCGGAGGCGCAGCGCGGCGAACATCGCGGACGAGATCGAGAGAAATCTCGAAGAGTACGGCTACCGGCAGGCGTCGTTCATAGACCCCATCTTTCCGTTCTCGCGCGAGGAAGCCCTCGATTTCAGCGCCGAGATGGTGAGGCGCGGGCTTCACGCGAAGGTGGTGTGGGTGACGGAAACGCGCGTTGACCACGTAGACGAGGAGATGCTCGCCGCCATGCGTGAAGCCGGTCTGCGCCGCATAATGTACGGGTTCGAGGCGGGGTCCGACAGGGCGATGGAACACATGAGGAAGAACACGACGGTCGCTCAGGCGCGCAGCGCGGTTCTGATGTCGCGCCGGGCTGGACTCCAGATAACGGGCTTTTTCATGCTCGGCGTGCCGGGCGACACGGTAAAATCCATCGAACAGACCATCAGGTTCGCGGCGTCCCTCAACATTGACTTCGCCAAGTTCACGGTCTTCTCGCCCTTTCCCGGGACGCAGACGTACAACGAGCTTCTCAAATCCGGGGAGATAACGCCGACGCACGACTGGGAAAGGTTCACGAACTACCCGACGAGGGCGGTGCCGCCGGTGTATCTGCCGCGGTCTCTGTCCACGCGGGACATCATCCGGTTCCAGAAAAGGGCGCTCGTAAAGGTCTATCTCCGCCCGCTGATGATCTTCCGTCATCTTTTCGTTATCAGGTCGCTGGGCGTGCGCGATCTCGTCAGCGCGCTGCTGACGCTTTTCCAGCCCGCGTGAAGTTCCGGGGAAATGCCGTTTCATCCGCATGAAGGCCCAAGCGGCGCGGATGACAGGAGATACTTATCCTTACCGCCGGACGTTACGGCGTTCCGCCGTCGGCGGGGGGAAATTCTTTTTCCGCTTCTTTCAAAAGCTCTTCAACCTGCTTTTTCAGCAGGGGAAGATGCCCGTGGATGACTTCCCATACCGTTTCATGGTCAACGAGGTCGTATCCGTGAACGAGAACGTTACGGAATGAGATTATGCGGCGGCAATCCGCGATGCGCGCCGCGGTGTCCGGGTCAAACCGCGCGATGCGGCCTACGGCTTCACCGATGATTTCGAAGTTTCGCTCTACTGAATAGCGCATCTGTAAACCGGTCTGATAATCGGACAGCGTCTTACCCGTGACGGTATCGAGTATGAACCCGCACGAAGCGCGGACGTCTTCGAGCCACTTCCGGGTCTTAGGCAGCATAAATAACCTTCCGGGTGCGGTTGAGTTCCCGAATGAAAAAGGGGTTCCTCGGCGCGCCGGACATCACAAGGTCCACGTTCCGACCGAGCAGGCGTATCAATTCATCCCGAAGGTCGTGATAGCGCGCCATCCATGGACCGATGTCGTAGTCCGGAGGGAATTCCACGATGAAATCTATATCGGAGTGCGCCGGATCAAATGCGCCGTCAACCGCAGAGCCGAAAACCTCAAGCCGCGCCACGCCGTACCGTCTGCAAATATCCCTGATGTCCTCTATATTCCCGCTGATCAGCGAGATCATTGTTCTGCGTCTCCAGATGAAAACGGATTGTTCCGCCCGACGCCGACAGTTTACTCCGCTTCCGGGGCAGGCGCAACTCAACCGGCTGCCTGAACGCGTTCCGGCGGAGATTTCCGGCGCCGCGAGTCAGAGTCTCCGCTGGAGGGACTCGACCGGGGGCAGGTCGGCGAGGTCGTTGAGACCGAGGAAGCGGAGGAATTCGGGCGTGGTGGAGAAGAGGAACGGTTTGCCGGGCTTGTCGGATTTGCCGGAGATGCGCACGAGGTTTTTATCGAGGAGCGAGTAGAGGACGCCGGAGGAGTTGACGCCGCGAATGGCTTCGATTTCGGCGCGCGTGACGGGCTGCCTGTAGGCGATGATGGCGAGGGTCTCGAGCGAGGCGCGGGAGAGGCGCTCCTTTTCAAGGGTGGAGAAGTACTTTTTCAGGTGCTGGACGTACTCCGGCCTGGTGACGAGTTCGTAGCCTCCGGCGACGCGCTGGAGTTCGAGTCCGGCGTCGGAGTAGCGTTCGGCGAGAAGGCGGAGGGCTTCGAGGACGCGCTCCTCGGATTCGCCGAGGCAGGCGGCGGCGTCCGGCGCCGTGACCGGTCCGGGCGACAGGAACAGGATGGCCTCGAGTACCCGTGTCAGGGTGGGGAGTTCGAGCATTCATTCCTCCTCTTCGGGGGCGGGGTAGAGATAGATTTCCCCGAAAGGTCTTTTCTGTCTCGCCGAAATCTTTCCCGAGGCGACGAGGAAGACGACGGCGAGGAAGGAGAGGACGGCGTCGCGCTTCCGGCGGACGGAGGAGAGTATGAGCGAGAAGGGGGTTTTTTCGCCGCGCTGGAAGACGAAGTCGAAGACCTCGGTGATGCGGCGGCTGAGGAGGTGCGCCTCGTCGGTGGAGACGCGGTAGGAGTCGTCCTCGAGGGCGCGCCTGAGGGCGCGGTGGTAAACGGCGAGGAGGTCGAACGGCGTGACCAGCTCGACGTATTCGATTTCGTCCATGAAGCGCGGGCGGGGCTGCCGGGTGAGGGAAAAGTGCAGCCTGTCTCGCTGGAGGTCCGCCAGTTCGAGGAAGTGCTCGCGCAGTCCGCTGAAGAGCCTGTACTGTTCCTCGAGGCGCTCGCGGACGGAGGTGGGTTCCTCGGCGGGGACTATCTCTCCCGATTCCTCGAGGAGTTCGTCCTCCATCGAGAGAATTTCCGTCGGGAGGAGTGTGCGGGATTTGACGAACATGAGGCCGGAGATTTTCATGAAGGGTTCGAATGCCGGGTCGTCTGAGGCGAGGACTTCGCGGCGGGTTTGCGCCGCGACGTCCGAGAGGAGGATTTCGAGGATGTCGAGTTCGTGCCTGCGGACGGCGGTGATGAGTTCGTCAAGGGTTCCCCCGAAACCCTGTATTTCGACGCGGGGGTCGAGCGTCATGGGGCGTTCCTTTTCCGGCGCGTGGGCGCGGCGCCGGCAGTGCCGGGGAGACCGCCGACGCGGCATTTTTCGCGGACTTCGGCGATGGTGCGCCCGGCGATCCTGCGCGCCCTGGCGGTTCCGTCCCGGAGGACGTCGTAGACGCGTTCGGGGTCGCTTTCGATTTCGCGGCGTTTTTCGCGGAAGGGGGCGAGGAATCTCACGAGAACATCGCCGAGTTCGGCTTTGCAGTCCGCGCAGGGGAGCGTACCGGTCGCGGAGCCTCGTCTGATTTCCTCGACGCGTTCGGGGTCGTTGTAGAGCGTGTGGAAGGCGAAGACGTTGCATTCGTCGGGATGACCGGGATCGCTGCGGTAGATGCGTTTCGTGTCCGTGATCATGGACATCGTGCGCCTTCTTATTTCGTCGGGTTCGGCGGTGAGGGAGATGTAGTTGTCGAGGCTTTTGCTCATTTTGCGTCTGTCGGTTCCGAGGAGGCGGCTCGTCCTGGAGAGGAGGGGCTGGGGTTCGGGGAAGACTTCGCCGAAGGCTTTGTTGAAGCGGCGGGTGATCTCGCGCGAGAGTTCGAGGTGTGCGACCTGGTCTTCGCCGACGGGAACGAATTCGGCTTTGTAGATCAGGATGTCCGCCGCCTGGAGGACGGGGTAACCGAGGAGGCCGTAGGAGAGGGACGCCCTTTCCTTTTCGCTGCGGAAGTGCTCCTTGAAGGTGGGGCAGCGTTCGAGCCAGGAGATGGGCGTGACCATGGAGAGGAGGAGGGCGAGTTCCGCGTGTTCGGGGACGTGGGACTGGATGAAGAGGGTGGACCTTGCGGGGTCGAGTCCGGCGACGAGCCAGTCGGCGACCATGTCGAATGTAAGTTCGGGGAGGTGCGAGGTGTCGGTGTTGTCGGTGAGGGCGTGCCAGTCGGCGACCATGTAGAGGCATTCGTACTCGTCCTGAACGGAGACCCAGGATTTGAGAGCGCCCTCGAAGTTGCCCAGGTGGATTCTGCCGGTGGGTCTCATTCCGCTGAGAACGCGTCGTTTCCGTGGCATGGCGCCGTGTTTCCTTCAGAAGAAAACTTTAACGAAAAACCGTAAAACCACAAGGACGCGCCGGGAATCTGCTCCTGCTGACCAGAAACCCACTCTTATTGAGGAGAGCAAAAAATAGTTCCAACAAACGCATGGCGGCTGTCGCATATTGAATATCGAACAAGGAACCGTGAAATGTCGAAGGGAAAAACACTTCGTTATTCGATATTCCTTGTTCGTTATTCATTATTCGTTTTTGACCGACCAGGCAACCTGTTTTTTGGCTCCCTGTAGTATGTCGAATGCCCCATCAGAGTTTCTTCCCGCGGAGTATTTTTTCGGCGGCGGCGAGTTCGGCGGCTTTTCCCTTCACCGCGCCTTCGAGCTTCATTTTAAGAACCTCGCGGAGGGTTTCGCCGAAATCCGGCGATGGTTTGAAACCGAGGCGCCGGAGGTCGTCGCCGGAGACGGCGAGTTTCACGGGTGGGATGGAGAGGCATTTTTTGAGGATGCACCTTGCGCGCGGCTGTTTTTCCGACGCGTACGCGAGGAGAGCGGCTTCGGGTTCGAGTGAGCGGAGTGCGAGGTACGTTTCGCCGAGTTCGCCCGCCGCCGCGCAGCGGCTCGCGGCGCGGGCGCCTGACGCGCCGTCGAGGAGGCACTTGCGCTCTCTGGCGGTGAAGGCGAGGCGTCCGGCGAGGGACCTGAGAGCCTTGTCGTCCGCAAGGCGCGCGACGGCGAGGAAGTACAGGAGGGGCTTGTGTATGGATTCGATGAATTTCGCCCGTGGGAGCGAGCGGAGCGCCCGGGCGACGCGGTCGGTCGGACTGAGCAGGTCCGGGGAGAAAACGGCGCCCGGAGAGAGCGCCTGGGGGACGCACAGTTTCACCATGGATTCCACGGCGGCGGCGCGCTCGTTCATTTCGAGTATATAAAAGACCTCTTTTTTCAGCCGTGCGCCGGAGACGGTGTCGAGGGCGGCGCTTTTCAGCGCATCGTCGAGGAGGGCGCGGGTCCGGCGTTCCCATTCGAGATGGAGGCGCGGCTGGAAGCGTATGCCGCGAAGTATGCGCGTGGGGTCGTCGCGGAAGCTGTTCTCGTGGAGGACTCTGAGTTTGCGGTCGCGGAGGTCGTCGCGTCCGCGGAATGGATCGAGCAGGAGACCGAGGCGCGGGGGCGTGAGTTCGACCGCCATGGCGTTGATGGAGAAGTCGCGTCTGAGGAGGTCGGCGCCGACGTCGGCGGGGAAGACCTTCGGGAGCGCGCCGGGTCCGGGATAGACTTCCCTGCGCGTGGAAGCGAGGTCGAAGCGGGAGCCATCGGGCAGTGTCAGCCTGCACGTGAGGAAGCGTTCGAAGACGGTCAGCCGCGCGTTATATTTACGCGCGAGTGCGCGGGCGGTTTTCGCGGCGTCGCCCTCGATGGCAAAGTCAACGTCGGCGAGCGCGCCGGCGGAGAGGAGGTCGCGGACGGGACCGCCCACGAGGAATGCGCGGAAGCCCGCTCTCTGCGCCGTCGCGCCCACGTCGCACACGAGGCGGAAATCCGCCGGGTCGAGCAGTTCCCGGAGTTTCAGCGTCAGTCTTTTTCCGTCCATTCGACGGCGCAGCGCTGGAAAGTGGCTCTCTTCATGGAGAGTTGTTCCCCGCCCGCGGCGGAGAGGGTGATGTCGGTCCGTTCGCTGTAGCGGGCGCGCATCAGGCGGCTTGTTCCGAAGCAGAGTTCGCCGTCCACGCGGTGGCGCGCCTGTATGCTGATCCTGACTCCTCTCGGCAGCGTGCTCGGGACGTCCTCCTCGTGACGGACGGCGAGTGTTATGAGACGGCAGTTCCTCGAATCGCCCCTGCCCTTTCCCTCGTAGGTGTACCGCCAGGGGAGTTCCCTTTCGGAGACGCCTACCTTTGTAACGCGCTTGACCGACCACGAGTCGCCCGGCTTGACCCTCCGGCGGGGAAGTTCGGGGAAGACGAGTTCGACGCCGAAGGGGGAGCGCCCGCCGAAGCGTTCCGCGATCCTCCCTTTGTCGTCCATGACGACGGTTTCGCCCGTGGTTTCGGGGACGGCGCCGAAGCCGGCGCCCGGGGCTTTGCGGGGTTCGAGTTTCAGCCAGGTTTTACCGTCCCGGCGGCGGAGGGGTTCCACGGCGAGGAAGTACGCGGCGTTCTTCTTCGTGAGGACTTCTTTTTCGTTTCCATTCGCGTCTGTTTCGATCCTGCCCGCCGTTATCTCGAAGCGGTAGGTTGCCGGTGGTTCGCCCGGGCGGAAGCGGTAGGACAGGTCCTGGGGGACGCGGGCGCAACCCGAGGCGGCGCAGGCTGCGAGGCAGATGAGTGGGAGGGTGCGGGTCCGGCGGGGGTTTCGCGATGTGCGATTCATTTTCCCGTTGTCGGCGGCGGCGATTTTTTCATCGGGCGGCGGTATCCGCGGGTCGCGCGGGCGCGGCGTGTGATGACGTCCATAGCGAAGAGGTCGCCGTCGGTTTCCCTCTTCACGATGAGGCGCGGTTTGCCGTTTTTGAGCATGACGACGGCGGGGCGGGGGAACTTGTTGTAGTTGCTGGACATGGAGAAATTGTATGCGCCCGTTGTGAAGACGGCGAGGACGTCGCCGGGGCGCGGGGATGGGAGGGGGAGCGATTTGATGAGCACGTCGTTCTCGCAGTGGCTGCCGCAGACGCGGTAGTTTCCGTCCGGGGGCGCGGAAGCCCTGCCGGCGATGACCGCCTCGTACGCGGCGCCGTAGAGGGCGGGGCGCGGGTTGTCGGACAATCCGCCGTCCACGATGACGTAGCTGCGGACGCCGGGGACGGTTTTCACCGGTCCGACGGTGTAAAGTGTGATGCCCGCGGGACCGGCGATGGCGCGTCCCGGTTCGACCACGAGGCGCGGGAGGGGGACACCCGATTCGCGGAGGCGCGCGGAGAGTTCGCCCGCGACGGCGCGGGCGATCCGGCGGACATCCGGGAGCGCCTGCCGCGAGGAGTACCTGGCGGGAAAGCTGCCGCCGGCGTTCACCTCCGCGGGGACGTAACCGAGGCGCGATTTGAGCGAGGCGATGAAATCCGCCGCGCGGCGCGCCGCCTCCCTGTAGGGTTTGAGGTCGAGAATCTGCGAGCCGATGTGGTAGTGGAAGCCGCGGAGTTCGAGGGAGCGGCTGCGGAGGATTTCGGCGATGAGGGACAGTGCGGCGCCGCCAGCGATGGGGACGCCGAACTTGGTGTCGAGCCTGCCGGTCTGAATGAAGTGGTGGGTGTGCGCCTCGATGCCGGGTGTGACCCTGAGGAGGACGGCGGGTTTCCGCTTCGAGGCGCGGGCGAGGCGTTCGAGGGTGAGCGCCTCGTCGCGGCTGTCCAGCACGATGGTTCCCACGCCGAGGCGGAGGGCGTCGCGCAGGTCCTGTTCCTTTTTGAAACCGCCGTGGAGGTAGATTTCACCCGGTTCGATGCCGGCGAGGAGCGCGCCGCGGACTTCTCCCATCGAGGAGGCGTCGAGTCCAAGCCCCTCGTCCGCCGCCGTCCGCATCACCTCGAGCGCCGTCATTGCCTTGGCGGAGTAGAGGACGCGCGTTTCGCCCGGGTAAGCCGCCTCGAACCCGCGGCGGAATTCGCGGCAGTTGGCACGGAGGACGTCTTCGTCCATGACGTAAAGCGGGGTTCGGTACTTTTTTGCGAGCGCAAGGGTGTCCGCGCCGCCGAAGCGGAGTACGCCCGTCGGGTCAATTTCAGCGCCGGGAAATTTTTCGGGCGTGATCATCTGGTCGGAATCCCCCTTCCGCCGGTGTCGCTCACGACTATGGAACCGCCAAGTATATCATGAAAGCCTCTTTTGTGCCTGCCCACGAAGGCGATCAGGACGCCCAGTGAGAACACGAGGGCGATGGTGATCCCGCCAAACCAGGAGGCCAGCATGAAAAGGAGCGGGAGTTTCGCGGCGAAGATGGAAAGCAGCTTCACGATGGACCTGGCGAGAAGGAAACCGACGTACATCCAGATGAGGGCGGTGAGCAGACCTGTCCAGCGCCAGAAGGAGGCGAGGAGAGTGAGCGGCGCGCCCGAGACGGATTTGACCTTGAGCGAGGTCAGAACCTTGCCCGGCGTCGCGCCGAACCGCCACCACAGGAGGGGAAAATAGAGGGACGCGACGAAAAAGAGGCTGTAGTAGAGACAGAGGAAGAAGCCAAGCCCGCCGACTTCGGGGACGAGGAAGAGCATGCCGATGAAGCGCAGGACGAACGAGACGGGGATGGAGATGATGAAGACGAGCGCGGAATCGAAGAGGAGGGCGAGGAGGCGGCGGAGTTCCTTGTTGGCGACGGCGCCGGAGATGTTCCTGCGGACGGCGGGAGTGACGGCGGCGGGGAGGAAGCGCGGGAATGTCTCGCGGCGGCGCTGAGCGGCGCGTATGCTTGCGCAGGCAGGGCAGTGTGGGCTGGCGCCGACCCTGACGAGGCATTCGCGGCATAGGGGAGCGCCGCATTTCACGCAGAAAGCCTCCGCTTTTCTGTCGGGGTGTGCGCGGCAGCGTTTCGATTGCTGAGCCGGGTTCATGGGAGCGGCAGTTCGAGCACTACGCCGCGTGAGAACCGGACGAGGTTCAGATTCCCGTCCACGAGCGCCTCGTCCGCCCGGACGGTTCCGCCGTCGAAGTCCGCCCGGACGCCGCCGGAAAGGGAGAGGAGCGAGCCGCGCTCGTCCCATTTGAGCGATGGGGCGGAGAGGGAGAAACCCTCGGGCTGGAGGGAGCAGGCGACGCCGCCGTCCGCGGTTCCCGTGCGTGATCTGTCGTCGAAGCCGGCGCGCGCGGTCCTGAACTCGAGGATGGAGACCTCGCCGCGGTAGAGTTTTCCGAGCACGTTACGGAGTTCGGTGACGCCCGTACCGGAGTGGGACTGAACCTCGTCCGCCTGGAGGGACCAGGCTATTTTACCGGATTTGAAGTGAGTGATTTCCGTCTTCTGGATTCTGACGTTGATACCCGGCTCGGGTCCCCGCGGTTCCGCGACGTGGGCGCGCCCCTGCGCCGCGGAGTCCGCCTCGCCGGGGGTTTTTCCGGAGGGTCCGGTGTGAAAGAGGAGCAGGTAGGCGGCGGCGAGAGAGAGCGCGACGGCGGCCGAGATGATCGCGCCCTGAAAGCAGGCGGCGGACGTCCACCGTTTCTCACGCATACGATCAGTTTAGAACGAATCGGACTAAAACAAAAGGATACAATCGTTTCGGCGCGTGGAACGGAGAGCGGCGGGGGGGCGCCGCCGTTCCGCCGCGCTTTTTTCCGAGGTGGACAAAATGGGAGAAAGCGGTAGAATTGAAAGCGGGAGCGCCCGTAGCTCAGGTGGATAGAGCGTAAGATTGCGGATCTTGAGGTCACAGGTTCAAGTCCTGTCGGGCGCGTTTTTTTTACGCCAGATGACGTATGCAAAATATAAGGAAAGTGGGAGGGGTCGGAGATCGCCGTGAAGACCGGACGTTCGCCGCGCCCCGGCGTTCGCAATTTGCGGCCGCCCGATATATAATTGACGGGCGGCGCGGGCTTCCGTAAGCCGGCACGTCCGCCGGAGGGAGAAGCGGCGCCGGAAGAGGAGTCAGGCATGGAGAAGCGGACGGACCCCGGAGAGGGCGGCGCAGGCGGAGCGGAGAAAGAAGAGAAAAAGCTCCTGTACGTCGCCGAGCAGGTTCTGCTTTTCACCGGGGTGGTGGCGTTTCTATTCGGTTTCTGGTACACGGTGGTGTGGGTTATCAAAAACGTGCTGCAGAAGGGGGGCTGGTGACAGGTGAGAATGCTGTCATATCTTTTTCTGTTTTTGGGACTTATCGCCTTCGTGGCGGCGATATGCCTCAAGTTCGACTTGATCAGCCTGCCGAGTTACCCCGAGACGTTCATCCACATATCCACGCTCGGTGTGCTGATAGCGATCGCGTTCGGGGTGCTGTCACTGGAAAAGAAGTGACGCGCCGCGGCGGGTGAAGGCGGGTTTCGTACGGGTCCGTATTTTTTTCTTGATCAACGAAGGGGCGGGTTCTATAATCTGTCTGGGAATCTTGGGTTGAGAACATAAGAGGTTTCAGGGAAATGCCGGATGAGAAGGCTCTGAACGCGGTAATAAGCCAGATAACGCGTCAGTATGGAGAAGGGAGCATCATGCGCTTGGGAGGCGCGAAGGTGGTTCAGACCGACGTCATCCCGACGGGTTCGCTCGCGCTGGACGTGGCGCTTGGGATAGGGGGATATCCGCGCGGGCGCGTGATCGAGATATTCGGGACGGAGGCGTCGGGGAAGACGACCCTCGCGCTGCACGCGATCGCGGAGGTACAGAAGCTCGGCGGCACGGCGGCGTTCATTGACGCCGAGCACGCGATGGACCCTCTGTACGCGAAGAGGCTGGGCGTGAACATTGATGCGCTTCTCATATCACAGCCTGACGCCGGCGAACAGGCGCTGGAGATCGCCGACATGCTCGTGAAGAGCGGCGCGGTGGAGATGGTGGTGATTGACTCGGTGGCGGCGCTGGTGCCGCGCGCTGAACTCGAGGGTGAGATGGGAGACAGCCACGTCGGGCTTCAGGCGCGGCTCATGAGCCAGGCGTTGAGAAAGCTCACGGGGAACATCCACAAGTCGAAATCGTGCGTGATGTTCATCAACCAGGTGCGCGAGAAGATCGGGGTGATGTTCGGGAACCCGATCACAACGCCCGGCGGCAGGGCGCTGAAGTTCGGCGCTTCCGTGAGGCTCGAGATGCGGCGCATTGACAACATCAAGAGGGGGACGGAGGTCGTGGGCAGCCGGACCGGCGTGAAGGTCGTCAAGAACAAGTTCGCGCCGCCATTCCGGAAAGCGGAGTTCGACCTGCTGTTCGGAGAGGGGATATGCCGCTACGGCGACCTCATTGACACCGCCCTCGGGTGCGGCGTGATTCAACAGCGCGGTTCGTGGTTCATGCTCGGGGAGGACCGGATCGGTCAGGGGCGCGAACGCGCCCGGACGGCACTCGCGGAAGACAGGAAGCTTTACGATAAAATCCTCAAGGAAACCAGAAAGAGGATTTCGCTCCCCGCGGCATCCGGCGCATAGCCTTTTCTCAGCGGTTTCCCGACACCTGAAGGTTTTCAACCGGAGCTTTACCGGGGCGCGCGCGCCTGAAGCGGCGCGCCCGGACGGGACCGTAAGCGCGGCGACGGCGACGAAAGTCGGACAAAGGCGCGTAAGAAGGAGGTGACAGGCGACTTGGTAAGCGTTCTTTTGACCATTGCCGGGATTGTTTTGGCGCTGGTTTCGGGAGCCGCCGCAGGCTACGTGTATCACCGCCTGCTCGTTAAGGCGAAGCTGGGAAGCGTCGGCGAGAAGATGAGCAGGGTGGAAGAAGAAGCCCTGAAGGCGGCGGAAGCTAAAGCCAAGGAGATCGTTTTGTCCGCCAAGGAGGAGGCGCACAACATCGTCGGCAAATCCGAGCGGGAGTTCCGGCGGAAGCAGAGCGAGCTTGACAAGCTCCAGCACCGCCTGACAAGCAGGGAGGAGACGCTCGACAAGAAGCTGGAACAGGCGGAGAAGAAGGCGAACGAACTGCGGGAGAGCGAGGAGCGGCTGAGGGAACGGCAGGAGACGGCCGACGGGCTGATACAGGAGCAGAGAAAGAAGCTGGAGGAGATTTCCGGGATGTCGTCGGCGGACGCCCGGAACTACCTGCTGAAGATGATGGAGAAGGAACTGAAGCAGGAGTACGCGGCGATGCTCAAGGACTACTCGGAGCGTGCGAAGCAGGAGTCGAAGCGGCGCGCCCAGCACCTTGTGACGATGGCGATACAGCAGTGCGCGGTGGATCACGTGGCGGAGAGCACCGTGTCGGTGGTGCAGCTTGCGAGCGACGAGATGAAGGGCAGGATAATAGGTCGCGAGGGCAGGAACATCCGCGCGTTCGAGACACTCACCGGCGTTGACCTCGTGGTGGACGACACGCCGGAGGCGGTCGTGATCTCGGCGTTCGACCCGATAAGGCGCGAGGTGGCACGCCTGGCGCTGGAGCGGCTGGTGTCGGACGGTCGCATCCACCCCGCAAGGATCGAAGAGGTAATCGTGCGGACCCGCGAGGAACTTGAAGCCCGGACCGTGGAGGAGGGGGAGAAGGTGGCGGTGGAAATGAAGATGACGGACATCCACCCGGAGCTGATCAAGATGCTGGGGCGGCTGAAGTACCGGACGAGCTACGGTCAGAACGTGCTGATGCACTCGATAGAGGTGGCGCATCTTGCGGGGGCGATGGCGGCGGAGCTTGACGTGTCAGCGCAGCTTGCCAAGCGCGGCGGGCTGCTGCACGACATCGGCAAGGCGGTGGATTTCGAGGTGGAGGGACCGCACGCGCTGATCGGCGCGGACCTCGCCCGGCGGTACCGCGAGTCCCGCGGCATCGTCCACATAATCGAAAGCCACCACCAGGACGTCGAGCAGCAGACCCTCGAGGCGGTCCTGGTTCAGGCAGCCGACGCCGTGTCGGGGTCGCGACCCGGAGCGCGGCGCGAAGACCTCGAATCGTACGTCAAGAGGCTGACCCGCCTCGAAGACCTCGCACAGGAGTTCGAAGGGGTGGAGAGGGCATACGCCATTCAGGCGGGGAGGGAGATAAGGATCATGGTGAAGCCGGACACGGTGGACGACGAGGCGATGATCGTGGTCGCCCGCCAGATAGCGAAGAAGATCGAGAGCGACCTTTCCTACCCCGGGCAGATCAAGGTCAACGTGATCCGCGAAACCCGTGCGGTCGAATACGCGAAGTAGGGTTCACGCGTTTTACGCGCGATGCGATTTCCGGTTCCCTCCCGCGGGAGGGATTTTTTTCGCCCGCGCGACGCGCAGCGCGGCGTTCCGCCCCGTGCTCCGTGGACATGCCGCGCAGGGGCGGGATCATATGTAATTATTGCCCCCCAATTAAACCAAACAATTCAATTTCTTCTGGCCAAACCTATTTTTACGAGGAAATTAACAGCCTCATTAATTGATGCCTGTTGTATATTCCAACCGAGGCGACTTGCTTCGTTCTGAATTTCCTTTACGGTAATTGGTGCATTCTTTCGCTTTGCAATAAAATGCGTCTTGGCAGCAATAGATAGACTTATGTAATCATCTTTATCACCCGCTTTAATCAATCGTGCCTTGAATTTCTGTATTTGACTTGTATCTTGTGGGAAGAGCCGTTTCAGGTTAGGGACAATCTTTTTTCCATCATCTGTGATACAATAATCGTAGCGGCGAACCTCGAAACCGACAGGGTCGAATCTGCCATATCCATGCGTCAATTCTTCAATAAAACCGAGTGATTTGTTGTATGAAAGACCTTCATCTACTTCAGGAGAATAGGGTCCAAAATAGTGAGGTCTAAAGTTCATATCTTACTTTCCGCACATCTTGAATGGCATTTTAAACGAATTTAACGGTGGAAGTCAAGCAGCTTAATGACCGTACTCGGATGTCGGGATGTCGAGCAATTCGAGTATGGTGATTTGGATGTCCGA
>JBFMFE010000121.1:0-1643 GCA_040752295.1 bacterium
CCTTGTTTCCCGCGCTCCGCGCGGGAGTGAAGGCGGCGATGACTCGCCGCAGTCCAAGGCCTGCCTGCCGGCAGGCAGGCGGATGACGTCGCAATCCATCGTGACGAAGAATGTGCGAAAGTTCACATAAAGATGGTAACTATTTACTGATCTGAAGAGACGTGAGCGAAAGAGAAAGAAAAGGAGAATGATGAAGGGTAAGGCTCCATGTCGGAGCATGGAGCCAACAGACAATAGATTCATCGTTCGACGTTCCTTGTTCGATATTCGATATTCTTTCTTCACAACATACGACACGTGATTGTTGACGCGAAAATAGATTATCGCGCCCGGTTCAGTCACAGCGGGACGAAGCTGCCGGTCCCGCTGACGTCGTATCCTCCCATCGCAAGGACTCTCTCCCTGAAACCGCGCGAACGGATAATCTCGATCATGATCTTTATTCTCTCGTCCTCGAGCAGGTCGGACGGTATGACCAGGTCGAAGCGCTCCATCGTCAGCGGAACGAAATCGAGCGACAGCGCCTTCGCCGCCGCGTGTATGCCAAGCCCGGCGTCAGCCGCGCCCGACGCCACGGCGACCGCCACGTTCACGTGCGTGTATTCCTCGGCGCCGCAGCCGGCGACGCAGGCGGGATCGATCCCCGCCCGCTTAAGCTCGTAGTCGAGCAGCACGCGCGTTCCCGAGCCGGACTGGCGGTTGACGAAACGCACTCCGGGCTTCGCGAGGTCTCCGACGGCGCGTATTCCCTTCGGGTTCCCCGGCGCCGTCATGAACCCCTGCACGCGGCGGACGAGCGTGAGCAGCGCCGCGGGAACGTCGGGAACGTGACGCCGGACGTACGTCACGTTGTACCCGCCGGTCTCCTCGTCCAAAAGATGGCATCCGGCGACGTGCGCAATCCGCCTGTTTATCGCCGTCAGCCCGCCCAGACTGCCCACGTTCGCGGACGATATCCTCACCCTCCCGGACGTCTTTTCGAGCATCATGCCCGCGAGCAGGTCTATCGTCAGATCGTGCGACCCGATGAAGAGAAGCCGGCGCCCGACCTCTCCGGGGGACGCGAGCAGCTCGACCGTCGTCTCCTCGCCCTCGGACAGTCCGCCCGCCTCCTGCGGGATTCTCACGAAGCCGTCCGCGCGCGCGACCGACGAGATCACCCCCGCGCCGCCGGCGACGGGCACGGCTACGACGCGACCCCCGACCTCGCCGGCGATGACGCGCACGTGCTCCTCAAGCCCCAGCTTCGACGGAATCTTTCTGCCCGCGACCGCCGCGACCCTCCGTTCCTCCGGCGGCGGAACGCCCTGCATCATGTAAAGAAGCGGCGCCACGAACTCCCTGAACGCGACGAGGGCGGACACCGGGTAGCCGGGGATGCCCGCCACCGGGCGTCCCGCCGCGGCGCCGAGGAGCGTCGGCTTGCCGGGCATCATCGCCACGCCGTGAACGAGTATCTCGCCGAGTCTTTCGAGCGCCGAGGGAGTGAAGTCAGCAGAGCCGGCGGACGAGCCGGCGATGACGATCACGAGGTCGGCGCCCCCGCCGAGCGCGCCGCCGACCGTGCGCTCTAAAAGGTCGGGGTCGTCGGGCACGGGCTTGAGGACCTCCGCCGCGGCGCCGCATTCGGCGCACAGCGACGC
>JBFMFE010000121.1:1653-5133 GCA_040752295.1 bacterium
GGCGGCGGGGGCATCGGCGTTTCCCCGGGCGGCGCCATCTCCTCGCCGGTGGGCACTATCACCACACGCGGCTTGCGGAACACCTCGAGCGCCGTCACTCCCGCAGCGAGGAGCGCGCACTGGTCCCATGGGCGTATCCGCGTCCGCGGCGGCGTAACTATCTCACCCTTTACAATGTCCTCGCCCACTTTGCGCACGTTGCGCCACGGGTACGCCGCCTCCCTGACCTCCCACGCATCCCCCCTGTCCTCCACTTTTTCGATCATCACGACCGCGTCCGTCCCCTCCGGCATCGGCGCGCCCGTGTCAATCATCGGGGCGGCGCCCTTGCCCAGAAGAACGGGTTTTTCGGGAAGCGCCCCGAACGTGTCGGACGCCCTGACCGCGATGCCGTCCATCGCCGCGGCGTGGTACGACGGAACGGAGATGGCGGCTCTCACGGGCGCGGAGACGACCCTGCCGAGGGCTTCGCGCACGGAGACGGTTTCGGTCCCGACCAGCGCGCCGCCGAAACGCCCGAAAAACACGCCCTTCGCCTCCTCGACGGTCTTCAAATGACGGAATACGCGCCTTTTTCTCTCCACGTTCGCCTCCTAATCAGGCATAGGCGAAACTAAAAAAGAGTCTTTTCTATAGTTCGTAACGTGCCCATTCCCGTGCCCGTGCACGGGCACGGGTTTTATGAAACCATATAATTAAAAATACTCGCCGTTTTGTGCAAGATTTCATTGTATAACCTATTAAAATAGAAACACTTCCACGCGCTCGCCCCCGGGCGCCCCCTCGGAATGAACGGGCACGATGAAGAAGCCATCGGCTCTCACCAGCGCGTTGATCGCGCCCGACCTGCCGAACACGGGCACGGCGTACGCCCGCCCGTCCCTCTCCTCGATGCTCACCCTCACGTACTCCTCCCTGCCGTGAGCGGAGTGGACGGACGTCGTCAGTTCAGCCTCGACGCGCCGTCCGCCGGGACGGCGGGTCAGTTCCCCGCCTTCAAGATACCGCAGGAACGGCGCCAGGAAAACCTGCGCCACGACGAGCGCGGAGACGGGATGCCCCGGCAGACCGAACAGCGCCTTGCCGCCGACCGACGCCAGAAGCGTCGGCTTGCCGGGACTGATCGCCACGCCGTGGGCGATAACCCGCGCGCCGGGGAGCCTCCCGACGACCTCCATGACGTGGTCCCGCCGACCGACGGAAGTCCCGCCCGACAGCGCCGCGGCGTCGCCGCGGGACAAGGCTTCATTTATCGCGGACCCGATGAGGTCCGGGTCGTCCGGAACGACGTCCAGCGGCACCGCCTCGCCGCCCGACGCCCTCACGAGCGCGCATATCGAATACGTGTTCACGTCGCGCACCTGTCCGGGCGACGGGGCGCGCCCGACGGGCGTCACCTCGTTTCCCGTCGAAAAAACCGCCACGACGGGCTTCCTGTAAACGACGACCTCCTCCACGCCGAGACCCGCAAGCAGCCCGACGTCCTGGGGTCTGAGCCGCCGTCCCCGCGGCAGAACTTTCTGACCGCGCGCGACGTCACCGGCGCGTTCGAGCACGTTCTCGCCCGCCGTCACGGGTCGCGTCACCTCCACCGCGCCCCCGCCCGCCGGCGCGGCGTACTCGACCATCACGACCGCGTCCGCCCCGCCGGGAAGAAAGCCGCCCGTCGGAACGGCGGCAGCCTCGCCCGCGCCGATGCCGAAGCCGGGGACCGATCCCATCCTCACCTCACCGACCGCCTTCAGCAGCGCCGGGACGGACTCGGACGCTCCGAACGTGTCCCCCGCGCGCACTGCGTAGCCGTCCATCGTCGCCCTCGGTCCCGGCGGCAGGTCCTCCGCCGACACGACGTCCTCGGCGAGCACCCTTGAAAGCGCCGCGCCGGGCGCCACGGTCTCGGTTCCCACGCGCCGGAATCCGGCGAGTTCCTCGAAAATCCGCTCCGGCGTCACGACCCTGAAAAATTCCATCGGAAACCGCCTTCCGCCGCGCCACCCGCAGGCGAAAATCCTCTCCGTTATTATATGCGAACTTTCGCACTTTTTGGTTCCCGCTCCGCGCCTGTCTGCCGCCGGACAGCTCCGACGTGTCCGACAGGGCAGACAGGTCAGACAGGTCAGACAGACAGGCAGGCGTTGATTTATCACCGCTTTGCCTTTGCCGGCGATTAATCGCCGGCATTGAAAGCGGCGCCTGCTTGTCGTCAGACGGGTCAGACAGGTCAGACGGGTCAGACAGGTCAGGCAGGCAGGCGGCTGACGCCGCAATCCATCGTGACGAAGAACGTGCGAAAGTTCACTATATCCCGCCGGCGTCGAGGCTGCGCTGCGTGGAAATCGATCGTTGCGCGTGAGGGGTCGTTATAATATTCACATGCTCCGCGTTCTGTGGGGCGCGATTGCGCTCAGCATAGTCCACGCCCTCATGCCCGACCACTGGCTGCCGCTCGCTATGATCGCGAGGACGGAGAGATGGAACCGCGCGGAGACGACGCTCATCACCGCCGCGGTTGCGCTCCCGCACGTGCTGAGCACGGTCGCCGTCGGGACCGCCGTCGGGCTGGCGGGATACACACTATCGGCGACACACGAAGCCGCGATGAGAACCGCGGCGCCGCTGGCGCTCGTTGTCGTGGGCGCGGCGTACGTTTACCTCGATTTCGCGAAGAAGGGGCACGTCCGCCGCGACGCGCCGGGGCGCGCCGGGGCGGGCACGAAAATCGCCGTCGCCGCGTCGCTCGCCGCGGCGCTGTTCTTCTCGCCGTGCATACCCGTCGGCGCCTACTTCTTCGTCGCCGGGCGGAAAGGCGCCGCGGGCATCGCGACGGTGTCAGCAGTCTATACCGTCGTGACGGTCGCCGGGATGGTCGCGCTGGTGAACCTCGCCCTGAGAGGCGCGAAAAAGGTGGAATGGGAATTCCTCGAACGCCGCGAACGCCTCGTCACGGGACTCGTGCTGATAGTCATCGGCGTCTTCGTGTATTTCGTCGAGATATGAACGTGGCGCGCGCAATCGGGTTCATGAGATAATGGGTTATAATCAGCGGGCGGAGGGGGGAGAGGGCGGATGGAAAACGTTGCGCCGTCGAAGCTCGACGAGAGCCACGTGGGTTCCCTGAGGGAAATCTTCGGCGCGGACGGCGTGAGCGTCCGGGACACCGACCGGAGCGCCTACTCGCGGGACCTGTGGCCGCTGGCGACGATCTGGCTCCAGAAGAAAAAGATCACGCCGTACCCGCCGGACGCCGTCGTGTGGGCGCGCGGCGAGGAGCAGATCGTCAGGCTGCTCGCCCTGGCGCGGGAAAACGGTTTTGCGGTGATTCCCTACGGCGCGGGATCGGGCGTGTGCGGCGGAACGCTTCCGCTGCGGGGCGGAGTCGTGCTCGACATGAAGAAGATGGACGTGATCGTGGATGTGAACGGTGCGGCGCTCACGGCGCGCGTCCAGACCGGGATCATCGGGCAGGACCACGAACACGAA
>JBFMFE010000122.1:0-10159 GCA_040752295.1 bacterium
GAGCTTGAGGAGATGCTCGACCGCGGTTTTTTCATCTCGTTCATAGGCAAGATAGTCGTGGACGAGAAGCGAGTGTACTCGGTACTGAACGAGTTGAGGGCGGCGGCGCGTGAAGCCCTCGGGGGAATAAAGGCACGGACGTCCGGCGCCGGGGGACAGCCCGCGCGCGGTGGGTTACCCGTGGAAGCCGGCGCCGGGGCGGGACCTGAGATAAGAACGGCAGAGGAGGAGGCGCGGAGAATACGCGACGGCGCCGACCGGTACGCGGAGCAGGCGCTCGGGGAACTCGAGGAGAGGCTGAATTCGATATTAGGCGCCGTCCGCCGCGGCAGGGAGATGCTCGACAAGAGAATTCACGGAGGAGAGGTGAAATAGAGATGCCGCTGCCGAAATACAAGCTTTCGCGCGCGAGCACGCGCGCGCGTAAGGCGCAGTGGAAAGCCGGGATGAAGCCGCCGACGCTTACCGAGTGTCCGCACTGTCACCGGAAGGTGCCGTCGCACCGGGGATGTCCGGAGTGCGGCTACTACAAGGGAAAGGCGTTCAAGACGGTGAAGACCGAGACGTGAGTCGGTCGCCGGGTCACGGAGGAAAAGAGCAGATGGATTACTTTGAGCGCATCAGGAAGGTGATCGTGAGGGAGATGGACATCGAGCCGGGGCGAGTGACGATGGAGGCGTCGTTCCGGGACGATCTGGGTGCGAGTTCGGTGGTGATATTCGACCTGATCCTCGCGTTCGAGGACGAGTTCGGGATCGAGGTGCCGGATGAGGACGCGGTGATGATCACGACGATAGGGGACGCGGTGGAATATCTCAAGAAGAAGCTGGGTTGAGGGGAGCGGTAAAAGAACCGTATAAATGAAGTCGGCCGGCGAGAGGACAGGCGCCGGGAGGCGCGGCGGAAAACCCGACGGGCTGGAGAAGAGGCTTGGCGTGCGGATGCGCGACCGGACGCTTCTGGAGGCGGCGCTGACGCATCCGTCGTTCTGGGGCGAGACGCCGATGAGCGAGGAGAAGCGGCTGTCGCTGAGCTACGAGCGGCTGGAATTCCTGGGGGACGCGGTGATCAACCTCGCGGTGGCGTCGCGCCTGTTCCGCGGTTTTCCGTCGTACAACCAGGGGAAGCTGAGCAAGCTGAAGAGCTACCTTGTGAGCAGGCAGGTTCTTGCGAGAGCTGCCGAGGAGATAGCCCTCGAGTCGCACGTGCGGCTGGGGAAAGGTGTGGGTGGAGGACCGCCGGACGCTGCGCCGTCGTTTCTCGTTGACAGCCTCGAGGCGCTTGTGGGGGCTGTTTACGTCGAGAAGGGATACGCGAACGCCCGGCGCTTCGTTGAGAAGCTGCTCGGAAACGAGATGGAGGCGGTGAGTACGCCGGAGGAAGTGGAGGACGCCAAGTCGGCGCTCCAGGAGACCGTTCAGAAGCAGAGCCGGAACCTGCCGAAGTACAAGCTGGTCTCGGAGACGGGACCCGAGCACAGGAAGGTGTTCACGGTGAAGGTATACGTGGATGGGGAGGAGTGCGGGAAGGGAAGCGGGTACAGCAAGAAGGAAGCGGAGCGGAGCGCGGCGGAGGCGGCGCTGATGAGGCTGCGGAGGAGGGAAGCGGCGCGGCGGCAGCGGTAAAGATGGAAGCGTGAGCGAGGCATGTACGTCAAGAACCTGCGGATGCTGGGCTTCAAGACGTTCGCGGCGAGGACGGAGTTTCAGTTCAAGCCGGGGATCACGACGATCCTCGGACCCAACGGGGCGGGAAAGAGCAACATCTTCGACGCCATAGTGTGGGTGCTCGGGGAACACAACGTGCGGTCCATCCGGGGGCGGAGGATGGAGGAGGTGGTGTTCCACGGGAGCGCGAAGAAGAAGCCGCTGGGGTTCGCGCAGGTGGAATTGACGTTTGACAACGAGGACGGCTTTTTCCCCGTGCCGCACAGCGAGGTCTCGCTCCAGCGCCGGTACTACCGCTCGGGAGAGAGCGAATTCTTCATCAACAACGAGTCCTGCCGCCTGCGGGACATTCAGAACCTGCTTCTGGACACGGGGCTGGGCAAGCTCAACTATTCCATTGTCAGCCAGGGCGACGTGGAGTACATAATCAACCTCTCGCCGGTGAACCGGCGCGTCATCTTCGACGAGGCGGCGGGGATCAACAAGTACAGGATCGAAAAAAGAAAGACGCTCCAGAAGATCGCGGACACCGACGCGAACGTTTCAAGGATCACGGACATCGTCACGGAACTCGGCGAACGGCTCGGTCCCCTCTCCATCCAGGCTGAGAAGGCGCGCAGGTACGAGGAGATCGCCTCGGAGCTGGAAAACCTCAAGCTGAGCGTTCTGGTGAACGACATGAGGCGTCTGGCGGGCAGCCTCGAACAGCACGCGCGTGAGCAGAAGCAGCTCGAGGAAGAGGCGGCGGGGTTCGGGCGGCGGATCGCCGAAAAGACCGTCGCGAGGGAAGAGCTGCGGAAAAAGCTCTTCGAGGCGCAGACCGAAGCCGAGGGGGTCAGGGACAGGCAGAACCAGGTTCTGCACGAGATCGCCCGCGCCGACGAAGCCGCAAGGTTTTCGGCGCGCATGATCGAGAACCTGCGGCAGCAACTGGACGCCGAGGGTGCGCGGCTGGACGCGGAGGGGGCGAGGAGACGGGAACTTCACGACGCCGCGTCCGAGCTGAAGCGGCAGGCGGAGGCGCTCGAAACCGAGACCGCGGTCATGGAGGAGGAGGAATCCGGGATCAGGCTGCGGGAGGAGGAAAAGCTGCCGAAGGAAGAAAAGGCGGCGCGCGAGGCGCTCAAGCTGAAGCGCGAGGCGCTCAGCCGGCTGCGCGAGAGGGAACAGAGCCTGTCGGGTGAGATCGGCGCGATGCGCACCGAGACGCTTTTTCTCGAGCTTACGGTCGAGGAGAGGGAAAAGAGGAGAGCCGAAACGGAGCGGGAGGTCGAGCGGGTCGCGGAGGAGGTCTCGAGCCTGAAGGATGAGCTGAAGAGGCGGCGGCGGGCGCTCGAAGAGGGGGCGTTGAAATCTGACGGGAGGCGTTCGAGGCTCGCGGAACTTCGGGAGCGGCTGAAGGGGCTAACCGCGGCGGCTGCCGAAAACGTCAAGCGGATGAGCGCGGCGCGCACCGGGCTTGAGGTCGCGGGCGCGCGTCTGGAGGAAGCGCGCATGAGGACGGGCGCGGGCGCCGACCCGGGCGAATGGATTCCGGCGCTCGAAAAGACCGACGTGCCCCGTCTCAGGCAGCTCGTGCGCGTCCGCGAGGGACGCGGCGAGATCGTGAGAAACGTGCTGGGACCGCTGCTCGAAGCGCCGGTCGTATCATCGGTCGAGGGCGTGAACAGGGTCTACCTCGTGCGCGGGAGGGAGGTCACGTTCATTGTGCTGCCCGCCGTCGAGCCGCCCGACGGCGAGCGGGCGGGCGCGATACGGTCGGAACCGGGCGTTATCGGAACGATGACCGATTTCGTGGAGCCGCTTCCGGACGCGCCGCCGGCGCTGCGGCATTTTCTCGACCGCATCGCGGTGGTGGCGGACACCGACGCCGTGCCCGGGCTGATGGGGCTGTCTCACACCGGTTTCTCGATAAGGACGCGGGACGGCAGCGCGGTCATCGAGCAGGGGACGCTGCGGCTGGGCGGGGATCGCGAGTCCATCGAGGAACTCGAGGACCGGGTGGTCGAACTGGAGGAGGAGGTCCGTAAGCTCGAGGAGGAAACTGGGCGGATTGACGCCGAGTCCGTGCAGGCGGAAGCCGAGATGACGAGGCTGAGTCAGGAGGAGGCGAAGGGGGCGGAGGCGGCGGAGCGGCTCAGGGCAGACGAGGCGCGACATGAGGCGCGGCTGGAGGGGGTGGAGGAGCGCGGGCGCGCGCTGCGCGAGGGTGTGGAGCGGGAGGCGGCGCTCGCGCGGTCTGAGACGGAGCGAAGGGCGGTGCTTGAGAGGGAAGCGGCGCGGCTCGAGGGCGAGTTGTCGCGTGCGCGAGCGGAGATACGCTCGCTGGAGGCGGAGGCGCGGGGGATGGAGGGCGCGCTCAGCGGCGGCACGGACGCCGCCGCGACGAGGGAGGCGTACGCGATGGACCTGAAGATGCGGATTCGAGAGAGCAGGGCGTCGCTGGCGGGGGTGCGGAAAAACCTCTCGCTGCACGAATCCGAGCTTCGCCGCGTGGAAGCCGGGCTTGAGAGGATCGGAGAGACGGTCGAACGCCTGAGGAAGGAACGGGACGAGGAGAGCGTGAAGCGCGGGGCGGCGCTCGAGGCGCTCGAGGGATTGAGGAAGCGCCGTGACGGGATGGAGGCGCTGTTCAGGGAGAAGATGGACGAGATGACGGCGGTGAGGGCGTCGGTCGCGGCGCTGGACGGCGAGGTCGAGAGGCTGCGCGCGGCGGAGGGGGAGGCGCGGCAGAACCTGTTGCAGCTCGAGATAAAGAGGGCGCGCTCCGAAACCATGCTCGAGGAGACGAGGCGCACGTTCGAGCAGGAATACCCCGGTATGAGCGAGGAGGAGGCGTTCAAGCGCGCGGAAGGGATAAAGCACGGGGACAAGAGCCGGTTCAGGGAGTTGAAAGCCGAGATGCAGGCGCTTCTGCCCGTGAATCAGCTTGCGATCGAGGAATACGAGGAAGCGAAGAACCGCCACGATTTTCTCACTGGGCAGCTCGAGGACCTGAAGGCGACGCGCCGCGAGCTTCTGGAGATGGTGGCGCACTTCGACGAGCTGTGCCGGGAGAACTTTCTTACGACGTTCGAGCAGGTGAACCGGAAGTTCCAGGAGACGTTTCAGGAGATATTCAACGGCGGGGAGTCGCGCGTTTTTCTCACCGACGAGAGCGACCCGCTCGAGTCCGGCGTGGACATATCGGTGCAGATACCCGGCAAGCGGATGAGGAGCCTGCAGCTTCTTTCCGGCGGGGAGAAAGCGCTGTGCGCGCTTACGCTGATATTCGCGATACTGAAGGTGAAGCCCAGTCCGTTCTACCTGCTTGACGAGGTGGACGCGGGGCTGGACGATCAGAACATACAGAAGTTCAAGACGATGCTCGCGAAGTATTCGAGCGAGGCGCAGTTTTTCGTCATCACGCACAACAAGGGCACACTCGAGGGGGCGGACCACTATTACGGGATCACGATGAACGAGGAGGAGGGAGAGTCGAGGGTGCTGTCGGTTTCCCTTAGCTGAACCCGGGGTGAGAGATGCGGGGCGAAAAGACAGGCTGGAAGCCTGTCCCACTAAAAGACCTGGAAGCCTGTCCTACTAAAAGACCTGATATCATGATAAAGGCTATCTCTCCTGGATTGTGATACATTTTGTATCAAACAAGAGTTATTCAACGGAATCATTCGGTTCAAAAAATCATTCAAATCGGCGGCGTTCAGCACACGTCACGCGGAAATCCCCTCGGAACGGTCTCGTACGGGCGCTCGAGGTCCTCGGTGCGGAGGACGCGGTTCTCGCCGTCAACGAAGATGATCTTGGGGCGGAAGTTCTTCAGCTCGCTCTCGTTCAACATGCAATAGGAGATGATTATGACGGTGTCGTTTTTGTGAATGAGGCGCGCCGCGGCGCCGTTGAGGCATAACCCGCCGGAGCCGCGCGGGGCGGCGATGGCGTACGTTTCGATGCGCGCGCCGTTGGTCACGTCAACGACCTGCACCCTCTCGTAGGGCAGTATGTCCGCCGCCTCCATCAAGTCCTCCGAAATCGTTACGCTGCCCACGTAGTCGGGGTCGGCTCCGGTCACCCGCGCACGGTGTATCTTCGACTTGCACATGTGCCGGTACATCGCGCTCACGTCCTTTCATCACGGGCCGCCCGCGTCCCGGAGCGGTCCGTCTCGACTATGATGTTGTCTATCAGGCGCGCGCCGCCGAGGTTCACGGCGACGGCGACAAGGTTTCCCTCGGCGATCTCGGCAACTTCCTCGAAGGATTCCGTGTCGGCGACGCTCACGTAGTCAATTTCCACGCGGGGTTCGGAATCGAGGACCGAACGCAGCTTCGCCTTGATCTGCGCGGGGTCTTTCGTTCCCGAGGCGATCAGTGTGCGCGCCGCCGAGAGCGCCTCGAAGAGCGCCGCCGCGCTCTTCCGGTCCGCGGCGCCGAGGTAGGCGTTGCGGCTGCTCATCGCCAGTCCGTCCTGCTCGCGGACGGTCGGGAGTTTCACGATTTCCACGTCCATGTCGAGGTCTTTTACCATTTTTGCGATGATGAACGCCTGCTGAGCGTCCTTAAGCCCGAAGTAGGCGCGGTGCGGGCGGCAGATGTTGAACAGCTTGCAGCACACCGTGGTCACGCCCCTGAAAAAGCCCGGGCGCGACGCGCCGCAGAGTTTTGCGCCGAGTTCCTCGACCTGGACGTACGTCCTGTACGCCGTGGGGTACATGGCGCCGCGGTCCGGGCGGAAGAGTATATCAACGCCGGCTTGTTCGGCGAGTTTTTGGTCGCGGTCGAAGTCGCGCGGGTACCGGTCGAAGTCCTCCGCCGGGGCGAACTGCGCGGGGTTCACGAAGAGGGTCGTCACGACCGCGTCGTTGGCGGCGCGCGCCGCGCGCATGAGTGAGAGGTGCCCCTCGTGAAAGTATCCCATCGTCGGCACCAGCCCGATGGTTTTGCCCGCGTTCCTCAAGCGCGCCGCTTCGGCGCGCATTTCATTCACGTTTTTCAGGACCCTCATCGCTTTTTCGCAGCCGTCCGCCGGTTTCCGCCGGCGCCCTTCGGGAGGCTCTCGATGACGCCTTCGGGCATCGAGAACGAATGTTCGTCCGCCGGAAACGTCCCGCTCCTGACCTCCGTTATGTATTTTTTCACCGCCGTTTTCATGGTTCGCTGAAGATCGGCGTAAACCCTGACGAACTTCGGCGGAGTGCGCCCGGAGAGGTTCAGCATGTCGTGCGTTACGAGCACCTGTCCGTCGCAGCGGGGACCCGCGCCGATGCCGATGGTGGGGACCTGCAGGCGCTCGGTTACCGCCTGTGCGAGGCGCCATGGAACGCACTCGAGGACGATAGAGAAGGCGCCCGCTTTCTCGAGTTCGATGGCTTCGGCGACCATGCGGCGCGCCGCGGCGAGCGCCTTTCCCTGCACCTTGAAGCCCCCGAGCTGGTGAACGGACTGGGGTGTCAGCCCGAGGTGCCCCATGACGGGGATGCCGGTTCTCACGAGGGCTTCCGTTATCCTTGCGTTCTGTGCGCCCCCGCCTTCGAGCTTCACGCCGTGGCAGCCGGTCTCCTTGATCGCGCGCCCCGCGTTTCTTACGGCGTCCTCCAGGCTCGCCTGGTACGAGAGGAACGGCATGTCGAAGACGACGAACGCGTTTTTTGTGCCGCGCACGACGGCTGCCGTGTGATGCACCATCTCGTCCATTGTCACCGGGAGTGTGTTCTCGTAGCCGAGGACGACGTTTCCGACTGAGTCGCCGACCAGGATCACCTCCACGCCGGCTTCGTCCAGGACCCTCGCCGTCGGGGCGTCGTAGGCGGTGAGGACCGTTATGGGTTCCCCCCGCTGCTTCATTTCCCTGAGGCTCGTGACAGTGACCCGCATCTGTTACGAAAAAACCTTCCCGAGATGGAAGGTTCGTTCGCGTCGTCTCCTTTCCTGTCTCGGGCGCTTCCGCTCCAAGCAGTCAACTGCATTTTACCACGTTTATTCAATTCTGGCAACTTTCTGGTTGAAAAAAATTGATTTTTTTAATCCCGACCTGAGAATTTTTTCAACGGGCGTTCCGTCCGGCGTTCTCGCTCCGGGTTCTATCTCAAGAAGGGGGAGGAGCACGAAAAGGCGCTCGCGGAACATCGGGTGCGGTATGGTCAGTTTTTCCGTATTCACAACGAGACCGTCGTATAATATTATGTCAACGTCCATCACCCTCTCTCCCCAGCGCTCTCCCCCTTCCCCGCGCCCCATACGCCTCTCGACGCCCTTGCATGTGGCGAGCAGCGCCTCCGGCGTCAGGACCGTCGCCGCTTTCACGGCGGCGTTCACGAAGTCAGCCTGGCCCGCGCGTCCCACGGGACTCGTCAGGTACAGCGACGACACGCGCACGACGCGCAGTCCCTCCGCGCTCCGCAGCTCAACGACCGCTGCCCGTACGTTCTCCGCGGAGGCACCCACGTTGGAACCCAGCGAAAGGAAAGCCATGTGCTCCATCGGCGACCTTTCATCCGCTCCTTTCATCACGCCGCCCCGCGCTCAGTTCTTTTGTTCATGCCGCAGCGGCGGCAATCGCCGCGGCAACGCGCCTTTCACGTCATTTCGCCTGCCGGACGCGCCCCGTTTCGCCCGCCCTCCCCTTCCTCGCTGAAAGTGACGGCGAGATGAAGACCCTCTTCCTGAAAGCCGCTTGCATGCAGGCGCCGGCGAACCCGAATGCGGCATAACACGGCGAGAGATATGATACGCCCTTGCGCGCCGCCCGCCAACCGGGGGGTTGTTCACGCTCACGAATAATCCGCGGGCTGTTCCCGCGTGCGGACCCCGCCGCGCGCGGCATCGCGTTTGAACCGCCTGGTAATCGAGGGGCACAATACGAAATTACATGAGTGTGATTCACATTCGCTCCGATCGAGCCGGCGGTTAACTATGCTCTGGAAAGAAGTCCCGTATTGAAGTAGACTAAAATTATGAAAAAGCCGAAGCTCTACATCGAGACATCGGTCTGGAACTTCCTTTTCGCCGAAGAGGCGCCAGAATCATGACGATAATTAATGAACCGAAGCCCATGGCCGAGATACGAAAGATAAGGGAGGAACTCTCCCGGGAACTAAAAAACCTCACGTCTGACGAGCGGGCGGCTCTGATAAAGAAGGGAGCGGCGGAATTCGAGGAGAAATTCCGCCTTAACCTTCCGCGCCTCACAAAGGAATCCGGAGCGGGCAAATAAATAATTTGAACGTATGTGAACAGCATCCTTGTCCCAATACCACCCAGTCCTTCTCTCGATGGACTTGTACAAGACATGAACGAGAAGACGATGCTGGCTGAAAGGGCACGTTCAATGATTGAAGAAGAACCTGCCAACATCAACGCGCTCCCCGCCGCGCTGTCTCGCCGGGCGTTCAATGGAGAACTGTGATGCAAAGATTCGATTGCCCTTATCTGAACTCCGAAGTTGAACTGACCGCCGAGCGGGAACGGCACATCGCGGAGCGGCATCCCGACCTGCTGCCGGAACACGCGGCAGCGCTTGCCGAAACGCTGCTCGAACCCGATGCCGTTCGCCGAAGCCCCCGCGCGCCTGGTGCAAGAATGTTCTCACGATGGTACAATAACATTAGAGGCGGAAAACACGTCGTGGTCGTTGTTATGTCAGGCGCGGGAACGCCGAAAAAGGACTGGATAGTGACGGCATATCTCGCCCGCCGCCTCGCGGAAGGTGAACTGGAATGGAAAAAAGACTGATCTTCCATTATGACCGGGAGGCTGACATCCTCTATATAAGCAAGCTGCCGCCCTACAAGGAGCAGGAATCCGAGGAACTCGGAGACGACGTCATCGCCCGCCTGAACCCGGAAACGCGAGAGGTCGAAAGCCTCGAAGTGCTGTTCTTCTCGACGCGCCTGTTGCGAGGAGACCTTTTTGAGTTGCCCATCTCCGCTGATCTCCGCCTTGCGGTTTGAGCAATCCATGCGAGCCGGCAACAACAAGCGGCTGAACAACCAGCAGTCGGTGAACGCCGCTTTAATCGGGAACACAGTACGAAATCACATGCGTGTGATTCACGTTCGCTCCGATCGAGCCGGCGGTTAACTGTGCTCTGGTGCGGTGGGGCGCTATTTTCCCTCGCCCAGCGTGTACCTGCTGAAGACGAGTGCGCCGAGGAGCGCGAAGACGGCGCAGGCGGGTCCGGCGAGGAGAAGCCCGAAGTACTTTCCCGCCTCGTGCCCGAAGAGCCAGAAGAGAGACACCGCGAGCGCCGACCCCGCGCCGCGCGCGGTCTTCGTGAAGAATCCCTCCATCCCGTAGTACATGGCTTCCCTTCTGAAGCCGGTGACGGTCTCGTCGTAGTCTATGACGTCCGAAATCACGGCGTTGTAGAGAACGATCATGAGGGCGAATGGAAAGCCGAGCAGTCCGATCACGACGTGATAGTAGAGCGCCGGGTCAACGAACCTCGCGGCTTCCGCCACGAAGAGCTGAAGCGGCGAGATGAGCGCGATCAGGAAC
>JBFMFE010000123.1:0-4922 GCA_040752295.1 bacterium
GGATAGAACCTCCTGTCGTTCGGATAGAACGCCAGCGCCGCCTGCTGAAATTTCGCGCCGCGAAGCCCCAGTTCCCTCACCGCTCTCTCCAGCTCCCGTATCGCAGCCTTTCCTTTCCACGGGTCAACGCTCGCAAAACCGATGAAGGTGTCGGGGTACTTCCCGACGATACCCGCGACGTAGTCGTTCGACAGCGGGGGCAGTCCGGTGTTCGTTTCGGCGTCCCATGCCACAAGCACTCCCATGATGTTCAACGAACGATATTTTTCGGCAAGTTCCTCCTCCGTTATCGTTTTCACTCCCTTCCCGAAGTAGTTGAGCGCCGCCTCGAGGTATTTTCCCCCGCCGTCAACGATGTCCTCCTTCGTGCCGGGATGAACGTGTACGTCAATCGCCTTTATCATCCGCATCCGCCTCCTTTTCTCAACCCCGGATTATTCAAACAGCGTGAATAATTCGGGCTTAATTATCCCGGATCAGGCGGGCTTCACAGACGCCGGCAGAGATCATAAGCCTCGTGTACGGCGTCGCGTATCGTCCCCGCCTTTCTGCAATCGCCTATCGCGTACACTTCCGGCGCCGCGTCTTTGAGCGATTCATATATACGGCCGTCGGGTTCGAATCCGGCGGCGAGCACCACGCTGTCCGCTTTCACAAACTGCCTTTCCCCGTTCATCCGTATGTAAACTCCTTCTTCCGTGACCTCTTCAAGCCCGGCGTTCGTCAGTATGTTTACGTTGTGTCTTTTGAACCCCGGCGCGTAGTACCCCGCCCTGACGCTCGGGCTGAGATTCCTTCCCCACTTGTCGCGCCTCGCAATCAGCGTGACTTCTCTGCCGGCTTCCGCCAGAAACAGCGCGACCTCGCATCCGAGGGCGCTTCCTCCAAAGACCGCCGCTCTTGCGCCTGCCGGCGCCTTCCCGCTCAAAACTTCCTCCGCAGTAACGATTTTCTCCCGGGCGCCCGCCGCTTCGGGAATGACCGGCCTGCCGCCCGTTGCGATTATCACGACGTCCGGGTTTCTTCTCCTCACGTCGTCCGCGGTCGGAGCTTTGCCAGGCTCGATTTTGACGCCGAGTTTCGGCAGAACGGCGCAGTAATAGCGAATCAGGTTTTCAAGCTCGCCCTTGCCCGGCGGGATTACGGCGAGGTTCAGCGCCCCGCCGAGCCTGCCGGTTTTTTCGACGAGCGTGACGTCGTGCCCCCTGATCGCGCAGACCCTCGCCGCCTCCATCCCTGCGGGACCGCCGCCCATTATAACGACGTTTTTCCTCTTCGCCGCCGGCTCGATCCAGCGCTCGGTCTCCCGTCCCGCCTCCGCGTTCTGCATGCAGGTGACGCCCGAACTGAAAAACTCATCGGCGCAGACGTTGCAAGCCGCGCACATCCTGATCTCGTCGCGCCGCCCGTCCTTGAACTTGTTCGGAAGGTCGGGGTCCGCTATGAGCGCCCTCCCCATCGCGATCAGATCGGCTTTTCCCTCCCGGAGCACCGATTCCGCCAGCTCGGGATCGTTGATCCTCCCCACTGCTATGACCGGAATGGAGACGTGCTTCCTGAGCTCCGCGGCAAGCGGCACGAGGCAGCCCCGTTCCATCATCATGGGTTGAATGACCCACCACATCGCCCCGTAATTGCCCGCGGAGACGTGAATCGCGTCAACGCCGGCGTCCTCGAGCAGCGCCGCCGTCACTCTGGAGTCATTCAGGGTTATCCCGTCCTTTATGCGCTCCTCGGCGGACAACCTGAAAAGGAGCGGGAAGTGCGCTCCCGCTTTTTCCCTCGTTCTCCCGACGATCTCAAGGGCGAACGCCGCCCTCCGTTCCGGCGTCCTGCCTCCGTATTCATCCGTCCTCCTGTTGGACTGCGGTGAGAGGAACTGGCAGATGAGGTAGCCGTGAGCGCCGTGAAACTCGACTGCGTCGAAGCCCGCCTTTTTCGCGCGCAGCGCCGCGTCGGAGAACTTTTCGACAAGCCCGCGGACCTCGCCGGTCCCAAGCTCCCGGGGCATCTCGCCGGCGGGCGGCCAGGGAACAGCCGAGGGACCCACCGGCTGCGTCCCGATGAACGCCCGCCGCGTCTGCCTGCCCGCGTGAAAGATTTGCAGCGCCGCTCTCGCGCCGTTCGACTTAATTTCACCGGCGAGTTCGGAAAGCCCGGCGATAAACCCATCGTCCCATATCCCGAGGCAGCACGGAAAACCGATGCCTTCGGGCGCAACGGCGGTCACTTCCACGATTATCAATCCCGCCCCGCCCGCCGCTCTCCTTGCGTAATATTTCTTCAACCGCTCGCTTACCGTCCCGTCGCGGTTGGCGTAACCCGTGCCCATCGGCGGCATGACGATGCGGTTTTTCAGCTCAAGCCTGCCGATGTTTACAGGCGCGAATATTTTTTTCATCGTCCGCTTCTATTTTAATGCGTGAGGTTTTGCGAGCGCATGTTTCACCTGAAAAAGATTTTCACGTGAGGCGGCGCGCGTGAAAATGGTATACTTATCTCCAGCGGGAGGCGCGTCATGGAGATAAAAAAAGTGTGCGTCGTGGGGGCGGGTACGATGGGGTCGCAGATAGCGGTCGTGTTCGCGGGCGCCGGGTTTGAAACCATCGTCGTGGAAGCCGGACAGGGGCTTCTGGACGCCGGGATGGAGCGGATCAGAAACTTTCTTGACGGACGGGCAAGGAAAGGCAAACTCAGCGAAGAGGACGCCGCCGCCGCCCTCAGCAGGCTGACGCCGCGCGTCGGGGTCTCCGCCGGCGCCGGAGACGCGGACTTCGTCGTGGAGGCGGTCTTCGAGGACATGGAAGTGAAAAAGCAGGTCTTCGCGCAACTGGATCAGGTCTGCCGTCCCGGCGTGATCCTCGCCACAAACACGTCAACCCTCTCCATCACCGGGATCGCCTCGGCGACAAAGAGGGCGGAGCGCTGCATTGGAACGCACTTTCTCATCCCCGCCGCCCTGACCCCGCTTGTGGAAATGGTCAGGGGACTGGCTACGTCGGACGATACGGTGAAGGAAACCGAGGAACTTCTGAAGAAATGCGGCAAGGACACGGTGGTGGTTGCCGACTCGCCCGCCTTCGTTATAAACCGCCTCTACATCCCGCTCATCAACGACGCGTTTTTCACGCTGGGCGAGGGGGTGGCGAGCGCGGAGGAAATTGACAGGTCCTGCCGGAAGGGACTGGGGATGCCGCTCGGTCCCCTCGCGGCGGCGGATGCCTCCGGGCTGGACGTGATACTCGCGTGCGTAAGGACGCTCCACAGGGAACTCGGGGACAAGTACCTGCCCGCGCCGCTTCTCGTCAAGCTTGTGCGCGCCGGGCGCCTGGGAAAAAAATCCGGCAGGGGAGTTTACGATTACGGGAAACGGTGAACCGCGCCGGACCGGTTCACGGATGGAACCGTGAACGCGGCGACGCGGATTTCATACTGAATTACTGAGGTTTGCATAAGTAATGGAAAATCTCCTCTCTCTCAAATTGCCTGTTGACAGGCTGGAAGCCTGTCCCGCAATTACGGGGAAATCCTTTTTAACAGGGACAGGCGCCCTGCCCGTCGGAAAAAGATCACCTTGTTTTCCTTTATTTTTGCGAACCTCAACATGAGTCGTTCACGCCCGGACCGGGAGGAATTGACAAATGGCGCTGATGACCGGCAGAGAATACATGGACAGTCTTAAAAAAATGAAACCGGCGGTGTACCTGTTCGGAAAAAAGCTGGAGGACCCGGCGGAACATCCCTTCGTCAAGCCCTCACGGGACGCGATCGCGCTTACGTACGACCTCGCCCATGATCCCGAATACAAAGACCTGATGACCGCCGAATCGAGATTGACGGGCGGCACGGTGAACCGTTTCACACATATCTACGGAAGCCCGGAAGACCTGATCAAGAAGGTGAAAATGGCGAGGCTGATGGGACAGCGGACCGCCACCTGCTTCCAGCGCTGCACAACGATGGACACCGCCAACGCCCTCCACATCGCCACTTTCGAGATGGACCGCAGGCTCGGGACCGAATACCACGGGCGCTTCCTCGACTTCATGCGGGAAGTGCAGGAAAAAGACCTGGACGTCGGCGTCGCCATGACCGACGTCAAGGGCGACCGCTCCCTGCGCCCGTCCCAGCAGGCGGACCCGGACCTCTACCTGCGCGTCATAAGGGAGACGGACGACGGAATCGTTGTGCGGGGCGCGAAAGCCAACCAGACAGGCTCGATCAACTGCCACTACACATTCGTGGCGCCGACCTCCGCCATGCGTGAGGACGACAGGGATTACGCGGTGGCGTTTGCGGTCCCCATTGACGCCGCGGGGATCGTCCACATATACGGCAGGCAGTTCTCCGACTCGCGGAAACTCGAAGGCGCGGACGTGGGCAACACCGGCTTCGGGGCGCAGGAAACATTGATGGTTTTCGACGACGTATTCGTCCCCTGGGAGCGCGTGTTTCTGTACAGGGAATACGAAGCAGCCGGACGCATCCCGTACCTGTTCGGCTCCAGTCACCGCCAGACCTACGGCGGCTGCAAGGCGGGCGTCTCGGACGTTCTCATCGGCGCCGTCTCGCTGCTGGCGGAGTACAACGGCGTCGCTAAAATGCCGCACATCCAGCAGAAGCTGACGGAGATGGTCGCCCTGACGGAGACAATATACGCGTGCGGGATCGCCGCCGGCGCTGAGGCGAAGGAAACGTCCTCGGGCATTTATTACGGAGACCTGCTGCTGGGCAACGTCTGCAAGCTCAACGTGTGCGAACTTCCCTACCGCATGGCGCGCATGGCGGTTGACGTCGCCGGCGGTATAATCGGGACCCTGCCGTCCGAAAAGGAACTCACGCATCCCGAGATAGGAAAGTACATGCAAAAGTACCTCGCCGGCGCCGCGGGGGCACCCGCCGGAGACAGGATGCGCATCCTG
>JBFMFE010000124.1:0-6808 GCA_040752295.1 bacterium
GGGCTTCGCGCATACTGTTTTTCGCATGACCTGTCTGCCTACAGGCAGGTCGGATTTGCATCGGACATACATAAAATTCATTTGCCTTTAAAACTTCCTCCCTGCCTGTGCCGGGCACGGCAGACAGGCGTGGAGCGGGAACCAAAAAGTACGAAAGTTCACCTGAAGTGACGTGAGCGAAAGAGAAAGAAAAAGAGAATGATGAAGTGTAAGGCTCCATGACGGAGCATGGAGCCGGCAAGTTGTAAATTCATCCGGCGCAATCCGATGAAGTGTTACAGTAACGGCATTACAATGAAAATTTCGGGCACGGGCATGGGCATGTGCACGGGCACGGGCACGGGCACGGCCACAGGCACGGGCACGGGCACGGGCATGGAAAAATCAAAGAAAAAAGGTTTACGGACGTTGATGGGCAACGGTTCATTGTCAAGGTTTGACGGAAACAATACACCGATGGGAGCGGAAAATGCGGAACGGCTTTTACACCGCGCGATCTTGTGGTATAGTGGTGAGTCGAAATCCGCGCGCGGCGCAGCGCGGTGAACGCGTCGGGTGGTCATCATGGCGAAACGGACGAGGATACTCATAGCGAAACCCGGACTCGACGGGCACGACCGGGGGGCGAAGGTGGTGGCTCGCGCGCTCCGCGACGCCGGTATGGAAGTGATCTACCTCGGACTGCACCAGACCCCGGAAATGATCGTCAACGCCGCCGTCCAGGAGGACGTGGACGTCGTCGGCGTCAGCATACTGTCGGGCGCGCACATGACTCACTTCGCGAAAATCATCGAACTGCTGAAGGAAAGGAACGCCGCGGACATACACGTCGTGGGCGGCGGCATCATACCGGAAGAGGACAGGGAACAACTCATCGCGGCGGGTGTGAAAGCCGTCTTCGGTCCGGGCACTCCCACGCGTGAGATAATCGAGACGATAAACGGGCTGACCGGCGCCGTCCCCGCCGCGCCCGCCTGAAATCCCGGCGCCCGTCCCCGTTCAAATCGAACGCGGTTTCCCCGATTGACGCCGGAGTGCGGCACATGGGCGTAACGAGCGGCTACGTCAGGCACATCGCGGACCTCGGCAGGCTGGACCTCTCGGACGAGGAACGCGAAACCTTCGCGTCCCAGCTCAACGACATCCTCGAGTACGCGGCGATGCTGAACGAACTCGACACGGAAGGCGTCGAGCCTGCCTCGCACGTCGTACCACTGAAAAACGTTTTCCGCGAGGACGTTGTGAGGGAATCGTTCCCGGTCGAAGAGGTCCTGTCCAACGCCCCCGACGCGAGGGGAAACTTCTTCTGCGTGCCGAAGATAATCGAGGAATGAAAGGGACTCCGGAGCCGCCCCCGCGGGACAGACGGCTCGCCGTGTCCGCGAGCGCCGGAACCGGAGGGCGCCGGGGGGGCGGGTGACGCGCGTTGGAACTGCACCGCAAAACCGCGCACGAACTGCTCGAGCTGCACAGGAAGGGCGAGGTCTCGCCCGTGGAGACGGTCGTCAGCGTTCTCGACCGGGTCCGGCGCGTCGAGGGCGACGTCGCGGCGTACCTTCTCGTGCTCGACGATGCGGCGCGGCGGCGCGCGGCGGAACTCGAATCCGCCGACAGAAACCTTCCGCTCTACGGCGTGCCCGTCGCCGTGAAGGACAACATCTGCACGAAGGGGACGCCGACCACCTGCGCGTCGAAAATCCTGAAAAATTTCATTCCCCCCTACGACGCCGCCGTCGTGGAGCGCCTGCGCGACGCGGGCGCCGTGATCGTCGGAAAAACGAACATGGACGAGTTCGCCATGGGTTCATCGTGCGAGAATTCCGGTTTTCATCCCACGAGGAACCCCTGGGACCTCGAGAGGGTGCCCGGCGGGTCGAGCGGCGGCTCGGCGGCGGCGGTGTGCGCGGACGAGGCGGCGCTTGCGCTCGGCTCGGACACGGGCGGCTCCATCCGCCAGCCGGCGTCGTTCTGCGGCGTCGTCGGACTCAAGCCGACGTACGGCGCGGTGTCGCGCTACGGGCTTGTCGCTTTCGCGTCGTCGCTCGACCAGATAGGTCCGCTGGCGAAGGACGTTCACGACGCCGCGCTTATGATGAACGTCATCGCCGTCCACGACCCGCGGGATTCCACGTCCGTGAACCGCCCCCCGGCGGATTTCCTCGCCGGGCTTGACGACGGCGTCCGGGGCGTGAAGCTGGCGCTCGTCGAGGAATTTCTGCCGGAGGGAACAGAGCGGGGAGTAAGGGCGGCGGTGGAAGGCGCCGCGGCTGCGCTCGAGAAAAGCGGCGCCGTCGTCGAGAAGGTCTCCCTCCCCGTCCTCAGGTACGCCCTGCCCGCGTACTACCTGATCGCCCCCGCGGAAGCAAGCTCGAACCTCGCGCGCTACGACGGCGTACAGTACGGGCGGCGCGCCGCGCAGGCGGGCGACCTGGCAAGCCTCTACGGGAAGACGAGGCGGGAGGGCTTCGGCGCGGAGGTGAAGCGGCGCATAATGCTTGGCGCCTACGCGCTGAGCGCCGGGTACTACGACGCGTACTACCTGCGGGCGCTGAAGGTGCGCGCCCTCATCGTGCGCGACTTCGGGCGGGCTTTCGAAAAGTACGACGCGCTCATCGGCGCGACCTCGCCCACGGTGTCCTTCAAGCTCGGCGAGAAGACCGCAGACCCCCTCGCAATGTACCTTTCGGACCTGTGCACGATTCCCGTGAACCTCGGCGGGCTTCCGGCGGTGTCCGTTCCGTGCGGGCTGAGCGGCGGGCTGCCGGTGGGACTTCAGATCGTGGGGAAGCCCTTCGACGAGGGGACGGTTCTGCGCGTCGCGCGCGCATGCGAGGTTTCCGCCGGGTTCGAGCGGAAGGTTCTGTGACGCGGGGGTAATTTCCGCCGCGGCGGCGCGGGAGGGCTGCGGACAGCGGCGTCCGCCGCTGTCCGAAAAGCGCGACGCCGCAAACGGGAAGGCATAAAGGGCGGGAACACGGGCATGAAATACGTTCCGACGATTGGAATCGAGGTTCACGCGCAGCTTATGACGCGCTCCAAGCTCTTCTGCGGGTGCAGTACGCGTTTCGCGGCGGCGCCGAACCACAACACATGCCCCGTGTGCCTCGGCTTCCCCGGCGTCCTGCCTGTGCTCAACCGCAGTGCCGTCGAGATGGTCATAAAGACGGCGCTCGCGCTGAACTGCGAAATCCCCGCGTTGAGCCGCTTCGCGAGGAAAAACTACTTCTACCCCGACCTGCCGAAGGCGTACCAGATATCGCAGTACGAGCTTCCCATCGGCAGAAACGGGTGGCTCGCGGTGGAAGCCGGCGGGGGAACGAAGCGCGTGCGCATCAACCGCGTGCACCTCGAAGAGGACGCCGGAAAGCTCATACACGAGGGCGGAGACGTGAGCTGCGTTGATTACAACCGCGCCGGCGTGCCGCTTATGGAGATCGTGACCGAGGCGGACATCGAGAACAGCGAAGACGCGGCGGCGTACCTGACGTCGCTGCGGACGCTGCTCATGTACATCGAAGTGTGCGACGGCAACATGGAGGAGGGGTCGCTGAGGTGCGAACCCAACGTCTCGCTGCGTCCGGCGGACGCGGACGTCCGGGGCACGAAGACGGAGCTGAAGAACCTGAACTCGTTCAAGGCGGTGCGAAGGGGGCTTGAGTACGAGATCGAACGCCAGCGCGGGATACTCGAATCCGGCGGCGCCGTCGTTCAGGAGACTCGCCGGTGGGACGAGGCGTCGCAGACCACCCGCCCCATGCGTTCGAAGGAGGAAGCGCACGACTACAGGTACTTTCCCGAACCCGATCTCGTGCCGCTCGAAGTTGGAACGGAGTGGCAGGATGAACTGAAGAAGGGACTGCCCGAAATGCCGTGGGAGAAAAAGCGGCGGTTCATGCATGCAACGTTTAATGGTTATAAAATAAGCGGGGGAGAGTATGCGCTTCCTGAGGAAGATGCCGACAGACTTACGTCATCCCGCCCCCTTGCGGATTATTTTGAAAAAATCATTAAGGCTTCGCCTGAAGAAACAAAAATTGACGTAACCCGGGAGGGCGCAGCGGCGGTTCGGGGGGATTTGGAACCGCAGTTCATATTCCCCCTGTACTATAAAACCGTGAGCAACTGGGTTCTGAACGAGCTGTTGGGCGCGCTTAACGAATCAGGTAAAACAATAGAGGAGTGCCCCATAAAGCCCGAAGATTTCGCGAAACTTCTCGACCTTATCCGTCAGAAAAAAATAAGCGGGCGAATCGCAAAGGACGTTTTCAAGGAGATGTTCGCGACAGGAAAGAACCCGGAGGACATCGTCGGGGAGAGAGACCTCACGCAGACGACGGACGTCTCCGAAATCCTGAAGGTCGTCAGACGGGTCATCGAAGCGAACCCCGGTCCCGTCTCCGATTACAGGGCGGGGAAGAAGAAGGCGCTCGGTTTCCTCATGGGACAGGCGATGAAGGAGACGAAGGGAAAAGCGGACCCGGTGATCGTGTCCCGGATACTCCGCGAGTTCCTCGAGGGGACATAGATTCGTACACCGCCCGGAAAGAGGATTCCGCCTTCGCAGGTCAGGCGGCATACACAACTACGCCGAAATCCGGATTGTACTCCTCGGGCGATTCCATGATGATATCCATGGGGATCATGAATTCGGTTACCGTTTCCTCGTAGGCTTTTCCTATCATCTCGGCTCTTTTGAAGAGGTTTTTCCGCCGGAAACTTTCCGAAACTATGATCAAATCTATGTCGCTGTTTCTGTCTGCTTTGCCTTTGAGCTGCGAACCGAACGCGACGATTTTCGACACTTTGACGCCGCTTTCCTGAAGCCGTTCCGCAAAGTACTTTATCACATTCACGACTTTCGGTTTAACTGTTTTTTCAGCCATTTCAACTTCATTCCTGATTTTATACGGCAATAGTATATTCCGCCGGGAAAAAGCGGGCAAGTATCCAACTGTCCGGAAGCCCGGAGGACCGTATGCTTTTTCATTCTGGACCCACACCGATTTCTACTGTAACTCAGCCCGGTTGTGTCCCGTGTGAACAATCCGGTATCATATATTCGCTCCCGAAAGGGTGATGACGGGCGTGAAAAAACAGCGGATCGGTCTTGTCGGGCTTGCCGTTATGGGCGAAAACCTCGCCCTCAACATCGAGGACAAGGGGTTCGCCGTCGCGGTTTACAACCGCACGACGGACAGGGTGAGGGATTTCGTGGAGGGACGCGCCGCCGGGAAAAACGTCGTCGGGACGTACTCCCCCGGCGAACTGGCATCAGCGCTCGAAAAACCCCGGCGGATCATAATGATGGTCAAAGCGGGCGAAGCCGTGGACGCGACGATCGAGCAGTTGAGACCTCACCTCGAGAGCGGCGACGTGCTGGTTGACGGGGGGAACTCGTATTTCAGGGACACTGCGCGGCGGTGCGATGCGCTTGCCGCCGGGGGGATACTCTACGTCGGCGCGGGCATAAGCGGCGGCGAGGAGGGGGCGCTGCGCGGACCGAGCATAATGCCCGGAGGACGGCGGGAGGCGTACGACGCGCTCGAGGAGGTGCTCACGAGCATCGCCGCGCGCGCGTCCGAGGGACCCTGCTGCGCCTACATCGGTCCCGGCGGCGCGGGTCACTTCGTCAAGATGGTGCACAACGGCATCGAGTACGGCGACATGCAGTTGATCGCCGAGGCGTACGACGTGATGAAGAACGCGCTCGGAATGCCCGCCGGGGAAATCGCCGCCGTCTTCAAGCGCTGGAACGAGGGCGCGCTCGGCTCGTACCTCGTGGAGATAACCGGAAAGATACTGGAAAAGAAGGACGATGAGACGGGGAGACCGCTCGTGGACGTCATACTCGACAGCGCGGGGCAGAAGGGGACGGGGAAGTGGACGACGCAGACGGCGCTGGACCTCGGCGTGCCGACGCCGACAATCAACGCCGCCGTGGAAGCGCGTATCCTGTCCGCGCTCAAGACCGAGCGCGCGGCGGCGAGCAGGGTACTGGGTCGTACAACGCCGGAATTCAGCGGCGACAGCGAACGCTTCATCGAGTCGGTGCACGACGCGCTGTACGCAAGCAAGGTGTGCTCGTACGCGCAGGGAATGGCGCTCCTGAGGGCGGCGTCAGCCGAGTACGGCTGGGACCTCAACCTCGCCGAAATCAGCAGGATATGGGAGGGCGGATGCATCATAAGGGCGCGGCTGCTGGAGCGGATTAAGGACGCCTTCCGCAGGGACCCCGCGCTGCCAAACCTTCTTCTCGACGGTGAGTTCGGCGAGCGGGTGTCGGCGGCGGAGGACGGGTGGCGCACGGTGGTTCAGACCGCCGCGCGGACGGGCATCCCGTGTCTCGCCTTCGGGGCGTCGCTTTCCTACTTCGACAGCTGCCGCCGGGAGAGGCTGCCCCAGAACCTCACGCAGGCGCAGCGCGACTTCTTCGGCGCCCACACGTACGAACGGACGGACAAGCCGGGAAAGTTCCACACGACATGGACATAGGGCGCCCCGCGCCGAAAATTGCTTTTATGCCGGAATCAACCTTGATTCCACCGCAAAAACCCTTTTCGGCGCGGTACGCCTGCCTGTTGCTCTGCCAGCCTGCGGGCAGACAGGAGGCGCGGTACGCCTGCCTGCCGCGCCGTTTTGTTCCGCGGCCTGTCCGCCGTGCTCGGCACAGGCAGGCCTGTCTGCCGCCGCCGAATCTGATGTTTTTGACTTTCACCAGAATCTTTTTTAAGTGGGACAGGCATCTTGCCTGTCTGAAAAAGATCACCTTGTTTTCCTTTATTTTTGCAAACCTCAATAAATATCAGCC
>JBFMFE010000125.1:0-11641 GCA_040752295.1 bacterium
GGCGAATGTACGAATTCGAGCTGAACGTCAGGGGCGAGGCTTTCCGCGCCGAGGTCTTCGTGAACCAGACGGACACCAACGAGGAAGCGCTCGAAAAGGTCGCCGCCGCAGTGAACTCCCTCGGCGCCGGTGTGACGGCGGGGGTCGTCCGCAACACCACGGCAGGGACGGCGACGCTCGAAATCCGCGGCGTTCCGATGGAGGGCATCACAGGCGCGACGCTGCGGGACACGAGCGGAGACCTCCTCGAAAACCTCGGCGTCTCCACCGGGCGCGAGGCGTACGGCACGCAGGGCGGCGTGTCGGGCTACAACGACTACGCCGTGCTCCGGATACAGAGCGGACTCGTTCTGAGCGACTCCAACCGCGTGGCGCTCTTCGAAAAAGACGGCGCGCTGCGGCACGTCCCATCCGGGTTCCTCAAATCGGCGGAAGAGCTTTACGAGGACTACCGCGACAGCCTGAGCCGGTACGAGCCGGTCACGTACTCATCCGGACGTCTCCAGTCCGACGTTACGGGCGGCTACCGCGGCGAAATCACCGTCCGGGGCGCGGGCGAGGCGACGGTGAGCATCGTCCCGGACATGGACAACGTCGCGGAAGCCGTCGGCGGGTACGTCGGGGACTTCAACCGCCTCAACGCCGAACTCAAGACCCAGCCGATGGTGAACTTCAAGGAGATTGCCGGGTTTTTAGCGGACGCCTTCACCGCCCGCCGGGCTGAACTCGAATCCGCCGGCATAGAAAAAGACCGGGAAAAATACCGCGTGGACAGGGACACGCTTCGCTCGAACCTGAAAACCAGCTTCGACGAGATTGCCGCCCTTTTCGGCGCGCCCGACGGACTCGCCTCCAAAACGAGGTTCGCGGCGGCGAAAATACTGCTCAATCCTCTCACCGGACTAAGCCCTCTCATGCCTTCGGACCTCGGCTCTTTTCGAGCGCCGGGAATGATACTCGACGCGGTTCTCTGACTCGAAAACCCCCTTTCTCTCTTTGTACCGTATCGTTCACTGCGCGGGAATAAATCCGGTTTGTTCGCCGCGCCGCTGAAAACGGTTATGATATTGTATCCGCGGCGGCGCGCACGCCGGGCGGGAACGGTCCGATATGGTCACGCCGAAGTGCACCTGGGAGCTTATGGAACCCGACGAAGGGGCGGTGCGCGCGCTGGCGTCGGCGCTCGGGGCGCCGGAACCGGTGGCAAAAGTGCTTGTGAACCGGGGCGTGGATTCCCCCGGGAACGCCGGCGAGTTCCTCAACCCGTCCGCCGACCGCCTCCACGATCCGTTCCTGTTGAGCGGCATGGAGAGCGCCGTGGAAAGGATGAAACGCGCGATTGGCGCCGACGGGAAGGTGCTCGTGGTGGGCGACTACGACGTTGACGGCGTGAGCGGCACGGCGCTGCTCGTGTCCTGCCTGCGGCGGCGCGGCGTGAGGGCGCAGTACTACATCCCCGACCGCCGGACGGAGGGTTACGGCATATCGTGCGAGGTCGTGCGGAAGGCGAAGGAGTCCGGTTACTCGCTTCTGGCGGCGGTTGATTCCGGGACGACCGCCTTCGAGGAGGCGCGCCTTGCGGCGGAGATGGGGCTGGACATGATAATCCTCGACCACCACGAGCCGCGCGGGGGCGCGCCCGATGGGGCGGCGGTGGTGAACCCGAAGCTGGCGGACGACCCCTATCCGTTCCGCGACCTTGCCGCGGTGGGAGTCGTTTTCAAGTTCGTTCAGGCGCTGGCGTCGGCTTCGGGCGAAAGCCCTGCGCCGCTTTTCGAGGAGTTCGCGGACGTCGTGGCGCTCGGAACGGTCGCCGATCTCATGCCCCTCCTGGGCGAAAACAGGATACTTGTCGCGCACGGACTGCCGAAGATTGAACATGGAAAAAACCCCGGGATTGCGGCTCTGATGAGCGTTTCGGGGTTTTCGCCGCGGCGGCGCGTGGACACGCACCATGTGAGCTTCGGTCTCGCGCCACGGATCAACGCCGCGGGGAGGGTGTGGAACCCGAGGGCGGGCGTGGAACTGCTTCTTACGCCGGACCCGGCGCGCGCGCGGGAGATCGCCGGTCGCCTCGACGAAAAAAACAGGGAGAGGATGAAAGAAGAGGAGGCGATAATGAAGGGCGCCGCGGCGATGCTCGAGAGGGATTTCGACGCGGAGCGCGACCGCAGCGTGGTCCTCTTCAACGAGAAGTGGCACGTCGGCGTCATCGGCATCGTCGCTTCGAGGATAGTGGACGCGTACTACGCGCCCGTGATCATATTCACGGCGTCCGGGAGAAAGGAAGACGCGGGGGATTTCGACCGCGGGCGCGTGTGCATCGGCTCCGCCCGGAGCATACGGGAAATCAACATCTGCCGCGTCCTCGAAAAAACGTCGGACCTTCTTCTGGACTTCGGCGGGCACTCCATGGCGGCGGGGCTGAAGATACACGAGGGCGCAATCCCTGAGTTCCGCCGCAGGCTGAACGACGCGATCTCCGAAGAATACGGCAGCGCGGGCTTCAAGCGGAAGCTGATACTCGACGGCGTGCTGAAGCTCAACAAAGTGAGCCTGAGCCTCGTGGAACAGATGGAAGCGATAGAGCCGTGCGGGGTGGGCAACCCGCGCCCCGTTTTCTGCTCGCAGGGTGTAACCGTGCTCGAATCGCGCACGTGCGGCTCAGGGGGGAAACACCTGAAAATGAGGGTCGGGCAGGGAACGACGCTCGCGGAGGCGATAGGGTTCAACATGGCGTCCGCGTGGGACGCCGAGGAAATCTACGGCGAAACCCTCGACATCACCTACACGCTGAGGGAAGACAATTACATGAACCATCGGACGGTGACACTCCAGCTGAAAGACATGAGGAAGTCCGACCCGTCCGACCTGTCCGACCTGCCCGAGCGGCGGCGCGCGCGGCGGTGAAATCCGGACGAGGAGGCGCGAAATGGGACTGGAGGAAAAGATCAGGTCCGTACCCGATTTTCCGAAGGAGGGGATACTATTCCGCGACATCACGACACTGCTCAAGGACGGCGCGGCGCTCGCGGCGGCGGCGGACGCGCTGTACGAGCCGTTCCGCAAAGAGCGCGTGGACAGGGTCGCCGCGGTGGAATCGCGTGGATTCATATTCGGCGCGCCCATCGCCCTGAAAGCCGGCTGCGGGTTCGTCCCCATCCGCAAGCCCGGCAAACTGCCGGCAGCGGTCGAATCCGCCGAATACGAACTCGAGTACGGCGCCGACAGGATCGAGGTGCACAGGGACGCCGTCGAGCCGGGGCAGAGGGTTCTACTCGTAGACGACCTCCTCGCCACGGGCGGGACGATGGCGGCGGCGGTGAGACTCATCGTGCGGCTCGGCGGCGAGGTCGCGGGCATCGCGTTCCTCATCGAGCTTGCCGACCTCAAGGGACGCGAAAAGTTGAAGGGACACAGGGTGCATTCCGTGATCGTGTACTGAACCGGAGGCGGCGTCTTATTGAATGGGGCGATAAACAGTTTCAAAAATCGCCCTGCGGATGCCGCAAATTGAATATCGAATATCGAACAAGGAACCGTGGAACGTTGAAGGAAAAAACACTTCGTCATTCGATATTCCTTGTTCGTTATTCGTCATTCGTTTTTTGAACGACCGGGCAGCCTGTTTTATGCTCCATGCAGTAAAATCATCATCGGCAAAAAGGCGAACACACATGAGGACTGCTAATGATGGACGTCGAATACCGGATTAAGAACGACGAACCGGAGGGAAAAAAGGGGGGAAAGCGATGAAAGTGCTCATTCTGGGAGGCGCGGGCGACATGGCGCGCGCGGCTCTGTCCGTCCTCGCGGACGAAACCGCCGTCTCGCTCGTCACCGTCGCCGACATAAACGAGCGGAAAGCCGGAGCCATCGCGGCGGGGCTGGGCGGAAAGTTCCGCTCCGCAAGGGCGGACGGAATGGACCGCGCCGGAACGGTCGAGTTGATGAAACAACACGACGTCTCCATCGGCTTCGTGGGACCTTTCTACATCTTCGAGAAGAGGATGAGCGAGGCAGCGATAGAGGCGGGCGTCGGCTACGTGAGCATCTGCGACGACTACGACGCGTACCTCGAAGCCGCGGCGCTCGACGAAAAGGCGCGCGAAAAGAGCGTCAAAATCCTCACCGGCTTCGGCAACTCGCCCGGCATAACGCAGATGCTGGCGAGAAAGGGCTACGACTCGATGGACAAGCCGCGGCGGATAAACATCGCCTGGGCAGCCGGCTCCAACGAGGACGTGGGTCCCACGAACCTCATGCACTTCTTTCACATCTTCAACGCCACGACGCTCCAGTGGCTGGACGGGGCGGAGAAAAGGGTGAGGACGGGGAGAGGGCGGAGGGTCGTGGAATTTCCCCCGCCGATGGGGAAACTTCCGGTTTACTACACCGGTCACGCCGAGTCGGTGTCCATCCCTCGCAATCTCGCCGGGCTTGAGGAAGTGACGCTCCACGGCGGCGTTCACCCGCCGTATATCATCTCCATCGTGAAGCTCTTCAGCGCCCTCGGGCTGCTCGCGACGCACCGGCGGCGGAAGGCTGTCGCGGGTTTCATCTCCCGCGTGCAGGGCGTTTTCAGAATGGGCGGAGTGGACAAATCGGTATTCCGCGTTGACGCGCACGGCGAGCACGCGGGCAAAAAGTGCCACAGATGGTACACGGGAGTGGGTCCCATCGCGCAGATAACGAGCGTCCCGGCGGTGGTCGCCGCGGTATGGCTCGCTGAGGGGAGGTTCGACCACAAACCGGGCGGCGTGTACTCCGCGGAACGGCTGCTGGACGATCCCGACCCGTTCCTCGACGAGCTGAAGAGGCGCGGCATCCACCTCGAATACAACGAATAGCGGCTCGGAGACGGCGGCATTATACTGTAGTGACATGGGCGCCACTGTCACCGAAAAAATACTTGCCGCGCACTGCGGCGGAAAAAGCGTCGAGCCGGGCGGGTTCATAAACGCGTCCGTTGACCTGATGATGGCTAACGACGTGACCGCGCCGCAGGCGATACGCGAGTTCCTGCGCACCGGCGCGGCGCGCGTCCGCGACCCCGGAAAAATAGTGCTCATCAGCGACCACTTCACGCCGAACAGGAACGTCGCCTCGGCGCAGCAGGTGAAACTCGTGCGCGAATTCGCCGCCGGGCAGGGGATCGAGCACTTCTACGACGTGGGGCGCACGGGCGTGTGCCACGTGATAGTTCCCGAAGAGGGTTACGTGTCGCCGGGCGACCTCGTCATCGGCGCGGACTCGCACACGTGCACTTACGGCGCGCTGGGCGCATTCGCCACGGGTGTTGGCGGCACCGACATGGCCGCCGCGTGGGCGACGGGCGAAATCTGGCTGCGCGTTCCGGAGACGATCAGGGTCGTTTACCACGGCGAGCCGGGGGAATGGGTCGGCGGTAAGGACATCATACTCGAGACGATAGCCAGGATGGGCGTGGACGGCGCGCGCTACAGGGCGCTCGAATTCACCGGCGACGCCGTCGCGCGCCTTTCCATATACGACCGGTTCACGATCGCGAACATGGCAATCGAAGCCGGGGCGAAAAACGGGGTGTTCGAGGCGGACGAAAAAACGCTCGAGTACCTCCGCGGGCGCACGGGCAGGAAACCGGTGATCTTCGCCTCCGACCCCGACGCCGCCTTCGCGGACACGGTCGAGATCGAGGTCGCGGCGCTCACGCCGCGCGTGGCGTGCCCGAGCCTGCCCGAAAACGTCAAGCCCGTGGACGAACTCGAGGACGTGAGACTCGACCAGGTGTTCATCGGGTCGTGCACGAACGGGTGGCTGAGCGACCTGCGCGCCGCGGCGCGCGTGCTGAAGGGAAAGCGCGTACACGCCGGCGTGAGGCTTATAGTCATCCCCCCCAGCCCGGCGATATACCTCCGGGCGCTGAAGGAGGGGCTTATCGAGACATTCATCGAGGCGGGCGGCGCTGTGGGCTCCCCAACCTGTGGTCCGTGCCTGGGCGGTCACATGGGCGTGCTCGCCGAGGGCGAGACGGCGCTGGCGACCACCAACCGCAACTTCGTCGGCAGGATGGGACACCCCGGCAGCTTCGTGTACCTTTCAGGACCGGCGGTGGCGGCGGCATCAGCCGTCACGGGCAGGATCACGCACCCCGGGAGGGTCTGCGGGAGGTGACGGATATGGGCGACGAGACGATCAGAGGGCGGGTCTGGAAGTTCGGCGATCACGTGGACACCGACCTGATCATTCCGGCGACGTACCTGGACACGACGGACCCGGAACGGCTCGGGAGACACGCGATGGAGGGCGCCGATCCGCAGTTCGCGGCGAACGTCCGGCGCGGCGACGTCATCGTCGCCGGCGCGAACTTCGGGTGCGGGAGTTCACGCGAGCACGCCCCGCTCGCGCTGTCGGGCGCGGGCGTCGCGTGCGTCGCCGCCGAGTCGTTCGCAAGGATTTTCTTCCGGAACGCGATCAACCTCGGTCTGCCCGTGTTCGAGGCGCCGGGAATTCACGGCGCAGCCTCGCAGGGAGACGTCCTGGAGATCGATCCGGCGCGCCGCGAGATACGGAACGTCACGACCGGCGCAGCCGTGCCGTTCAGCCCCTACCCCGGCTTCATACAGTCAATCATCGCCGCGGGGGGGCTTATCCCCCTCGTCCGCCTGCGCCTGGGCGAAGGACGATTTCACGAAAGCGTTTAGCGCCACAGCGCAAGTTTTGCAAAAATGGTTTTTTTTCTGACAGGCAAGATGCCTGTCCCGCTGAAAAATGATATTTTTGAAATAGTGGGACTCATCCAGTCTGCGCTCGGCGAACAGAAAAACAGTCCCGCTGAAAAATGATATTTTTGAAATAGTGGGACAGGCTTCCAGCCTGTCAAAATGAAAAGTTGCGCTGTAATGTTGAACCTGCGCGCGAATCCGGGTTATTTGTTCAGGTCGTGTTTTTTTCCGCACCTTGTGCAGAAGATCGCGTTGGAGCGGAAGTTCGGCGGGATTTTAAAACTCACGCCGCAGTCGCAGTCAACTATTCCGTAACCTTCCTTTTTCCAGAAGAAATTGCCGACGTCGCCGCGTTTCATGAGCGGTTCCGCTTGTTTTACGGGCGCGAGCGCCGGCGCGGCGGGCGCCGCCGCCGGCTTCGGCGTCATGAGCCTGCTGCGGAGGTCCTTCTCTGTGAAAAGCGGACGTCCGAAGCCCATGGTTTCCTGCCACGCGCGCTGATAAGCGGCGAGGGAGGCGCCGCCCCCCATGCTTCGCAGTAATTTGACGCGCTGTTCAGTGGGGGGGTGGGTGCTGAAAAGTCCCACCGCAGCTCTGCCGATCTTAGCGAACGGGTTGACGATGTACATCGGCGCCGTGACGCGGTTGGCGGCTTTAAGCTGCTGCGGTTTGGCGGATATCTTTTCCAGAGCGGAAGCCAGACCCTCGGGGTATCGCGTGAACTGCGCTCCGCAGGCGTCGGCGAGGTACTCGCGCCTGCGCGACACGGCGAAGTAGATGAGCCGCGCGATCAGCGGGGCGAGGATGATAAGGACCAGCGCGATCACGAGGAACAGGAGTTCCGCCTGCCCGCCGCCCCTCGAGGACGACCGCCTGCCGCCGCCGCCGTAGAACCTCGCCCTCACGAACACGTCCGAGATCATCACTATCGCGCCCAGCATTATGCCCAGCATCATCATGAAAAGGACGTCGCGGTTGACGATGTGGGAGATTTCGTGGGCGATTACGCCCTGGAGTTCGTCGCGGTTGAGCCGCGTCAGCAGCCCCGAAGTGACCGCCACGGACGCGCTCTTCGGGCTGCGCCCGGTGGCGAAGGCGTTGGGCGAAGGGTCGTTTATAACGTAGACGTCCGGTATGCGGGGAAAACCCGAGGCGATCGCCATCTCCTCGGTCACGTTGTGGAGCGCGGGGAAATCGTCGTGTGTGACGCGCTTTGCGCCGCTGGAGGACAGGAGGATTTTATCGCCGGAGTAATAGCTCACCAGCGCGAGGACGAGCCAGACGACGAGCGCCAGCGCGGCGCCGAACGCCCCCAGCCCCGTCCCCGTCAGCTCGCCCCCGGCGTAGCCTGTCCCCACAAGCACGCCGCCCATGATGAGCGTCAGCAGGATGGACTTCCGCCTGTTCGAATGAATCTGGTTCCACATTTCAGGAGAAACTTACTTTCGGAACTTCCTTTTCGCGCGCGTCTTCTATCTCGAACATCTTTTCTTCCCTGAACCCGAACATCGAAGCCACCACGTTGGTCGGGACGGATTGAATCTTCACGTTGTAGTTCATAACGGCGTCGTTGTAGAACTGGCGCGCGAAGCCGATCTTGTTTTCCGTCGAGGCGAGTTCCTCCTGGAGCGATAGAAAGTTCTGGTTGGCTTTCAGGTCGGGGTAGTTTTCGGCGACGGCGAACAGGTTCATGAGTGAGGAAGACAGTTTGCGTTCCGCCTGCGCCTGCGCCTCGACGCCCGCGCCGGCGGCTTTCTGGGCAGCCGCCCTCGCCTGCGTTACGCTGTCGAGCGTGTCCCGCTCGTGCTTCGCGTAGCCTTTCACCGTCTCCACGAGGTTCGGGATGAGGTCGTGCCGCCTCTTGAGCTGCACGTCAATCTGCGCCCAGGCGTTCCTCACCTGGTTGCGCACGCGCACCAGACCGTTGTAGATTCCGGCGAAAATCAGGATGAACAGGACGACGGCTGCGAGAACGATGATCAAAGTCATTGGTTTTCCTCCTTGTGTTTCCCCCCGCCGGGGAACAGGGTCGAAATAAAATCAACCACGTTTTTCCACTCTCCATTCGGAAAACTCTTTCTGACTACGGACGGCAGTTCGCCGCCGTCGAACCAGTATCCGCCGTGGCGGTCGCAGCGGTCCACAACGACGGCGTCGCTCTCTCCGACGGCGAGTTTTTTCATTTTTCTGCGGCACAGCGGACACCTGCGCGGACGCTCGTTGCGCGCGGCAAGCTCCGCCCGCGGCGCAGCCTTCATGTGAAGGTCTTCGACCCGAAGGTTCACGCCCGAGAGCAGATGGCTCAGTTCGTCGCGGTCGAACCACACGCCCCCGCACTCCATGCAGTGGTCAAGTTCGACCTCGTTGTACTCCACCACGACCATGCCGGTTCGACATATCGGACAGTTCATGCAGGGCTACAATTTTACATTACCGGTATCCCGAAGTGTAGATGGTTATTAAAATTTCCCCCTTATCCCCCGTGATGCGGCTGCGCGGGGCGCTCCGCACAATCGCGCCTCTCACGGAGTCACCTCCCCATGATATAAACCGCGCGTCAGCGCGTCCCCCCGCCCGGCTTGACGCAGCACCGGGCGCCGAACGTCGCATCGCTCAGCGACGGCGCGTAGAACTCCCGCGATGCGCATCGCGTGAAAAAGGCAAGGCTCTTCCACGAGCCGCCCTTCATAACGTACTCTTTCCTCACGATCCTCTTTCCCGCCGCCGCCTCCACGCTGTCAGCCGTCCATTCCATCAGGTTCCCGTTCATGTCCTCCGCGCCGTACCCGCTCGAGCATTCCGGCGACGAACCCGACGCCTTGAGTCCGTCTCCGGCTATGTTGCACGCTCCCGGGCTGTACTTCGGTCCGTAGCTCCATGCCGCGCCTTCGGCGCCGGCGCAAGCCTTTTCCCATTGCGCCTCCGTGCACAACTGCCTCCCGGCAAGGCGGCACCGGGCGTCCGCCTCCATCCAGTTAAGCCCCCCGGAGGGAAGGTTTCCCTTTGAGTTCGGGGTTTCGCAGCGCTCGATGCAGAACGGCGGCACGTACACGCTGCGCCGCGGCGCTTCCACCTCGAACCACTCGCGGAGACAGCCGCCCATGTATCGCGAGCATATCCTCGCGAGGTGCTCCACGAGGGTCTCGTCCGTGCCCATGAGGAAATCGCCGCCCGGCACGAAAACGGTTCCGGCGGGGCACCGCCCGTCCGTTTTACTCAACGGAGCAGACGCAGCCTGCGCGTGGAACGCGCCTCCGGCGCCGTGCCGGAGTATCAACAAAGCCGAGACGATCAAAATGACCGCCCCGCCGTTTCCGGCAATCTTCCTCATGCGATGACAGCCTGCGCCGCGGCGTTCCTTCATTGATGGAATGATACACCGTATCTTCCCGGATTATTCGCGCGCCGTGAATAATCCGGTTCCGGTTTTCGCAACACCGGTCGTTTATTTTCCGCCGGCGGGAAGCTCCTCCCGCTCATCCGGCGCGTACATGAAGAAGCCGTTCGCCGAAGCCGTGAGAAAAACGTCTTCGTCCGGCTCGTAGTTGAAATAGCGGAGCCGGCGACCGACGAAGAAGCGTCCGAGGTACCGCGGGCGCGCGCCGTTCACGTCGAGCATGTAAACGAAGCCGTTGACGAAGTTGCTCGCGTAGAGCACGCCCCGCCTCGTGTCGTAGGCGAGGTCGCGTATGCCGATTGGGAGCTTGTAGCGCCAGGCGGTTTTTCCGGTTTCGAGGTCAATCATGTAAACGGCGCACTCGTACGGCGCGGCGGCGAACACGCGCTCGCGGTCGGGGTCGGCTTCGAGGTGAAATAAAAACCCGAGGTTTTTCCAGATGTACCGGACGCCGACGCGGAGGTTCGTCACGGTACCCGTGCGCTTGTCCACCGCCATGATAACGGGGCGGAAGGGATAGTTGGCGTTGACGATGACCCGCTTCTCCGTGTTCGCTATGGTGAGCAGAGAGCCTGTGCGCATCCTGAATTTTCTTTCCAGCTTCCCTTTTTCGAGATTGACCGCCGCGAACCAGTCGCCGTCCGACGCGACGTACACGCTGCCGGTCCGGCGGTCCACCGATAGAAACCGGGGTCGGTCGCCCGGCGAATGGAATTGTTTGATAATCTTTCCCTTCCGGTCGTCCCACAGTCGGATCACGTTAATCGGCGAGACGAGGAAGACGCAGGCGCCTGAAACGGGGGTGCAGTAGCCGCGGAAGACCGTGTGAGTCCTGAAAGTTCGTGCGACGCCGCCCGTTGAGCGGTCTATCAGCGCGAGAGGCTGAAACCGCGGGTTCGTCTCGGCGCCGAACCCGAGGTAAACGAATCTCCTGTCGGCGCCGAAGAAAGCGCTTCTGCAATGGTAATAGTCCCTCGTCCAGCTGCGCGCAAGCTCGAGGTTGGACCCGTCGCACAGCGAGAACACCGGGCGCAGCCCCGGCACGCGCCCGAGCCGCTCGCACCCGTGTCCGACGTCGAGCGCGAACAGTAAAACGACGATGAAAAGGTAAACGGGGAAAAGCAGCAGAAAACATCTGGCGAAGCCGCCCGCCCGCGCCGCGGGCGATTTCTTTCTCCGCGCGCCGAGCAGGGCGGCGAAGACGGCGTAGGCGATGAAACCGGCGGGGCTTACCATCCACGACGCCATAATGAAAGGACGATAGATCAGGAGGGCGGCGGAGGCGATAAAAACCGGTTTGAGGCTGACGCCGCAGACCGCCGCCCTGCGGCCGCGGAACGCGAAGCGCGCCACGAGAAACGACAGCAGGACGAACGGCACGAAGTGGATGAGCAATATGAACATGTTTAATTTCCGGGGACACGATCCGGAATTACAAGACGCATTCCAGTCAAGTCCCCGAAATTCCGCATGAAAATTTGATTTACTTGAGTCAAGTAAATACCCCTTTTATTTTATTTCCCGGCGCGCCGCGCGTGTC
>JBFMFE010000126.1:0-2207 GCA_040752295.1 bacterium
GCTTCAGTCACCTTGGAGTGCCTGTCTGCCGTGCCAACCTGTCTGCCAGCCAGGCAGGCGGCACAGGCAGGCGGCAAGCGATTGCCGCCTTCACTCCGGCGCGGAGCGCGAAAATCAAGGCGGTGATAGCTCACCGCACTCCAAGGCGCTTCGCGCAAAATACGTCAGTGTACTTTTGAAGTGCTGTACTTGGCTAAACAGTTACCCGGCTTCGCGGGAACCATGGATAATCCTTAATAAATAAATATTACAAGCGAACGGACGAACCGGCGGGGGTAGAACCCGCCCCACGCAAACGCCGGATTTCAGACCCCCGTGGCGGAATAATTCACAAAAACGCTAAAGTTTTTCCGCGCAATGCCGAATAAGTAAACAGGAGCGGCGAAGGACGACCGGCTCCGGAGAGCATGGAGGCTCTAAAACCGAATCAAGGAGGATGGTAAAATGTCTGTAATCAACACAAACATTTCGGCTTTAATCGGTCTCAACAACCTGCGCCTCACGAACTTCGGGCTTCAGAAGACGCTCGAAAAACTGTCATCCGGGCTGCGCATCAACGTCGCCGCCGACGACCCCTCCGGGCTGGCTATCGCCAAGGGGATGGAGGCGCAGATTGGCGGCATACGCACGGCTGTGCAGAACGCCGAGGACGGCGTGTCGCTCATCCACACCGCCGACGGCGCGCTGCACGAAACACAGGACATCCTTTTAAGAATGCGCGACCTCACGCTCAGGGCGTCCAACGAGGCGGTCATGACCGCCGCCGACCAGCAGAAGCTCAGCGACGAGTTCGTCTCGCTGAAGGCTGAACTCGCCCGAAAAGCCAGAGCGGTGACGTTCAACACGAAACAGATTTTCATGGGTTCCACTTACGGGTTCTCGCAGTACATCAGCGACCGCACGAGCCTCCAGGCGTTCCACGCCACATTACAGACGAACGGAAGCGTCTTTCTCCAGATCGGACCCGACAACGGCACGTACTACGTTATACAGGTCTCAATCCCGCACATGACGGCAAGCGGGCTGAACATGACGTTCAAGGTCAGGTCCGGTCCCGCCGCTGGAAACTGGTTCGCCGGGTTCGGGAGCGTCAGGGCGGGCGGAACGTACCTGTTCTCTGTGAGGCGCAACGCCAGCAACGCGCTCAGGTGGCTCGAATGGGTTGACAGCGCGCTCAACTACGTCTCCAACGTGCGGGCGGCTCTGGGGATCGCCGAGCGGCGGATCAACCACATCATAGACGACCTGAAAGCCGAGGACATCAACGTGTCGGCGGCGAAGAGCAGGATATACGACGCGGACATGGCGGTCGAGATATCCGAGTTCACCCGCCTCCAGATACTCCAGCAGTCGGGCACGGCGATACTCGCCCAGGCGAACGCACAGCCGCAGAGCATACTTCAGTTACTCAGATAAACGGGTGGCAGGTTGATCGGCATAAAGTCTGAAGAAACATAGGCGAACCCCTCTCTCCTCAGGAGGGAGGGTTTCCCTTTTGTCCGCGCGCCCCGGCGGGCATGCGGACCACATACCGGGAGGAGTTGCCTGAAAGGGCGGCTTCTTCCGGCGTTTTGTTGAGGAGAAGCCCGGCTGGCGCGAAACGGGGACAACGCGGTCCGGCGCGGCGCCGAACCGTTACGGATTGTCGGCGTTTTCCGGGTGATCCGGCGCTCCGGGGTGCGGACGCGTTCCGGTCACGGCGGGAGCGCGTGGGTGTACCCGCCGCCGCGTGGAGTTATTGTGCCGTTTAAAGCGCGGCGCAGGGCGTGGGCGTGTAATGAAAACGGGCGTGCCTCGTGAAGGGATTTAAGATGCGGAAAGACGCGGCAAAATCGGGAAACGGAAAAGAAGCGTCAGTATCGTCCCAATGTTTGGGGGTAATTGCCAAAAAAGAAAATCTGAAATGTTCAATGTCCAATCTGAAATTTAGAAGTAAAGTAAAACGAAACGACAGACTGGAAACCTGTCCCAATTCCTGGCTCCATGGCGGAGCATGGAGCCAGCGAGTTGAATTTTATGTATGTCCGATGCAAATCCGACCTGCCTGTAGGCAGACAGGTCATGCGAAAATCAATATGCGCGAAGCGCCCTGGAGTGCGGTGATTTATCACCGCTTTGCCTTTGCCGGCGATTAATCGCCGGCGATGACTCGCCGCAGTCCAAGGCCTGCCTGCCGGCAGGCAGGCGGCTGACGCCGCAGTCCATCG
>JBFMFE010000127.1:0-21717 GCA_040752295.1 bacterium
CGCCGGCGCCGCGCTCGACGTCTTCGAGGTCGAACCGCCCGTGAACAACCCCCTCCTCTCTCTCCCCAACGTGATCGCCACGCCGCACCTCGGCGCCTCCACCGAGGAAGCGCAGACGGGCGTCTCCGTGGACATCGCAAAACAACTCCTCGACTTCTTCGACGGCATACCCCCGGCAAACGCCATCAACCTTCAGCCCCTTACCCATGAGGAAATCCCGCTCCACGTGCCCTACTTCAACCTCGCCGGAAAACTGGGCAGACTCCACTCCTTCATGCTCGAAGGTCCGGTAAGATCGCTGGACGTCACCTACTGCGGCGGCTTCGCCTCCATCAAGCGCCCGCTCGTCACAAGCCATATCCTCGAAGGCTTCCTGAAGCCCGCCACCGAGGACGTCACCTGCGTCAACGCCGCCCTCCTCGCCAGAGAACGCGGCATAAAGTTCTCCGAAACCGTCACCGACAAAAAGGCGAAATACCACGAACTGATCACCGTCGAAGTGACCACTCCGCAACGGACCGTCAGCGCATCCGGCACCCTCTTCAACGGGGAGCCGCGCATCGTTGACGTCAACGGCTACAGCATTGACCTCGTGCCGGAGGGAACCGTCCTGTTCGTCAAACACATGGACCGCCCCGGCATGATCGGCGCCGTCGGTACCCTCCTCGGCTCTCACAACATCAACATCGCGGGTATGCAGGTCGGAAGAAAAGAGGTCAGGGGCGAAGCCGTCATGGCCCTCATGCTCGACGACCCCATCCCCGAAACGGTAATGAAAAAACTCCTCAAGCTGAAATTCATAGAAAACGCGCGCGTCGTGAAGTTCTGAAAAAACCGGATTATTCCCGCCTCACGAATAATCCGGGAACCCCCCGCCTACTTCACCACCATCTCGAACTCGACCTCGCCGCTCACCGGGGTCTTTATCCTCACCGCCCCGCCCCCGGCGGCGTAGTTCCCGTACGGCGCGCCGTTGCGCGTCAGCGCCTTCACGCCGCGCACGTTTCCGCAGACGATCTCGGTCTCGCCGCCCGGCTCTCCGCCCGCTCTCAACACGGTGAAGCGCAGCGTGTCCGAGTCCCTGAAAAACTCCGCCTTCTTCACCGTCACGTCCGGGTACGCGACGCTCGCGACGTAAGGCTCCCCCTCGTGGAGCCTGAAAAACGGCTCGCGGTACATCTCCCTGAGCGAGTCGCCTTCCGTAACCATGGCGGCGGCGAGGTTGGCGGTCACCCACAACCTCGTGTCCGGCTCGGTGTCGTAGTAGTAGCTCTCCCTCATCCCGTCGCCGTCCCAGTCGGCGAACGTCCCCGCGAGATTCTCAAAGTATTGAAATACCTCCCGCGCCTTCCCCTCCCCGGACCTCAGACACTGGCTCTCGACGAGCGGGTAGAACGACGTCCCGGATGTGTCCTTGATCCCAGCCATCTGCGCCACTGTCGTGCTCCTGTAATAGATGCCGCCCCCGTCCGCCACGCGCCACAGTCTGCTGTCCCTCATCGTCTCCCACCCCTCGCACACGAAGCGCGGGTTGGAGGTCCACGGATACATCCACGCCAGCGCCCAGCCGTCGGAACCGGGCGTGCCGAATCCCGTCGCCCACACTCCGCGGTCCCGCATGTACGTTATCTTCAGGTATTCCTTCCCCTTCTCCTTCGGCAGGCGTCCGTTCTCCTCCATCCACGCGCGCCACTTCTCGTCGAGCGCCGTGAACTTCGTCCCGTGTATCGCGTCGTAGAGCGCAAACGCGTTGTGCGGGTGATCGTTGCATATTATGAACACCATGTCCGGCTCGCAGGATATCCCGCCGATCGGCTCCAGGGCGACCTGGTCGTACATCGCCTTCATGAGCTTCTCCGCGGTGTAATGGATTGCCGTCTCCTCGTCCCATACGAAATCCCAGCCCTCCGTCGAGTATTTCATGTCCCCGGTTATGGACTCGTACAGGGCAATCAACTGCGCCAGGTGACCGCTGTACATTATGTTCTCCCACGCCACCGGGTCGGGAAAGTGCGGATCGTCCTTCCAGTACACCTCGATGAAATCCCACACGCGCTTTTCCACCATCCGGCGCACGGAATCGTCTAAAATCCTCGCCGTCGCCTCGCGGTACGCCGGCGTCTTGTACGCCATCGCGGCGGCGGCGTATCCTAAAAACGCGAGGCTGTAACGGATGGACTCCAGCCCGAGCTGATTCTCGTGCACGTACCAGCCCTCCCAGCCGTCCCCGCCCTCGTTGAGAAAGGTAAGCTCCGCGAACCACCTCTGAATTGCCAGCTGTTTGTCCGTAAGCCCCGCGGCGTTCTCCGTCCCCTCGAGGCTTTTCTCCTTCACGTCGAGCGCCCGGGCAGGAACCGAACCGGCGGCGACGAGCGCGCTCACGGCGATCGCGGCAGCGCCCAGCGGGCTTTCCACGCCGGCGTCTTCATCGAATCGCGTCTCCCTTCATGCGCGCCGCCCCCCCAGCGGGCTGTCCGCGCCCCGTTGACATCATACCCCGAAATCGTCCCCGTCCCACGAGCCGCGCCGGCTTCAAACGAGTGACCCGTCCCGGATTCAGAAAAGCGAACGGCGCCCCGGAAACACTACCCCGCCGAGGCTATCCTGTAATATTGACCGAGAATATTGGACATTATCATGAACCCGATAAACATCGTGAAAATAACGCACACGATCAGCCCCACCAGTCCCACCATACTCACTATCGAGGCGCCGATGCTGAAAACGAAAGCGAGCAGAAGCTGCCCCGGATGCCTTTTTATCATGCCCAGCACCCTCGAAAACTGGAAGAACGCGCCGTAATTCTCCTCGGCGCCCACGACCGAAAGCGCCGCCATCACGTACAGACCGATCCCCAGGGACGCCGCATAATAAATAAGAATCCCCAAAATGCCTAAAACCGGGACCCGGCTCAAAACAAAAACCACGACAGCGAGAGGAACATAAACGACAATCGCAAAACCGATGTAGTAAACAAACGTCAGAAATCCCCTCTTGAGACACTCCCCAAGGTCCCATTCTGGCAGCGGAACGTCCCTCCCCTCCGCGGCGTCCTTTATCACGCGAAGACCGTAACCGTAAATCATGAACCACCCGACCAACGGTATCAGAAAAAGAAATCCGCCTGCCAGAACCTTCGATAACCACTTCTCATCTTTGAATACGAACGTGAACGCTCTCTCTCCGTCAATCGAACCGCCCGGACCGGCGCCCGCAGCGGGGCGCGGTGTCCGCGGCTGACTCGCCGCCGGCTGCGCGGGCGGAGCGTCCAGCGCGGGAATCCGCGGCGGCGAGGTCATCGCCTGTGTTGGGGCGGAAGACACTTCCTGCTTCGCGCCGCACCCGGTGCAGAATTTTGCGCCGTCGGGCAGTGCCTTCCCGCAGTTGTGACAAAACATGCTCCGATCTCCTTATTGTTTTGCAACGATTGTACCAGCGCATGTAAACCTTTTCAACCGTCCGTTTCACGAATCGTCTTTTTTCTTCCGGACGGCGACGTGGTAAAATATAATCGTCATGCTCCGATTTTCACAAATGCCCTCTACAAAAATGTCGCCCTCTTAAAAATACTGACGGCATGCCCAAAAGCCGGGGAGAAACCGCGCCCGGGAGGATTCGAACCCCCAGCCCACGGAGCCGAAGTCCGTTGCTCTGTCCAGTTGAGCTACGGGCGCAGACCGCTCAAGCGCGCGTCAACATCCCTCATCTTAAATGTACCCCTCCCTCCGGCGATGTCAACGCCCGCCGCCGGTAACCGCCCACATGCCGTCTTTCGCTCCGGCACGGTTATCGGTAATTTTACGTTGATAACTGTTTTATGCCGGCGCTTACGACAGCGGCGCCCCTTACGTCCGTTGAATCCCGGACATCCCCGGAATCCTGTACCTGAGAAGACGAATAAAGTAGTTGAAATTCTTAAGCGGCACGTCGGGTTGTACGCAGTGGTCCACGGACGGAATGTACCCGCCCGACTTCAGAAGCGGCAGGGCTTTCGCCATCACCTCGCCGTCTATCTCCTCGCGACCCTTCTCCAGGACGCGCTTGTCAAGCCCGCCCATGATTGCGAGCCTGTCACCGTACTCCTCCCGCACCTTCACGACGTCCATGCCGGACTGCACCTCGAATGGATACATCACGTTCACGCCCGCCTCGATGAACAACGGGATAAGAAGCGTGCAGTCCCCGTCGGTGTCCACCCAGAAACCAGTGACGCCCAGTTCCCTGCCGCGGGCGATGACCTCCGCGTAATACGGCGACATGAATTCGCGGAACGTCCCGGGCGAAATCATGGGACCTGCCCTGTAGCACATGTCCTCCCAGAACTGGACGAAGTCCAGACGGGCGCGCTTCGCCAGCCTCGTCATGCACCCCGTGCAAAGCTCGACCCATTGTTCCGCGATCTCGTGCAGCAGCTCAGGGTCGTCCCGGTACGCCGTCATCAGCCGCTCGAAACCAAGAAGGTGGCGGTGCGTCCCGAACACACCGGAGAACACGATGCCGAGCGGCGCGCGAAGCGCCGCGGAAAGACCGATCATGGCGTTGAAAAGCGGATTGTCGAGTCTGCCCGGCGTCCCCGGTCTCAGCCGCCTGCGCAGATGGTCGAAGTCGTCCATGCTCTTGACGGGGAAATCGAGGTATTCGGGAATCGTTGAACCGCCGCTCCTGAAGACCCTGACCATGCAGCCGGCGGTGTCACGCACGATCTTGTATTTATCCGTCTTTTCGATGGTCCTTCTGCGGAACCTCGGGAAGAAGCCCGGCTCATCGGCGCCGCCCACCGGAAGCGGAAACATGGGATCGTAACGGAAATAGGCGAACGCCGCCGCGGCGTGCGCCGCCGCCGCGCGCGGCATCCCCTCCCCCGCCCACCGCGCCAGCGTCTCATCCCAGAACCCTATTGTCTCGAGCCGCCACGGACGGTCGGTCTCCTGAAACCGCGTCACGGCGTTCAGCCTCTCGCGCGGAGTCATCTTTTTCACCGCTTGCCCCTTCCCCGCTTCTCAGGCGATCCCGACCTTCCTGCCCGCGTGCTGACCGATGATGTGCACGTCCTTGTCGCCACGGCCTGAAAGGTTGACGATTATCAACCTGTCCTCGCCCGCGTAGCCGTTCAACAGGTACCCGAGCGCGTGCGCCGGCTCGAGCGCCGGCATTATCCCCTCCTCGCGGCTCAACACGTGAAACGCCTCGACCGCCTCATCGTCACCGCAGGTCTCGTACCTCACTCTCCCGGTGTCCTTAAGGTGCGAATGCTCAGGTCCCACCCCCGGATAGTCCAATCCCGCGGAAACGGAGTGCGTCTCGAGTATCTGTCCCCCCTCGTCCTGGAGAAGATACGTCATGGCTCCATGAATGACGCCCACCGACCCCCTCGACAGCGTAGCCGCGTGCAGCCCCGTCTCAAGTCCCTTCCCCGCGGCTTCCACGCCGATCATCTCCACTCCCTCGTCCTCCAGAAACGGGTGGAACAGCCCGATCGCGTTGCTCCCGCCGCCGACGCACGCGATCAAAACGTCCGGCGGGCGCCCCTCCGCCTCCAGACACTGACGCCGCGCTTCCTCCCCGATGACCCTCTGAAGATCGCGCACTATCATCGGGAACGGGTGAGGTCCCACCACCGACCCCAGAACGTAATGCGTGGTCGTGACGTTCGTCAACCAGTCCCTCAGCGCCTCGTTGATCGCGTCCTTGAGCGTCCGGCTCCCCGTCCCGACGGGGAATACCTTCGCCCCTAAAAACCGCATCCGGTGCACGTTCAGCTCCTGCCGCACGATGTCCTCCTCGCCCATGTACACCACGCACTCCAGCCCGAGCAGCGCCGCGGCGGTCGCCGTCGCCACTCCGTGCTGCCCGGCGCCCGTCTCGGCGATCACACGCTCTTTCCCTATCCTCTTCGTGATCAGCGCCTGCCCCACGGTGTTGTTGATCTTGTGCGCGCCGGTGTGACACAGGTCCTCGCGCTTCAGGTACACCTTCAGCCCGCGTCCCAGCCGCTTCGACAGGTTGCCGGCGTAGTACAGCGGCGTGGGTCTCCCGCAGTACCGGGCGAGGAGGTAGTTCAATTCCTTCCTGAAATCGGCGTCCGCCTTCAGCGCCTCGTACTTCTCCGCCAGTTCCTCGAGTGCGGAAAAAAGGGTCTCGGGCACGTACCTGCCGCCGAAAATCCCGAAATGTCCGTGTTCGTCGGGAAGCATGGCGTTTTCCTCTGCTCTTCGCCCCTCTTTTCCGGTGCTCGCGGGGGGGGTCACGCGCCCAAAAGCTCGCGTGCCTTCCTCCCCGGGTCGGGCGCCGTCATCAGCGCCTCGCCCACTAAAACGCCGTGGTATCCGGCTTCCTTCATCACCCTCACGTCCTCCGGCGCGCCGATGCCGCTCTCGCTCACCCTGCATTCCGCCCCGCGCAGCAGCCCCGCGAGCCTGACGCTCGTCCGGATATCCACCTCCATCGTCGTGAGATCACGGTTGTTCACTCCGATTATATCACACGGGACGCCCGATATTTTCTCCAGTTCCCTCTCCGAGTGAATCTCCACGAGCGTTTCCATCCCGAGCGACAGCGCCAGCCGGCAGAAATCGCCGAGCCGGCTCTCCTCCAGCAGGGTCGCGATCAGCAGTACGCAGTCCGCGCCCAGCGCGCGCGACTCCACCACCTGGTACTCGTCAACGATGAAATCCTTCCTGAGAACAGGCAGCGGACAGGCGCCCTTCGCCATCGCGACGTACTCCGGCGCGCCCTGGAAAAAACGCCCCTCCGTGAGCACCGAAAGCGCCGCCGCCCCGCCCGTCGCGTATCCCCGCGCTATCCCCTCCACGTCGAAATCACCCCTCAGCACACCCCTCGACGGCGACGCCCTCTTCACCTCTGCGATCAGCCCGACGGGCTTCCCGGCAAGCACCGCCTCCCGGAACCGGCGCGCCGGCGCGGCGCCCGCCGCCTCCGCCTCCACCGCCTCGCGCGGCAGCCTCCTCTTCATCGCCGCGACGTCCTCGCGCCGCGCCTCCACTATCCTCTCAAGAAGCGTTCTCACCGCCCACTCACCGCCCACCCTCCGCTCTCCTCCGCATCTGCTCGAGCACGAACGGCTCAGCCTTCCCGTGCCTCCCCGGCCTGCGCGGATTCTTTGTCGTGACGAAAAACAGGCTCGTGAACAACGACAGCGCCGCCATGCCCGAATAGACCCCGCCCGTGCCGGCGGCGATCACTATCAGCGAAAACGCGTTCAGCATGAAATACACCGGCTCCTTCCCCATCACCCTCTCCCTCTCATGAAACTGGTAGAACGCCATGAACGCCGAGAACACGCCGTTCACGTACGCGAACGCCACCCAGAACATCTCGTCGGGAATGAACAGCCTGTTGGCGATCACAACCATCGTGACAAAAAAATACCCCAGCCGCGGAACCCCCCACCGCCTGAAAAACAGAATGCTGAACAGGATCACAAGAAAAGTCAGCGTCGCACCCACGAGAAACGCAGCCAGCCATCCCCAGTCGAAGCTCTGAAGAGACTGGTACATCTCCACCATCTCGCCGGAAGGCTTCCCGCCGCCCCTCTGGAAGCCTCCGGCGCCCGCCGCCGCCGGAAGACGAAGGAAATCCATTGTAAGCAACGGCTTCATTTCGTCCGGAGAAAGTTGCGGAGGATTTTCTTTCCCTCGCCCGTGAGGATTGACTCGGGGTGGAACTGCACCCCGAACACCCGGTGTTTCCTGTGCCGGAGTCCCATGATCTCCCCTCTGTCGGTGTAAGCGGTGATCTCGAGACAGCCCGGGAGCGATTCCCTCTCCACAATCAGGGAATGGTACCGCGTGGCGGTGAAGGGATTCCTCACGCCGCGGAAGATGCCTTTTCCGTCGTGGTGAATTTCAGACGTCTTGCCGTGCATCAGACGCCCCGCCCTCAACACCCTCCCCCCATAGACCTGCCCGATGCACTGATGCCCGAGGCACACGCCTAAAATCGGGACCCGCCCCCCGAACACCCTGATGGCGTCCATGGAAACGCCCCCGTCATCAGGCGTGCCCGGTCCGGGCGAGATCACTACCCTGTCGGGTTTGAGTTTCTCCATCCCGTCGATCGTGACTTTATCGTTGCGGAACACGCGAACGTCCCTCTCCATCTCGCCGATGTACTGGACGAGGTTGTACGTGAACGAGTCGTAATTGTCTATAACGAGGATCACAGAACGCCCCCGTCGGCGATTTCGATGGCTCTCATAAGGGCGCGCGCCTTGCTGACCGATTCCTGGTACTCGCGCTCCGGCACGGAGTCGGCGACGATGCCCCCGCCCGCCTGTATGTACGCCTTCCTGCCCTTCAGAACGATTGTGCGGATGGTTATGCAGGAATCGAAAAAGCCGGAATAACTTATGTAGCTCACCGCGCCGGCGTAGGGACCGCGCCTTACAGACTCGAGTTCGTCAATGATCTCCATCGCGCGAACCTTCGGCGCGCCGGACACCGTCCCGGCGGGAAAACACGCGCGGAAGGCGTCAATCGCGCCCCTGTCCCGGCGCAGTCTCCCCTGCACGTTCGAGACGATGTGTATCACGTGCGAGTACTTTTCGATCGCCATCAGGTCGTCCACCTTAACCGTACCCGCCTCGGAAACCCTCCCGACGTCGTTGCGCCCCAGGTCCACGAGCATGATGTGTTCCGCGCGCTCCTTCTCGTCCGACAGCAGGTCCTTTATGACGGCATCCTCGCGCGACGGCTCACCGGGACGGGGTCTGGTCCCGGCGATGGGACGCACCACCACCTCACGCCCGCGCACCGTCACGAGTATCTCCGGCGACGAACCTATCAGGCGCAGCTCCCCAAGATGAAGGTAAAACATGTACGGCGACGGGTTCAGCGACCTGAGCACGCGGTAGATGTCGAACGGGTCCGAGCGCACCTCCGTCTGGAACCGCTGTGAGAGAACCACCTGGAAGACGTCGCCCGCGCGTATGTATCGCTTCGCGCGCCGCACCATCGCGAGGTAATCTTCCTTTCCGACGTTCGAGCGAAACCGCACGCCCCCCCCCCCGCGCGCGCGCCGCCCCGCGCCCCGCTTCAGAAACACGTCCGCCCGAAGCTTCCCGTGCAGGGCGCGTATCTTCCCGGCGGATTCCTCGTACGTCTTCCTCAGCGGCTGTCCCGTGTCGGTATGCGCGCTGCACACGATCCGTATCTTGTGCTTGAGATGGTCGAATATGAGTATCGCGTCGGTGAGCATGAAATAGGAGTCGGGAAGATGCAGGTCGTCCGCGGTCGTGTCCGGAAGGACCTCGACGTGGCGCACCATGTCGTAGCCGAAATAACCGACCGCGCCGCCCACGAAAGGCGGCAGTTCCCCCGCCCCGACCACCTTGAAACGCGAAAACATCCCGTCCAGCGCCTCGAGCGGGTCGCCCTGCCCGCGGACGCCGCCCGCCTCGTACTCCCTTCCCCTGCTCTTGAAAATGGAATGAGGATCGGTCCCTAAAAACGAGTACCTCGCCGCGCGCTCGCCCCCCACGACGCTCTCAAGCAGAAACGAGTGATCCGTTCCGTGCGATATGTTGAGAAACGCCGACACCGGCGTGAGCATGTCGGCAAAAACGTCCGCCGAAACGATCACGATGTTCCCGCGCCTCGCAAGCCGCTCGAATTCCCTGTACCCGGGAACGATCTCGAGCTTCATCATCCCTCGACTCCATCCGCTCCCCCGACGCCCGCGCACAGCGTACGGAGACCCGCCGGTCCGGCGCGGAACGCGCGCAAAGCGTTCACGAAAAAAACGCCTTCGCCGGCAGATTTTCCAATCGTGTATTCTAACACGGGGTACGCGCGATCACAACCTGCACGATTGCGCTCTTCGGCAACCAGTCCGCAGGCATTGAACGCGCGCGCAGACAAACGAACGGAAAATCAGTCTTTCGCTTCCGACCGTTTCATCCTCGAAGATGGAAGCGAGTACTCCACGAACGGGGCGTCCGGCGTGCCGTAAACACGCACGCGGACCCGCCGCCTCTGCTCGGGACCCTTTATCAGCGGCTCGAGGTTCTTCCTTATCTCGTTCTCCCCCACTTCGCTTAAAAGCACCTCCCCGCCACCCCTGAGATCAAACGAAAAATCAGGCTCGATCTTCCCCTCCATTTCCACCCATATTCCGTCGCTCTCCAAACGGCACCCCCGCACGCGCGTCACGCCGCCCTCGGTGCTGAAAACCGCCTCCGCACGGTGAACGGGGATCCCCCTCTCCCCCTCCTTCCATGCGGGAATCACCGCCCCCGCAACCGTAACCCTCCCGCCCCCCGAATACGTCTCCGCCGCGTCGAGGTCCCCCTTCATCCGCACGTTCCCCGACACCGTCCCGGTCGCCGCTCCGTGCCGCCCATCCATAAAACCGGCTGCAACCGCAAGTGGAAAATCCCGAAAATGTGCCTTCATCTCCATCCACCGCGGCTCCTCCAGCGACAAATACCCTTTGCCGAGAATGTAGCCTCCTCCCCGCAGCCGCACGCCGAGCTCCTCCACCTCGACGCGCTTCCGAACCGATAACGTGAACCTCGCACGGCAGTCGCTCACCGCCTCGCCCCCCACCTCCCCCTCCCTCAACACCACGCTCGACCGCACCCTCTCCGCCCCGCGCTCCCCGTCAACCACAGCCTCCACGCGCGCCTCCCCCGACACAAGCCCGGCATATCGCCCTGCCTTGTCTCCGTAAAAAAGCCGCAGAAGCTTCAACCCCTCGTCCACCCCAAAACCCCCGGACGATACCTTCAGCCTAACCTTCCTCCCCGGCGCCCCGCCGATGCCGCCCGTTACCGTCGCCGTCCCGCCGCCGAACCTGACCGCCAGCCTGCTGACGCTTATCGAGCCGTCCGTACGGAACCCGAACCCACCCCCCGGCGCCGCGAATCCGTATCGCTCTCCCTTCGGATTCAATCGAAAATCCACGACCTCAACCCGCGCGTCCGTAAACCCCACGAACGGCAGCCGCCGCGCTCGCCCCGCAGCCCTCTCAAACACCCTGCTGATGTTCCACTCCCCCGAACCGTCCCTCACCAGGTAAACGGCGGGCGACCGCAGCGCAACGCTCTTCAACTCCACTCCCCCGCGAAGCAGCGATACCGGATTAAGCGTCAGCCGCGCCTCCGGCGCCGAAAAAAGCAGCTGCCGCGGCCGCCCCGTCGTGAGCGCCGACACCCGCCTCATCCTCACAACCGACGGAAAGTGAAACGTGATCGAGCCGATCTCCACCTGAAGCGGAAAAACCTCCTCTATACCCCTCTCGGCGCGCCGAACGAGTCCCTCCTTCCACCTCGGAAGGAAAATCGAAAACAACAGCACCAACCCGCACAGAACCGCAAGAAAAAAAGGAATGGCGAACTTCCTCATCTCAAAATCACACTCCCATCTCTCATCCTCATCTCGAAATCACACCCCGATCTCTCATCCGAAGCCGGCGCTTAACCCGGGGCAAACTCCCGCACGCACCCCTCCCCAACCCCTGTTCTCTCACTTCGATATTCTATATCGGTAATCCTGCTTTCGTCTCACCGCACGGAGCGATAAATACCCGCCGTCGCGTCATTCCAGTATGATGCCCGGAATCCAGGGAGCCGGTTGTTGCGCGGCGCGCAAAATTGACCCGCGCGCGCACGCATTGCGCGCGCGTAAGCGAGAAAAACCACCCCTCCAGGGGGGTCAACTCTGGACGCCTAAAGGGGGTCAAAAAAGCCCGCCGCTTGACATAATAATAATATCCCCGAATGGAAGGAATGGCCTTAGCGTTGTGGTGTCAATCCATATCATATTTTTCCAGTTTATTGCGGAGCGCGCCGCGTCCTAAGCCCAGGAGGCGCGCCGCGTAACTTTTGTTGTGCCCCGCCCGCTCCATCGCCGCAATGATGACTTGCTTTTCAACGTCCGGCAGGGATACCCTGCCGAAATCTATCTTCAGCAGGAACGCATCCGATGCCGCGCCCGCGCCGGCATCCGGCTCTTCATCGTCGGAGTCACTCTCGCCCAGTATCAGATGCGTCGGTTCGAGCATGCCGCCGTCGCAGTACAACACCGCGCGTTCCATCACGTTTTTCAATTCTCTCACGTTCCCCGGCCACGGATAGGACATGAGTTTTTGTTTGACTTCCGCGGCGATCCCCGGTTCCTGTTTTTTCAGTTCTTTGCTGAAGTGTTCGAGAAAATGCTCTGCAAGGGGCAGGATGTCGGCTTTTCTATTCCGGAGCGGGGGGAGTTTGAGCGGAACGACGCAGAGACGGTAATACAGGTCTTTTCGGAAAGTGTTTTCCCTGACCATGGCTTTGAGGTTTTTATTAGTTGAGGCGATAATGCGTGTGTTTACGACTACGTCCCCGGTTCCGCCCAGCCGCCGAAAGCATCCATCCTCCATCACTCTGAGTATTTTTGGTTGTAATTTCAGGCTCATGTCTCCGATCTCATCGAGGAAAATCGTGCCCCCGTCAGCGATTTCAAATAGTCCCTTTTTCGTATGTCTGGCGTCGGTAAATGCGCCTTTCTCATGCCCGAAAAGTTCGCTTTCAAGCAGGTTATCGGGGATGGCGGAACAGTTCAGCGCCACAAACGGTTCGTTCGCACGCGGGGAGTTGAAGTGGATGATTTTTCCAATCAATTCTTTTCCGGTCCCCGTTTCTCCCTCGATCAAGACCGAGGTGGTGGGAACCCCGGCAACTCTCATAACGTCATCCAGAACTCTCTGCATTATCCTGCTTGTGAAGATAAAATTACCTGGATCGAACCGGGACCTTTTCCGTTCCACTATGTCCGTGAGAGCGCGCTGAGTCCGCTGGTTTTCGAGGGAATTTCGTATTACCACCCGAAGCTCATCGGTGTCGAACGGCTTGGTTAAATAGTGAACGGCGCCGATTTTCATCGCCTCGACCGCGCTTTGAACGTCCCCGAAGCCGGTGATAACGATCACAACGATAGTTTTATCGAACCTTTTGATCTCACGCAGGATTTCCATCCCGTGCGCTTCCGGCAGCTTCAAATCCAGGAGCACAAGGTCCGGAGACACGGTTTTTATCAGGTTCAGATATCCCTTTCCGTCCTCACTCGCAACCGCTCGATAACCCCATTCCCGCGCCAGTGTGGAAAGGTTTTCTCTTACTGTTTCGTTGTCTTCAATAATCAGAATTTTGGCGGACATTTTCAACGTCTCTGGGACAGCCGCGTTCAAGATGCTGGTGATTTTCCGGTTTCGGCAGGGTTGCATGGCGTCAGTCAGATGCCGGTAATATCACTCTGAAAAGCGTTCCTTTCCCGGGAGTACTCTCTACCTCCAGAATGCCATTGTGTTCATCTATGATTCGCTGGGAAATGGAAAGCCCGAGTCCGGATCCGCTTTTTTTCTTCGAAAAAAACGGGGCGAATATTTTTTCCAGATCTTCGTGAGAAATACCCTTTCCGGTGTCGGAAATCTCGACGGCCGCACCCTCGACGGGATGGTCTCCAGTAAGCCGCGATTGAACGATGCGGGACGAGGTTTCCGTTTTAATGACAATAAATCCTCCGTTCTCCATTGATTCAATCGCGTTGAGCAGAAGGTTCACTAACACCTGTTGTATCTGGTCGAAGTCCGCCAGAACGTGCGGCAGGCGTTCATTGCGCCTGCGATGCACGCTGACGCCCTGCTTCCGGCACTGTCCGTCCAATAGATCAAGGGATTCATCAAGGATGTCTTCCAGGCAGCAGGGGGCGAGCACCGGCTTTGAAGGACGCGCGAACTTTAATACATCTTTTACAATTTTATTGAGTCTTTCGATTTCGCTGGAGATCGTTTTAATATGCCTGAGACTTTCGTCGTCTCCCTTCAACTTTCGTTTGAGTATTCCGGTAGTCGTTGAAATTGACGTGAGCGGATTCCTCACTTCATGAGCGATCCCGGCGGAGAACTGACCGATGGAAGCGAGCCTGTCCATCCGCCGGACAGCCTCTTCCATTTTTTCCTGGCTGGTAACGTCGTAGAATATTCCCACCGCGCCGTTCGTTACGCCCGATCGGGTCTTCAGAATCATAGTGGTCATTTCTATTGATACTTTCCTGTCTTCTTCTCCTTTGAGCCGGACTTTGAATCTTTTTACCGGTTCTTCATAAGCCAGCGTCCTGCATAAGGGACAGCACATGCTATTTTTTTTGCATGCCTTTTCAGCGGCGCGGGATGGCTGTTCAAGCAATTTTTCACCCAGCGGGCAACAGAGGTTCTCGCCGGCGCAGGTGAATACTTTTGAGCAGTGCAGGCGTCTGGATTCACATGTGGAACACTCGGCGCCGTTCCCGGCTCGGGCGCCGCAGGCTGAACACCTGAGGATCTCTTCTCCCACTTTATTCATAAACGTTATCTTTCCCATTTTGTCTATAAATATGAGTCCTTCCGTCATGTTCCTGATCAGACTTTCGACAAAACGCCGGTCTTCCGCAAGCGTTAACAGGGGGTTTTGAATTTTCGTCTTTTCGTATTTGCCGGGAGGGGTTTTGAGTTCTTCCGCTCCGTATGATTCCGTTTGTTTTAAGGCGCCGTCAATCGAAAAAATATTCAGGGAATCCGACACCACTTTAAGTTCCGTTTCCGGAAGGATTTTCCTGACCTTTTTCAAAAAATCGATCCCCACGGAATCCATGCATGCGGAATCCAGGAGAAGGACGTGCGGGCGGGCATCGGCAATCTTTTTCAGACTGGAGTCATCGCCCTGAGAGAGGTCCACCGCGAAATCGTCGCCGCACAATTTCCAGCCGTTTTCCACACCGCAGTCCGTGTTTATCAAGACCATCATTCCCTGATTCACGGACATGATCCCCTTCTCCCCCTTCTTCCAACCACGGTCAAACATATTTCATTGCCTTTTCTCCAAACATTTCCACCACCAGCGGATCGAAGACCCCTTTTCCGGCGAGTTCTTCAAGTTCTTTCATTGCCTGCTCCGGCGTTTTACTCCTCCTGTAAACCCGCGGCGCCACCATGGCTTCATACGCGTCCGCCACCCCGATGACCCGGGCGATATCATGGATTCCAGCTCCGAGCATCCCTCTGGGATACCCGCTCCCGTTCTCGCGTTCGTGGTGCTGCAAAACCACCAGGGAATACTGCTGGAACATGCCGCCGGCGCCTTTAAGCAAATTCGCTCCGTGCTTCGGATGCTCCCTGATAACTTTCATTTCATCCTCGTTGAGCCTCGATTTCTTGTTTAATATTGATCCCGGAACCCACGCCATCCCTACGTCGTGGAGGAGCGCGGCAACTCCCACAACCTCGACCATATATTCATTCCAACCCAATTGCGCGGCGATGAAAGTGACGAGTCTCGCGACGTTCGGCACATGGTTTCTCAGATAATCCTCCGGCGAATCGTATGAAATCTCAAACGCCCTTGCCCAGCGTCCTTTCACCTGCCTGTATATTTTCTCATGTATCTCCTTTACGTCTCCGAACGCCCACGTTTCTTTCCCGTTTTTTCCCTTGCCGAAAATGTAGTTAAGCGCCTCACTCAACTTTTCCTCATAATAATCCGTTCTTCGTTTCCCTTTCGTTTCAGGCTCTTCCCCCTGCTTTTCCCGCACTACCTCGCGAAATTTTCCCAGCTCTTCACGGATGGCGCTCAATTCCGTCTCAAGCAGCTCCTTTTCAGAAGTCAATTTCTTCAACTGCGACTTCATACGATCAATGCCGTTCAGTATATTCTCCTTATCATTTTTTATATTGAGTTTTGTAACCACAAAGCGTTTCCCCGTTGAGAAATTATCCCGCCTCTTCTTCCAGCGCGCCCCGAATTTCCCTGATCGCTTCTCTTGCTTCCTCCAGCTCGTTTTCGATCCTCTCCTTTTCCCGGAGGAAAGCTTTCATTTCTTCTTCCAAAGCTTTCGCGCTTTTCAGAACCACTTCTTTTTCTTTCGCGAGGGTTCGATTTTCCTCTGCGGCCGCTTTCAGTTCCAGTTCCAGGCGCTGAAGTTCCGTTTCCAGCGTTTTGTTGGTTTTCTTCAGGGACAACAATTCATCGTTCAGGGCTTCCCGCGTTGAATAAGCGCTTTCCAGTTCCGACCTCAGCATCCTGATTTTGTCCAGAACGCTGGTTTTTTCGTCTTCCAGGGTCGCTTTTTTTTGCGCTTTGTTTTTCACAACACCACCCTCTTCTCGTAAGATATACGCTCACGCAAAAAGTGATTTATATGCGTTGATACATTCCCTCTTTCTCTTACGTTTTTGCTCTCTTCTCCAGAGAAGCCAGTCTTTTTTCCAGGGCTTCCTTTTCAGCGCGCACTTTCTCGAGTTCGCGCTCAAGACTTTCCTTCTCCATGGAAACGGTTTTCAATTCCTGCTTGATTTCCTTGATTTTCTCAACCATATGTTCCTTTTTCTTTGTTGCCAGTACCTCTCCGATAATGCGGGTCCTTTCCGTCAGCACTTTCTTTTCCAACCCGCGCACGACAATCATTTTAACCAAATCCATATTGGATGTTTTTTCCAGATAGTGGAAAGCGCCGACCTTCATGGCTTCCACGGCTGTATCAATCCGCCCATGAGCGGTTAAGATAATCGTCACAGTGCCGGGACTGTGTTTTTTGATTTCTTTTATGGTTTCGATGCCGTCCATTCCGGGCATTACCAGGTCCACCAGCGCGAGGTCATATTTTTCCTTTTTAACTTTTTCGACCGCCGTTTCGCCGTCGGGCGCAGTGGTCGCTTCGTATCCCCACTCCAGAAACCTTGTTCTGTACAACTCACGCATCGAGTCCGCGTCGTCCACCACCAGGATGCGGAATTTCACATCCAAGCCGTCTTCATACAATTCATCCGGTTCTTTCATGTGACTTCACCTCATTCAGCTTAACATCACCGGCGTTATCCAGCCCGGAATCGTGGTTGAAACGTTTTTCCGCCCTTGACCGCAGCACATATCCATCATGCGGATTTAATCGCCGTCTCCCGATTCGAGTTTTTCATAAACCAGGACCAGTGCCTCATTCGCTTCGTGCAGTTCGTCTTCGAGTGTCTTCCTTAACGAGCGGGAGATCTCAATCTCTCCCTTTAACCCAGCCGCCTTTTCTTCCCATTCTTTTTTCTCTTCCCGGAACTTATCCCGCAATGATTCCAAATCTTTGAGCTTATTTTGTAGATGCGCAAGGGACCTTTCCAATTCAGCTTTATCCCTGCCGGATTGTTTCAGCTCTTTTTTTAATTCGTTTAACTTACTCTCATTCGATTTCAGTTTGGAACAGGTCTGAATAAGCGCCTTTTCAGCCTTCTTTTTTGCATCCTCTATCGCCGCCGCGCGCGCCTCCGCGCTTTTCGCTTCCGCGCTCAGCTTTTTCATTTCTTTAAGCCCGTCTTCCATTTCAGCTTTTGCCCGTTGGACTTTTCCCAGTTCTTTTTGCATCCGACCAACTTCATACTTCAGAGTGCGATTTTCGTTCCCAATTTCCTTCATTTGCTTCTGAAGCGACAAGTTCTTCCCGGCAATGTCCTGTTTTTCCTCTTTCAGCGCGTTGCGTTCAGTCTCAATATCCGACAGTTTCATTTCCAGAGCGTTCAGCTTTCTTTGATATTTACCTTTCAATTTTGCCGACTCCGCGATCCGGGTTTTCATTTCATCCCTTTGCTCGATTGCTGAATCCACCCGGCTTTGCAAATCGCTGATTGTCTTCATGCTGTCTTTTCGTTCTTGAATTATTTTTTCCAGTTCATCTTCCATGCGGCGCCGTTCCTTCAGACCTTTTCGAGCCTCCATTTCCATTTTCTTCAAGCAGGACTCAAGCGCCTGTTTCTCCCCGGCAGTTGTTGCCGGCGAATTCTCCAATGATTTTATTTCTTCGTTCTTTGAAGCCAGTTCACTGTCTGTACTCTCGACCTTTTTTCTAAGCTGCACTGTCTGCCGCTCAAGTATTTTTCTGTCCTTCAACAGGTTGTTTATCTCATCCCGCAGAACCGCATTATCGTTTTCCAGCGACTCAAGCCGCCCAATCTCAGATTCAAGTTTTTCCCGCAGTTCACCGGCATGTTTTTCCATTATTTCTTTTTCGGTCGCGATATTATTGTTAATTTCGCGGCTTTTCTTTAATTCTTTTTCCATCTCGTCCAGGTTGTTTTTCATGGACAGGATTTTTTCACCCGATTCGCTCAGTTCCCGCGCCAGACGCTCATTTTCCTTCTCCAAAGAGTCCTTGTTTTTCCGAGCGGTGTTCAACTCATCCTGCAATTCTTTAAGATGGGATGCCTTTTCCTCCAGCATGCCAACCCTGGTTTGCAGCGTCTTGTTTTCGGCGGCAAGGAGGTCCCTCTGTTCTTTAAGCGCGGTCTCCGTTCCGGCGAGCTGCTTTTCTTTTTCCGCCGCCGTTTCCAGTCTGCCGGTTAAACCCTTCACCTGCCCGGCGAGGGCATTCTTCTCCTTTTCCGCGGACGCCAGCGAGTTTTCCGGATTCCGAGACCTTGCGCGTTCGTCCTTCAAATCTTCGTGCGCTCTCTCCAGAGCCTCCTTTTCCTTTTGCAGGTTCTGGAGTTCCCGCTGCAGCCTGGAAAGGTCCCTTTTAAGGGCGTCCTCTTTTTCATCTGCCAGTTCCAGCCTGTTTTCCATATCTTTTATCTGTTTGTTCGTGTCTTCTTTCTCCTTTTCAACGGTGAAAAGTTTCGCCTTCAACTCCTTTATACGGGCATCTTTCACCTCGAGGGTTTTATTCATATCCTTCGGATGAGCGCTCTGTTCCCGTAACTTTTCCAGTGCCTCCAATGCCGAAGCCAGCTCGTTCCTGATCGTGTCCCGCGCTGATATTACAGCCTGCAATTTCCCTTCGAGCCTGCGGATTTCGCCGACCGCTTCCTCTTTTTCCTTTTTTGCCGCATCAAGGGTTTTTTCCAGGCGTTCCACGCCCGCGATTCGATCTTCATGCCTTCTCAATTCGCTTTCCAGCTCTTTCGTTTGCCCGCGGGAAGACGACAGTTCCGATTTTAATCTTTTATTTTCGGACCGGCTTTTTGATATTTCTCCCTGAAGTTCTACAATTTTTTTGTAGGCACGTTCCTTGTCCTCAAGCGTTAACTCGATATCCTGCTCCAGTTGTTGAATGTAATCGGGGTCGGGTTTGCCGGGTTTTCGTTTCAGTTTTTTAACATCGGAGATTTCCATAGCCGCAAAACGCATAAACATATTGGACCGCGTCCCGGTGATTAAAATACCCATGCCAAAAAGTAAACGGCTCTACTTCCTGTTCTCCGCGCTTCTATAATACCGCTTTTTGGTAACCGCGCGGGCGCCCGAGAGGGCGGTGCGGATTTCACCCATCGCTTCCTTGGAAGCAACGAGTTCCGTTTCCAGGGCGTTCTTGATCACGAGTGTGTTTTCCAGGCGGGCTTCCAGGGAGGCGATTTTCTGCAGAAGCTTCTCCCTTTCTCCTTCAAGCTGCTTCTCTGCCTTTTCTAATTCCGCGATGTGTTTTTCCCGAGCCTTAACGGCTTCCTCCAACCGTTCGTTTTCGGAGCTCAATTCAGATATGCTCCGCTCCGCATCACCCAGCTTTTCCGTCAATATGTCTCTCTCCTCCATAGTTCTCTCCAGCTCTGTTTGCAAGTTGTTAATCTCCTCTTTGAGTTGTTCGTTAGTCCGCCCTGAGCTTTCCAATTTAGTATATGCGTTCTCCATTTCTTCCAGCGTGCTCTTCAATTCCCCTTCGAGTTCACGAGTTCTTTCGAGCGCGTTGTTCAGTTCTTCCCCGGTAAACGCCACTTCCTCGCGGAGGTCGCCGACGACCGCGGTCTCCGCCGTCAGTTCTTTCACCTTTGACGCCAGCGATTCGTTGTTGCTTTCCGATTCATCCAGTCTTGCCCGGGTCGCATCGAGTTCTTTTTCCAGCTCACCCTTGACCTTAAACATGAAATCCAGCTGATGTTCCAGGTCCTTGATTATCGAGAACACGTCGGTAATTTCCTCTTCTTTAGGAACCACGCGTTCGCGAATCTCATCCAGGGTTTCGCTCGCCCCTTCAAGCAGTTCGACCCTTGCCTTGAATCGCTCCCTCTCTTTCCTCACTTCACCGAGAACGCTTTTAGTTGAGGACAAACTGTCCTCCAATCGCTTTCTCTCCGCCAGCGTCAGACTGAGCTGGTCGGAAATATCATGAATCTTCTCCACCAACAGAGAATCTGTTTTGCGCAGTTCCTTAAAGTGCCCCCCGGACAAAAGGTTTATTTTGTCCTTTTTACGCCGCGGCGCCTTCTTTTTTTCCGTCCCTTTCTTTTTCTTTGACGCCTCTTTTTTTAGCGCGCCCGCTTCCCATGGTGTCTTAGTGCCGATCTTCCCGCCACCCGCCTCTGGTTTCTCATTGGCAACGCTTTTTTCAAATTCTTTCGCCATGGTTACTTTCTCCTTTCTTTAAAACAAATAGTTTTTCCACGTTATGTTTCCTGCCCGGTTCGCGCCGTTCTTCCCGCTTTTTCACATCCTCATCCGCATGCGGAGCATTGTCCCGTTGCTCATGCCGACGATCGAAGCGGACCGCCGCGCCGTTCGGCTCTTTTTCTTCATAAATTCCCCTCCGTCAATCTATATCTCCATCGTTTCCCGGTTCATACGCCACCACTTCTCCCATTCCCCCACGTGCTCTTTTCTCTCGTCTTCGTCTCCGTCCGCAGGAAATGCCGCTTTTCTATGCGTCAGCCGGTTCAATGCCTCAGCGGCTTTCTTCCTGACTTCCGCGCTCGAGTCCGACAATGCGGGGATCAGATACTGGACTGCCCTTGTATCCCCCATGTTCCCAAGCGCCGCCGCGGCTTCCTCCTTTATCCGTTCATCCTCGCTCCGCAGCATTATCGCCAGGCGCGGGATCGCCTCCTTTGCCTGTCTCCAACCCGAGTAAACCGCCGCCCGGCGTCGAACTTCCGCAGACGGATCCACAAGGGCCTTTAACAGACATTCAGTGCTCGACAGATCAGCAATTTTATACAGCCCCCTCAATGCCGCTGTCCGAATCCGTGGGGAGGGGTCTTCCAGCGCCTGCTTGAGCGCCACAGTCACTTTCTCATCCCGAATTTTTCCGAGCGAAGTAACCGCGGCAGCCCGCACGTTCTGATCTTCGTCTTCCAATGCCCGATTAAGCAGACAGGGAATTGCAATTTTTCCAAGACGCGCCAGTTCCCTCGCCGCCGCTTTCCTTATATCCGGGTCGGCATCGTTCATGTCTCTGACCGCATTTTCCAGCAGGATCCGGTCAAGGTGACTCATGTCCACTTTCTCTTCAGGCGGTTCCGTCCTTATATGGGCTTTTTCTACTTTTTCCTCGCGCTTCCGTGTTTCCTTGGCGCGCACGGGTTCCTGATCCTGATCCTCCGCGGTGCGTCGCATTTCCTCCTGAGGCGCCGCCTCCTCCCGCTTTTTTTGCTCTTCCCCGGCGCATTGCGCCATTCCCTCCTGTTTTTTCTTTTCCTCTTTCATCTGACGCTCCTTCAGCCGATGCCGGACCGTTTCTATTTTCTTCTCCAGCCCTTCGATTTCATCCCGATATTCCTGCACTTTCCCGGTTATCCGTTCAATCTGGGCGTCCCGCAGTTCAGGTTCCCGTACTTTCTCATGGTTTCTCTTCGACGATACTGCGGGCGGCTGCATTTTCACGGGGATGGTTTTCGCTTCCTTAAACGTGCCCTTCGCTTTGTTTACAGCCAGCTTCGCGAGTTCACCTGTCTCCCTCACCGCGAGCGTTGACGATTTTTTTGTAATGTTCGCACCCAGTT
>JBFMFE010000128.1:0-6971 GCA_040752295.1 bacterium
AGGCGGCGATGACTCGCCGCAGTCCAAGGCGGATGACGTCGCAATCCATCGTGACGAAGAATGTGCGAAAGTTCACCAATTGATCGAGTAAAAAAAACAACGCCGCGTCCGCCAAAAGACGCGGCATGAGACGGCGACGCGATGATCGTGAGGAGCTGAACGCGGCATGAGACGAAAAAAGGAAAAGCCCGTGGTCGTCATCTCCGACCTCCACGTTGACCGTTGGGAGAACGGCAGAAAGGAGATGTTTTTCGAGTTTCTCGACCACGTCGTGAAAACGGCGAAGGAGATGTACGTCCTGGGCGACATATTCGATTTTCCGCCGTTGAAGGGCGAAACGGTCTGGCCCGGTCACAGGGAGATCATCACGCGCCTGCGGTCGCTGCCGGAACGGGGAATACCCCTGACGTACGTCATCGGCAATCACGATCTTTCGCTGAGGGGCATCGAGCTTGACGAGGGCGGCTTCACGATGACGTACTGCGACAGGAAGCGCTGCCTCGTGCGCGAAATATACGGCGCCCGCGTGTTCATGGACCACGGTCACTTTCACGATCCGCTTTTCAAGGAGCACATATACGACGCGATTGACTTTCTGCGGAACGTGACGGGCGAGCCGGTGGACAGGCGCGCGGTGGACTTTTTCAGGGACGTGGTGAGGATTTTCCAGCGCGAGCCGAAGCGTAAGGCTGCGCCGGGTCGAAAGGAACGAACCCCCGGCGAGGTCGGCGTCCCGGAGCGGTTCCTGAAGATATGGGAGGACGCGGCGGAGCAGGTGTCGAAGGAGATGCGGTGCGACGCGGTGGTGTTCGGGCACACGCACGCGCCGGGAATCACGCCCGTCGCCGGGGGCGGAAAGTTGTACGTCAACTCGGGGGACTGGACGACGCACGCTACCTACGTTGAGTTTACGCCGGGGAAAATCTCGCTGCGCGACTGGACGGCCGCCGCGCCACTGAAGGAAGTCCCCATGCCCGTCAAGAGCAGCCGCGCTTACCGGTGAGAGCAGGAAATATTTCCGTTCCTCGAAAACGGTCGGCTGAACCGCGATGATCCCCGCCTGAACGTCTTGAACTGTTTTTCCCTGCTGAAAAAGACTGTGGATTTATTTATCGCGTGCGGTTACAATGGTGCCGCGTGTTTGCGCGGATTCAAGTATGCGCTTGTGCGCGGATCGACTCGAAACAACGGCACGAAGAACTCGCCGGGAAGGTCGTTTCCGGGACGGTGGACGGTGAAACTTGATTTTCCCGTACGGAAGCACGGCGTCCGGACGCACCCGGCGTTGAATCCGAGAGGAGGCGCGCGCGATGGCGGATAACGGTCTCGAGAGGATCGTAGAGAAATACCGCGGGTCGCCGGGGGCGCTGATACCCGTTCTCCAGGAAGCGCAGGAGGCGCTCGGGTATCTTTCGCCGGAGACGCTGAAGGGTATCGCGCGGGGGCTGAAGACGCCGCTGAGCCGCGTGTACGGCGTGGCGACGTTCTACGCGCAGTTCCACCTGAAGCCGAAGGGGAAGCACTCGATCAAGGTGTGCCAGGGCACGGCGTGTCACGTGAAGGGCGCGGGGAGGATACTTCAGACGCTGGAGAACCACCTCAAGGTGAAGGCGGGCAATCCCACGAAGGACATGCGGTTTCAGCTCGAGACGGTGGCGTGCCTCGGAACGTGTTTCCTCGCGCCCGTGGTTATGATTGACACGGATTACTACGGGACGCAGACGCCGAAGACGGCGCGGAAGATCACGAGGAAGTACGGCGCGGAAGAGTCATGATCGTTCGTTCAGAGGGATCGCGCGCCCGCGGCGCGCTCGGGACTTATTGAGGTTATAAGTAATGGAAAATCTCCTCTCTCTTAAATTGCCTGTTGACAGGCTGGAAGCCTGTCCCACGATTACAGGAGAATCCTTTTTAAGTGGGACAGGCATCTTGCCTGTCGGAAAAATATCACCTTGTTTTCCTTTATTTTTGCAAACGTCAATAAGATAAGGCGAAGGGGAGCAGGCGATGAAACCACTCGGGAACACGAGGGAACTTGAACGGATGAGGGAGAAGTTGAAGTCGGGGATAGACCCCGGGCGGGTTGTTGTGAGGGTCTGCATGACCGGGTGCAAAGCCAAGGGCGCGGACGCGGTGGCGGAGGCGCTCAAGAGCGAAATCAGCCGGAAAAAGCTGACGAGGAAGGTGACGCTGCTCGAGACGGGGTGCCACGGGTTCTGCTCGATGTCGCCGGTGGCGGTGGTTGACCCGGCGAACGTCTTCTACACGAGGCTGACGCCGGAGGACGCGCCGGAGATCGTGAACGAGACGCTCGTCAAGGGGAAGGTGATTGACCGGCTCCTCTACGTGAATCCCCTCACGGGCAAGAGGATCGTGAAGGAAGCGAACGTTCCGTTCTACAGGAATCAGAAGAAGGTGGTCTTGAGGAACTGCGGGCGGATCGATCCGCAGAGGATCGAGGATTACCTTGCGGGGGGGGGATATTCGGCGCTGGCGAAGGCGCTGACGGCGATGAGTCCGGAGGAGGTGGTGGAGTCGGTTGCCGCGTCGGGGTTGAGGGGGCGCGGGGGCGCGGGGTTTCCGACGGGCGTGAAGTGGCGCCTCGCGCTGAAGGAGCGGAGGGAAAAGAAGTACCTCGTGTGCAACGCGGACGAGGGCGACCCCGGGGCGTTCATGGACAGAGCCGTGCTGGAGGGCGACCCACACGCCGTGCTCGAGGGGATGCTGATCGGCGCATACGCCGTCGGGGCGACGGAAGGCTACATCTACGTGCGCGCCGAGTATCCGATCGCCATCAAACACTTGAGAATAGCGCTCGAGCAGATGCGCGCCCTCGGGCTTCTCGGCGGGAACATATTGGGGAGCGGTTTTTCGTTCGACGTGCACATCAAGGAGGGCGCCGGCGCGTTCGTGTGCGGCGAGGAGACGGCGCTGATGGCTTCCATCGAGGGCAGGCGGGGAATGCCGCGCGTGAGACCGCCGTTTCCGATACAGTCCGGTCTGTGGGGGTACCCCACGTGCATAAACAACGTTGAGACGCTTGCGAACGTGCCCGCGATAATGACGAAGGGGCACAGGTGGTACGCGGCGATGGGGACGGAGAAGAGCAAGGGGACGAAGATATTCGCGCTCGCGGGGATGATCAACAACACGGGGCTGGTCGAGGTGCCGATGGGGATCACGCTGAGGCGGATCATCTTCGACGTGGGCGGCGGGATACCCGACGGAAAGAAATTCAAGGCGGCGCTCACCGGGGGGCCTTCCGGCGGCTGCATCCCGGCAAAGTTCCTGGACCTTCCGATTGACTACGAATCGCTTGCCCAGGTGGGGGCGATCATGGGCAGCGGCGGACTGATCATCATGGACGAGACGACCTGCATGGTGGACATCGCGAAGTACTTCATGACCTTCACGCAGAGCGAATCGTGCGGGAAGTGCGTGCCGTGCCGAATGGGAACCAAGCGGATGCTGGAGATGCTGACGCGCGTGAGCGAGGGGAAGGGAGAGATGAAGGACCTCGGGCTTCTGGAGGAGACGGCGGAGACCGTGAAGGACTCCTCGCTCTGCGGTCTGGGGCAGACGGCGCCGAACCCCGTGATCACGACGCTGCGATACTTCAGGGACGAGTACGCGACGCACATAGAGAAGAAGAAGTGTCCAGCGCTCAAATGCAGGAGCCTCCTGACGTATACGATTGACCCGCAGTTGTGCAGGAAATGCCACCTGTGCGCCGAGTCGTGCCCGGCGGAGGCGATCGCGGGACGAAAGAAGGAAATTCACCAGGTGATCGAGGCGAAGTGCACGAAGTGCGGGACGTGCTACACGGTGTGTCCGTTCGACGCCGTGGTGCTTTCGTGAATCGAAAGAGGTGCGTGAGATGCCCGAAATAACTTTTTACCTGAACGGAAAGCGCGCGGCGGCGCGGGAAGGGATGACGATACTGGAGGCGGCGAAGGCGAACGGCGTGGCGATTCCGCACCTGTGCCACGCCGGGTACCTGGAACCGACGGGCGCGTGCCGCGTCTGCGTGGTGGAGGTGGAGGGCGCGCGGGCGCTCATGCCGTCGTGCACGGTGAAGGTCGCGCCGGACATGAAAGTGAAGACCGGCACGAAGCGCGTGATGCGCGCGCGGCGGCTCGTTCTCGACCTGCTGCTGTCGGCGCACCCCCTCGACTGCTTGACCTGCGAGGGCGCCGGAAGGTGCAAATTCCAGCGGTACTGCTACGAAACGGGATTGAAAGAAACGAGGTTCAAAGACGTTCAGAAGTACGAATACCCGATATACAGGGACAACGCCTTCTACGTGAGGGACTACAACAAGTGCATACTGTGCGGCAGGTGCGTGCGGACGTGCGCTGAGGTCCAGGGCGACGGCATAATAGACTTCGCCCACCGTGGATTCGCGACGATGGTCTCGACTCCGCTGAACTGCACGATGGAGGAGGCGGGGTGCGTGTTCTGCGGCAACTGCGTTGCGTCATGCCCCACCGGCGCACTTGTGGAGAAGGACGCGATCGGCGTCGCGAGAGAATGGGAGCTTAAAAAGGTGACGACGACGTGTCCCTACTGCGGCTGCGGGTGTCAGTTCGATCTGAACGTAAAGGACAACGCGGTCGTGAAGGTCAGCTCGAGTAAAAAAGCGCCCGTAAACGGCATCGCCCTGTGCGTGAAGGGCAGGTTCGGGCACGGGTTCATCAACAATCCCGAGCGGTTGACGGAGCCGATGATAAGGAAAAACGGGAAGTCCCGGAAGGCGTCGTGGGACGAGGCGATGGAGCTTGTCGCGGAGAGGCTGACGGAGATCAAAGGGAAGAGCGGTGCGGACTGCGTAGGCGGGCTTGCGTCGGCGAAGTGCACGAACGAGGAGAATTACGTCTTTCAGAAGTTCATGCGGGCGGTGATCGGGACGAACAACGTGGATCACTGCGCGCGGCTCTGCCACGCTTCGACCGTCGCCGGGCTTGCCCTGGCTTTCGGATCGGGCGCGATGACCAACTCCATCGAGGACATCGCGGAGGCGGAGGTGATACTCGCGACCGGCACGAACACGACGGAGACGCACCCGATTGTCGCGCTGTCGGTGAAACGGGCGGTCAGGAACGGCGCGAAACTCATCGTTGTGGACCCGCGGCGAATCCCGCTGTGCGACTTCGCCGCGATGCACCTGCGGCAGAAACCGGGCACCGACGTGGCGTGGCTGAACGGGTTCATGAACGTCATCATCGAAGAGGACCTCTGGGACAGGGAGTTCGTGGAGGGCAGGTGCGAGGGTTTCGAGGAAGCGGCGGCGGCGGCGAAGAAGTACGCGCCCGAACGGGTGGAGAAGATCACGGGGATACCCGCGGAAGAACTGCGCGCTGCCGCACGCCTTTACGCCGGCGCCGAACGGGCTGCGATCCTCTATTCCATGGGCGTGACGCAGCACACGTCCGGAACGGACAACGTCCTGGCGGTGGCGAACCTCGCGATGCTGACCGGCAACATAGGCAGGCGCGGGACGGGCGTGAACCCGCTGCGCGGACAGAACAACGTCCAGGGCGCGTGCGACATGGGGGCGCTTCCGAACGTGTTTACAGGATACCAGAAGGTGACGGACGATTCCGTGAGAAGGAAATTCGCGAGGGCATGGAACGTGAAGCGGCTGCCCCCAAGCCCCGGACTGACGGTGGTCGAGATGATGAACGCCGCGGCGGCGGGCAGCCTGAAAGCCATGTACATAATGGGCGAGAACCCGATGATCTCCGACCCGGACATAAACCACGTGCGCGAGGCGCTCAAGAATCTTGAATTCCTGGTGGTGCAGGACATATTCCCGTCGGAGACGGCGGCGATGGCGGACGTGGTGCTGCCCGCGGTGTCGTTCGCGGAAAAGGACGGCACTTTCACCAACACGGAGCGTCGCGTGCAGCGGGTGAGAAAAGCCATCGAGCCGGTCGGGGAATGCAGGCAGGACTGGGAGATCACCGCCGACCTCGCCGGGCGGATGGGATACAGGATGAAGTACGCCGACCCCGCCGCGATCATGAGGGAGATCGCGTCGCTGACGCCGAGCTACGGAGGCGTTGACTACAGGCGAATCGAAAAGGAGAACATCTCCTGGCCCTGCCCCGACAAAAAACATCCCGGAACGCCCATACTGCACGCGGACGGGTTCACGAGGGGAAAGGGGAAATTCCACGCGGTGGAGCACCGCGACCCGGACGAGACGACGGACGCGGAGTACCCGCTTATACTCACGACGGGGCGGATGCTGTACCACTACCACACGTGCACGATGACGAGGCGTTCGAAACCCATAGACGAGCACGTGCCCGAGGCGTACCTGGAGGTGAACGTCTCCGACGCCGCGCGCCTCGGCATCGTGAACGGCGCGTTCTGCCGCGTTGCGTCGAGGAGGGGCGAGATTCGGGCGAAAGCACACGTTTCCGACGTCCCGCCCGCGGGGACGGTGTTCATTCCCTTCCACTTCGCCGAAGCCGCCGCGAACGAGCTGACCAACGCCGCCCTCGACCCTGTGGCGAAGATACCAGAATACAAGGTCTGCGCGGTGCGCCTCGCGCCCTACGCCGAAAAGGCGGAGACGGTCAAATACTGACAGAGTTTCTCAACCGGAAAAAGCCGGACGCCCGCGGGGCGGGGAGCCGCCTCGATATTTTCAGGGACGACCTGTGCGACGCGTGCGGGAAGTGCCTCGTTGAATGCCCGTCGCTGCGGCTCGGCGCGCGGAGCGCGAAGGCTGAAATAAAACGACTGATGCGGGGCGAAGACGGAAAACACGTCCCCGGCGGGTGCTGGAGCTGCTTCGCCTGCGACGCCGCGTGCCCGAAGGGCGCGAACCCTCACTCGCTGATGCTGAGAAACTGGAGCGCTCGGATCGGGACTCGGGGCGTCCCGTTCGCCGCGCGGTTGAGCCTCCCCCTCGAGCCGCCGCCCCCGGTAAGGTCGGCGGCGCGGAAGCGAAATTCACCCGC
>JBFMFE010000129.1:0-7448 GCA_040752295.1 bacterium
GCAGGCGCCGGGCGCGGAGAAGTGTCCCGAGTTCGTCCGTGTGCAGGTGGGCGGCGGTCTGATGGTGCGGGGCGGGGGGAATCTGAAGCTATTTCCCGAGGGGGAGCTGCAACTGACGGGGACCGCGGCGAGTCCGGCGCTGAAGGGCGCGCTGTACTCCGAGCGCGGGTTCGTGCGTCCCGGGTACTCGGACATAGTGTTTCAGGTGATCGAACCGGTTGTGATCGGGTTTTACTCGCCGGAGGGGATGGGGACGGTGCCGATATTCTACGCGCACGGGAGGGGGAGGGTGAGCGGTTTGGACGTTTATATGGAGTCGTCGGGACCGATGATTGACATAGGGGGGATGCCCGTTTACCGTGAGTTGTGCCAGGCGTATACGGTGGGGGGTCTTGCGGCGGGCGCCGCAGCAGGCGAGGCGCCCAAGATAGCCGTCGGCGAGAGGGAAAAGGTTTCAATCCCCATCTGCCCGACGATCCGGCTGTACGCCTTCGAGGACAACGATCCCGCCAATCCGGAGCTTTCGGTTCAGGAGATCATGGCGAAGATCACGCACACGGAAGAACTGCGGGCGGGGACGCCCGTGAGCCGCGTGCTTGCGGCGGGCGCGTTCGGGATGTTCACTCCCGAAATAGGCAGCATAGTGGAACAGACGATAAACCTTGAGAACTTCCGCATAGACATTGACCCCAACAAGGACATACATGTACAATTGGAAAAACGCCTGGCGGACAGGCTCTACGTGCGTCTTGAGAGGCTGTTTTCCCAACCGGTGCAACAGGATCTCGAAATGAGGTACAGGTTCCGCGGCAGGAGTTTTCTCATGTGGAGCGTGGACCAGGACAACGAGTCCACGTACGAGGTCGAGTACCGTATAACCTTCTGAACCTATGCTGGAGTCATTCCTGAGGGAGATATCGAGCAGGCCGTGCCTCACCGTGGAAGAAGAGGCGGAGCTTTGGAGGCGGTACAAGGATGAGGACTGCATCGAGTCGCGCGCGTGCATAATCGAGTCGTACCAGCCGCTCGTGTACAAAATAGTGACGAGCGTGAAAGGCGCGTCGCCGGAAATCGCCCTGGACCTCGTCCAGGAGGGGATTGTGGGTCTGATAGAGTCGGCGGAGAGGTTCGATCCGTCGAAGGGAATCCGGTTTTCCAGTTACGCTCCGTTCCGTATACGCGGGAGGATTATCAATTACCTTGAGCGCAATTCGAACCGCGACGTGCAGCTTGACGAGACGGCGCAGAACATGCAGGAGTTGCTCGGGATTACGGCGCGGATGGCGGACCCGGTTTCGGCGAAGAAGGATAACGTGGAGAAGATCGCCGAGGACGACATGCTGCTTGTGACGATACTGGAGAGTCTCGAGCGCCTGTCGGAGAAGGAGCGCGCGGTGGTGAAGGGGATATACATCGAGGACAAGAAAGCCGCGGACCTTGCCAGAGAGCTGGGGATAAGCAGTTCGTATCTTTCGCGGCTGCAGAAGACCGGGATACGGAGGATACGGGGAATGCTGTCGAGGCTGATGAAGGAGATGAAAGACATCGAAAAAAGGAGAAAATAGCAGAAAGTGAAAAAACGGCGGGCAAGAACGCCTTTATCCCGGCGCTTCAGCGGCAGACAACTGGATATACTGGGATATTTTGAAAGCTCAAACCGGATATTATTTAAAAACAGTAAGATCCTTTTCGGGGGAATGAGATGAAGGCAAAAGTAGATTCCGACAAGATCATACGTCACATAAAGTACACGAAGCACTGGCTCGAGAAAGCCAACGAGGACTTCACGCACAAGCAGTTCACGCACGGAAGCACTATTCTGAGTCTCGCGCGGGCGGAGATAACCGCCGCGCTCGAAGAGGCGCTTCTGATAAAGTCGAGAATCGCATCGAAGCTTCCCAGGCGGGTCCGCGGAATCCAGTTCAGAGCGGCTTCATCGGTGAGCCTTCTCGCCGCGGGTTTCCTCATCGCCGTGCTGATCATCGAGTTCACATCGAATCCGCTGCCGAGGATAACGAAGGAGGAACCGCGGGAGGCGGGAGTGGCGGTTACGGAGGAAGCGGTCCCGGCGGGCGGCGGGGAGGGCAGGGTTCCGGCGGCGGCGGTTTCGGAAGGGTCGGAGACGGCTGCGGCGGGCGCGGTTACCGCCCCGGCTGCGCCGGCGGCAGCCGCGCCGGTTGTCGTCAGAATGCCCCGTGCGGCGGCGGGTTCCCCGGCGGGACGCGCTGGGGAGACGCCTGCCGTGCCGGCTGGGGAGACGTCCGTTGAGCCGGCGCCCGAGCCGGAACAGAGTCCCAGAAAGGTACTGCACCAGTCGGAGATCATAGACCTTTACAAGACGGCGAAAGAGGCTCTGGTGGAGTAGTCCCGACGCGGGGTTTCCCCGTGCACGCGGTGAAGGGAGCAGCGGTTTTCCGCCGCTTTTTTCGTTGTTGCGGGTCAATCATCCTTCCGGAAATATCGGGCACGCTGTTGAGCTTTTCATCGTGTGGTATAATACTGCGGAAATTGCTCGATTTCGGTCGTGCCGGAGGTTTCTTTTTGTGACACGGAGATTCCGGGACTCGGAGGCGGCGCCATGAAGACGTTCGGAAAACTTGCCTTGACCGTCGCGATCGGTTTGACGGCGTGCGTTTCGGTGTTCGGGCAGGAAAAGGCGGAGGAAGCCGTACCCGGGGTGGAAGGCGGGGAGATATACATCAGGGCGATTGACGTCAAGGGGAACTACGAGGTGGACGACGAGACGATACTGGGGGTTGTGTCCTCGGCGGTCGGGGAGGCGCTTTCAACGAAGACGCTCGAGGAGGACCTTCAGAGGATTTTCGATCTCGGTTTTTTCTCGGAGGACGTGAGGGTGACGCTTGACGAGTACGGGGACGGGGCGAAGGTGGTGTTTCACGTAGTGGAAAATCCCGTGGTGGAAAGCATAATCCTCGAGGGCAACACGCAGATTGATTCGCCTGAGCTGAAGGCGCTGATGAAGACGCGGGAGAAGGAGATACTGAACGGCAACCGGTTGAAGGAGGACGTGTCGGCGGTGGAAAAGAAGTACCAGGATGCCGGGTACCGCGCGGCGAGGGTGATTGACGTCGGGGTTGACGCCGGCAGGAACCTTCGAATCGTGATCGCCGAGGGGGTCGTTCAGGAAGTACGCGTGGTGTACCTTGAGACGGACGAGGAGACGGGAGAAAAAGAGGAATTTCCCACCGGGAAGACGAAGGATTACGTGATATTGAGGGAGATGCGCCTCAAGCCGGGGGAGGTGTTTCACGCGGACAAGTTTCAGAAGGACCTTCAGAGGATATTCAACCTGGGGTTTTTCGAGGACATCTCGTCGCGCTACGAGCCGGGCGACACGCCCGGCAGTCTCGTGCTCGTGATCGAGGTCGAGGAAGGGCGCACCGGGCAGATCGGTTTCGGCGCGGGGTACAGCAACACGACCGGACTGATCGGTAATCTCAGTTATACGGAGAGAAACCTTCGGGGCAAGGGGCGGCGGCTGGACGCGAGGCTGGAGTCCGGGGGCAAGAGAAACAATTACGAGTTCGGGTACTTCGAGCCGTGGCTCGATCGCAGACAGACGAGCCTTGAGCTGAACGTTTTCAGGACCACCACGGAGAACCTGCGCTACGGGCTTGGAGGGATTTACGTTCCCGATTACGAGGAGCAACACACCGGGTTCCGTATGACCCTCGGGCGTCCGATCTCGTACTACACCAAGGTGTTCGTGGGGTTCAAGGACGACAGTGTGGACGTGTCGCCGGACAACCTCGACACGGCGGGGCTGGACGGGGTTTCGCGGAGCATCACGACGACGGTGAGGACGGACACGCGGGACAACATATTCGATCCGACGCAGGGGCGGTTCGACTCGGTGTCGTACGAGATGAACGGCGGGTTCATCGGCGGCGACTTCGACTACGAGAAGCTGGTCTTCGATCTGCGTCGTTTCTTCGAGGTGAGAAAGCGGCAGGTCATGGGGATGCGCGCGCTCGTCGCGTTGAGCAAGGACAGCGTGCCGCGGTTCGACTGGTTCGATCTGGGGGGCGTCAACACGCTGCGCGGGTACGACGAGTACCAGTTCGCGGGAATGAAAATGGTGCTGTACAACGCCGAGTACAGGTTCAACCTTTCGGGGAACCTCTCGGCGGTGCTATTCGCCGACGCGGGAAACGTGTGGTCGAAGTGGGCGGACGTGGAGTTTTACCCGGTTGATTACTACAAGTCTTTCGGTTTCGGGCTGCGGCTGAAGATACCCGCTTTCGGCGTCGGTCCGGTGCGTCTGGATTACGCCATTGCGCCCACGATAGACGACACGCGGATACACTTCGGGTTCGGACACATGTTCTGACGGTGAAATTATGAGAAAGGGCTGCTGTCGGAACGCCCTGTCGCGTCTCTTTTGCCGTTTCGTCTCCGCCTCGGTTCTTTTTTTCCTTGTCGCGGGAGCGGCGGCGGATGGAGCGGGGATAGAGAGGGTCGAGACGAGGCTCGGTTTCACGGACGAGAACGTCCCCTCGGTCATAAGGGAGCGGCTTCAGAGGAGCGTTCAGCAGGTGGGGGACAAGGCGCTCGTCGGAAAGACCCTTGAGGAAGCCGAGGGTCTGCGCGAATCGCTCGAAAAGGTAATGGAGAAGATATTCAACGAGGTGATGGAAGGGTTCCGGGTGGATGAGGTGTCGCTGAGAGTGGGACGCGCGGCTGAGGTCTCCGTGATGATCTCCCCGACGGAGCCGAGGGTGAAGACGATCAGGACGAGGCTGATCGCGCCCGGGGTGCACGATTTCTGGCGGAAGGGATTCGAGAGCCAGTTGAGGCTTCTGGAGCCGGCGGCGGCTGCGTACATCGCTGGGACGCCGGTGGGTGCGCGGTCGTGGGCGGCGAAGCTTTTCACGGAACTCGTTCAGCAGAGGGACGAGCTGAAGGACATGTTTCCCGGTTTCGATGTTTCCACGGAGCTGGAGATGGACGAAGAGAGCGTCGCGACGGTGACGCTCAAGGCGAGGGAGCCGGTGATACGGTGGGTGACGGTGCAGGTGCGGTCGCACACGATACCGGCGATGGCGCTTGAGCGGCTGAAGTATTCGGTCGCGGGGGAGGCGGATATGCTTTTGGGGCTTCCGGTGGAATTCGCGCGTGAGCAGACCGGAGACATAGTGAGCGCCGCCCTCGAGCGGTTCGCCGAGACGACGACCTCGAAAACGCTGAAGCTCGACTATCAGGTGACGCTCCAGGCCGGGCGCTCAACCGCGGTGGGGATCAGGGTGGAGTCGAGGCGGTTCCGCGGCTTTGCGAGGGGGAAGGTGAGTCTCGGCAAGGAGGCGCGGAACCCGGACGTGGAGGGGCACCTCGGTGTGTTTCTGGCGGGCAGGACCGAACTGTTCACCGAGTTCAACTTCTTTCCCGGTCCGATAGACGTTCAGGCGAACCTCGGCATAGGGAGGCGTTTCAGTCCCGAGGTGTACGGCGCGGTGGGGAAGAACGTCGTTGACGGGATCAGCCGTATCTGGGTCGAGTACTATTTAGGGGACGACGTCGTGATCGCCTGGGAGAAGGGTATCGTCGAGGAAAAGGACGAGGACATAGAGGGCAGCGTCAGGTTCCAGGTTCACGACTTTTTCGGTATCGAGGTCGTTACCGATTTCCAGAAGGACCTCTGGTTTCGTTTCATCGTGAACCTTTAGGGCGCCCAGCCGCGGCGCTTCAGCTCATTTTTTCCGCCGCCTCGACAATCGTTCTGTAATCTTTCTCGAAGTTGTTCTTGAAGCCGTCCGCCATGATCTTTTCGAGCTGGCGCCCGACGAAGGGGATGTTCACGCTTATCTCGCCTTCCATGATTCTCCGCGTTTTTTTTCCGCCGCTTTCCTCGTGTTCCTCGTACCGCGTCGTTCCCTGCCACCGGATGGTTTTTTCGTATTTCACGGAGACGATTTTCCATCTGTGCACCCCGGCGCCGGCGTCCCAGGTGGAGTGGTCTATGAATTCCATGGTTTCCACCGGGATGAATTTTTTGAGGCTTTTCGGCAGGGTTCCGGCTGCGGTGAAGCGCCTTTTCGTTCTAATCACGTTTCCCTGCGAGGTTTTTTCGAAAACGTCCGGTTTCTTCAGTTCGGGAATAAGATTGTATCGTTCCTCGCGCGCTTTCAGAACGAGTTCCAGCGGGAAATCGAATTTCTGGACGACTGAGAATTTCATCGCAGGCTGCCTCCCCGGTTGAATTATAGCACGGCGTGGACCTTCGGGCGGAGCCGTTGCGCAGGTGCCGGCGGGAGGCGGTCGCGGCGGCTCTGCGGGGAAGGAGTTTTTCGGCGGGCGGCGTGTGCGCGGCGGGGCGTGGGACGGCGTTAGCGCGCGGGGTTGCGACCGGTCACTTCAACGTGTATCATTAAGCTGTCGCGGAGCACGGCGTCTTTTCATGAAACATTTCATTGTGAGGAAGGAAGAGGCTCGCTATCTTGCCTTTCCGAGTATATGCGGGACAGGGGACGGCGGGTACGTTGTGGCCTACCGCGACGCGCCGCGCCGCGGGAAGGGGCACACGCATGTTGACCCGAGGTCGAGGGTGAGCATGGTCGTCGCGGACGACGTTCGGAAATGGGAGGGCGGGAAGGTCGTGCGTGTTCCGTTCACGCGCGGAGGGGGGCAGCTTCCGCTCGTGGTCCGGGCGGGCGGGGGCGGATTTTTTCTCGTTGATTACAGGTGGACGATCGGGCGTTCGCTCAAGGGCGGGGAGTTGTACAGAGTGGCGGAGTACGGCTGGAAGGCGAGATACGACTCGATGTACTTCATGAGGTTCGCCAGGAAAAGGAAGAGGTTTCATTTTGAGAAGCCCGAAAGATACGGCGCGCCGTGCGGCGGGTACGTGAACGTGGCGAACTCGCTCGGCGCCGCGGCGCTGCCGGACGGAACGATACTGCTTCCGGTTGACGCCGAGTCCGAGGGGACGGGTGTGTGGAACGTTCTGCTGCTGCATTCCGCGGACGGCGGGCGGACGTGGGCGATTCGTTCGAGGGTCGCCGGCGGACCCGTGCCGGGGACGGAGCGGCTGTGCGAGCCGTCGGTGGTCGCGGCGCGGTCGGGAAGGATGGTGTGCATGATGCGCGCCGTGAGCGAGGAGGACCGTCTTTACCAGTGCGACTCCACGGACGGGGGGATCACGTGGTCGTGCCCGCGGGAGACGGAGGTGAAGGGGCATCCGCCGTACCTGATGGAGCTTCGCGACGGGCGGCTTTTGCTGCTTTACGGATACAGGCATCGTCCGTACGGTGTGAGGGGGCGTCTGAGCGATGACGAGGGCGTGACATGGGACGCGTGCGGCGAGATCGTGATCCGAAATGACGGCGGCGGTCGCGATCTCGGGTATCCGCGCGGCGTACAGCTCGAGGACGGCTCCATACTCGTGGTTTATTATTTCACCGTCGGCGACGGCGCGCGCCACGTCGCCGCGT
>JBFMFE010000130.1:0-10947 GCA_040752295.1 bacterium
CCGCACTCCAAGGGGCTTCGCGCATACTGTTTTTCGCATGATCGGATTTGCATCGGACATACATAAAATTCATTTGCCTTTAAAGCTTCCTCCGTGGAGCGGGAATCAAAAAGTACGAAAGTTCACCTTCAAAGACAAACAACAACAACTTTTCAAGTGGGACCACCTGCCGGAGAAGACCCTGTCGCGGCTTGACGCGGACTGGTGCGGCGTGTGGCAGCGCGAGATCATCCCGATGATCAACGAGCGCCTCTTCAGCGGCATGTACTGCGCCGACGACGGACGCCCCGCCAAGGCGACGGCGGACATGGTGGGGATTCTGATCCTCAAGGACCTCGAAGACCTCACCGACGAGGAGACGGTGCGACGGTTCATGTACGGGCTGGACTGGCAGTACGCGCTTGACGTGGCGCTGGCAGACGCTTACGTGGCGGAGCGAACGATCCAGTATTTCCGCGCGGACATGATAGCCGACGCCGCGCACAGGGCGGCGTTCACGGACATCACAGACCGCATCATCGCGGCCCTGGGAACGCGCACGGGGATGCAGCGCAAAGACTCCTCGCACCTCCTGAGCAACATGAAAAAGTTGCGGCGGCTGGAGTTGTTCGTGGAAACGATAAGCCTCTTTTTGCGGGAGCTTCGCAAGGAGAAGCCCGGCAGATACGAAGAACTTTCCGAAGGCGTCCGCAAGCGATACATTGAGCGGGAGAAGGGAAGCTTCGGCGACGCTCGCAGCAGCGAGGCGCGGCGGCGGCTGGAGCAGTGCGCGGCGGACGCGTGGCTGCTGCTTGAGACGTTCCGCGAAAACAAAAAGATACGCGCGCTGGACGGCTACCGGCTGCTCAGGCGCCTTTTCGGCGAGCAGTGCGAGGTCGCCGTGTCTGCCGACAGGCAGGAGGCGGGAGACAAAATCGTCGTGCGCGACGACGTGTCGTGCGACTCGCTTCAAAGCCCGCACGATGAGGGCGCTGGCTACAGCGCCCACAAGGGCAAAGGCTACCAGGCGCAGATCGTGGAGACGTGCGACGCCGCCAACGATGTTCAGATCATCACCCACGTGGCGGTCGAGAGCGCCGCCGCGACCGACGCCGACGCGATTATCCCCGCGGTCGAGGCTCTCGAAGAGCGCGGACTGAAGCCCGAAGAAATCATCGCAGACACCGCCTACTGCCTGCCTGGCGGCAGACAGGCGGCGGCGACAACGACGTGGCGCTGCGCGACATGGGCGTCGCGCTCACCGGACCCGCGGCGGGTGCGGAACCGGCGCGTCCCGATCCCATCGCCGCGTTCGAGACCACGCCCGACCTCAAGAGCGTCACCCGCTGCCCCCGCGGCGTGGAACCCGTTCGCGTAAAACACACAAAGCGCAACGACACCGTCGTCGCCCTTTTCGACAAAGAGACCTGCCGCGCGTGCGACCTGCGCGGCGAATGCGGCGCGAAACGCCACAAGAAACACTACACCCTGACGTTTACCCGCAGCCGCATGGCGACCGCCCTGCGGCGAGAGCATGAGAAAACGGAGGCGTTCAAAAAAACATACGCAATCCGCGCCGGCATCGAGGGAACCAACAGCGAACTCAAGCGCGCGCACGGCATGGGACGGTTGCGCGTGCGGGGACAGCCCGCGGTCGAGTTCGCCGTGTTCATGAAAATCATCGCCTGCAACGTGAAGCGGTACATCAAGGCGCGCATCGAACGGCTGCGCAGGGCTGCCGGAAGCGGAAAAGTCGCCGGCGGCGCCCCATTCGGGGTCGAAAACGCGCCTTGCGGCCTGTCTGCCGCCCAGGCAGGCGTCCTCGCGCCCGTTTTTCGCCTGTTGCGTTTGCGATTGCGTCATTCAGAGCCTCTTGCCGCCTGAAAATCAGCCCCGCGGATCACGGGGTTTTTGCACTGGAATCAAAATTGAGTGGTTGGAAAACCATCCTGCAGATATAAAAAAACGGGGTAACTACTGTCAGATTTGCCACGAAAAAAACCACTGCGAGAGTTGTCACCCGAATGCTTCAAAGAACTGACGTTCGTGACACTGCATACGGGATGTGACAAAGAAGTAGTATTTCGATTGAGTGTTTTCTCCAATAAACCACGGCGTGGCTTTCTGCCGCAGCCAAATCGGGCGCCGGGCGCCGGGGAAAGACAGAAAACAAAATTTTTCTTAGTAAAAAAACGAAGAAATGCAGGGTTAGTAATACAGAGATAAAATCAACAACGAAACGCAGGATTTCCAGGTTACCTGCGGAAAACAGAGAACGCCGTACCCCCGCCCCTCTTCGGTACGTAACTGCAGAACGGCTCTTCGGCGAGGTAGTCGCCGTGGACGGCGTCGGCGCGTGCGCGGCACCCGCCGCACACCTTCAGAAACTCGCACCGCCCGCACCTCCCCTTGTATGCGCTGAAATCCCTTAATTCGCGGAACAATTCCGAATTCTCCCAGATCTCGCGGAACGGCGTTTCCCTCACGTTCCCCGCCGACCTCAAAAAGTAACTGCACGGGTAAACGTCACCCTCGTTGCTTATGAAGCAGATAAGCTGCGCGCAGAGGCATCCCTTCGAGCCGCCGGTGGAAAACCTGAGGCTGCGGCGCTTGAGCTTCTCGCCCGAGTCCCTGTTTCTCTGAAGGACGACGCGGTAGTAGTGCGGGGCGCACGTCGGGCGCATGAGCAGCGCGTCTTCCTCTTTCTCGGCGTCGTAGTGCCAGTCGAGTATGCGTTCGTAATCCCCGGGGGCGATCAGCTCGTCGAGTATTTCCTTTCCCCGCCCGGTGGGGACGACCATGAACATGTACCACGCGGCGGCGCCAAGCTCCTTCGCAAGCCTGTACACGGCGGGGATTTCGTCCTGGTTGCGGCGGGTGAAGGAAGAGTTGATCAGGAACTCGATGCCGTTTTTCCTGAACAGTTCCGCTGCGCGCACCGTCCCGTCGAACGCGCCCCTCTGCCGGCGGAAATCGTCGTGAGACTCGCGCGTCGAGCCGTCGAGACTGAGTGAGACCATCTTTATGCCGGCGCTTTTTATCTCACGGCACACCTCGTCCGTCACCAGCGTCCCGTTCGTGGCAAGGCACATTCTCAGCCCCTTCCCGGCGCCGTATGCGGCGATCTCGAAGACGTCGTCCCTGAGGAGCGGTTCGCCGCCGGAAAGCACGAGCACCGGACTGCACCAGCCGGCGATGTGGTCAATCAGCGCGCGCGCGTCCGCGGTCGAAAACGCCCCCTCGACCGAATCCGGCCCCGACGACGACCGGCAGTGCACGCAGTTGAGGTTGCACTTCCTCGTTATTTCCCACGCGATCCACTTCGGGATGTATTCCATGCGCGCCGCTCCTTCGGGGTCCTCACCTATTTTATAAGCCCGCCGGACGCAACTTCAAACCGGGACGCTCACGATTTAAGGGGACGGATTTACGGGGACGCGCTCCTGAACTTCGGGGAGATGGACCGAATCCGCTTCTCAAAGCTCGATGAGCCCCCTGGGCGAGCGGGTGAGCGGGACGAACCCCTCTTTCGTGAGGACGCCTGTGTCCTCGATGCGTATGCCGAGCCTGTCCTTTATGTAAACGCCCGGCTCGACGGTGAAGACCATCCCCTCGCGCAGCCTGCCGCCGCTTCCGCGCGCAAGCCGCGGCGCCTCGTGAACCTCCATCCCCACGCCGTGCCCGAGACCGTGCGTGAAAAACCGCTCCAGCGCCCGCTTTCCCAGAACGTCCCGCGCCGCGCGGTCCGGCGCCGACGCCGCCGCGCCGGGGCGCGACCGCTCCCGCGCCGCCCTCTGCGCCGCCCTCACCGCGCCGTACGTTCTCCTGTCGTCCGCCGCCGCCTTCCCGACGCACACCGTCCGCGTCATGTCCGAGTGATACCCTTCCACGCACACCCCGAAATCCACCATCACGAACTCGCCCCTCGTTATCCTCTTGTTCGTCGCGTCCGCGTGCGCGGCGGCGGCGGTCGCCCCCGACGCCACAATCGCCTCGAACGACAGGCTCTCCACTCCCGAACCAGCGAGAAACGCCTCAAGCTCGGCGCGCACGTCGCGCTCGCGCTTCCCGGGCTTTATCGCGTCAAGGAGAAACCGGAATCCCCCGTCCAGGACCCGGCACGCCTCGCGGATGAGTCTTACCTCCTCGTCGCTCTTTATCGCCCTGACCGCGCCCGCCGCGTCTTCCCCGACCTTCAGCTTCAGCCCCCTCATGACGCGCTTCATTCGCCGGTATTCCTCAAACGTCACGCCCGCAGGCTCGAACCACAGCGCCTTCGCGCCGTGGTCGAGCGCCGCCTCGCGTATGCGCCGGTGAAGCGTCGCCCCGGTGACTCTCTCTACGTCCGCGTGCCGGACGGTTCTCTCAGCCTTGACGACGTACCTGTCGTCCGTGAAAAGGTAAAACTTTCCCGGAACGGCTAACAGACAACCGAAAGTGCCCTTGAAACCCGTCAGGTAGCGGACGTTCACGCCCATTGTGACGAGGAAAAAATCCATCCCCCCGCGCCTGAGCCTGGCGCGGAATTTCCTCTGTCTCTCGAGGTAAGACGTCGCGGAAATGGGCATGTTCAACGCGCGCCGGAACGAACGTTAACTGTCCCTTTCACAAAGTTTCTTTACATGATTTTTCCGTCCATACAAGGAAATCCCTTGCGAAATCATGCGAAGATGATTTTCAGAAGCCATAGTTAACGCCGCAGCGCTGGATCAGCCGCGGTTTGCCTGCCCGCCACGCTGCATGCCCGCAGGCGGACGGGTTTTTCTGTGCCGGCAGATATGCCTGCCTGCGCCACATGCCTGCCCCTCCTGCCTGTGCGTGAACGAACGCAGAAAGGCTGGGGTGGAAGGCATGCGCCCGGCACGGCGGACGGGCGGCGCAGGCAGGCGGGTCTTGTAGTGGGACAGGCTTCCAGCCTGTCATTTTCGTTTTACTTCTAAATTCTACATTGGACATTGGATATTCTACATTTTTTTTGCGCAAATACACCCCAAACATTGGGGCGTTATCAATATTTTTGAAACCGCTGCAGCAGTTTCCCGCCCCCGTCTCCGCCGCGGTCCCGTTCCGGTTTCCGGATAACCCCCTATCCCGTCAATTGACGCACGGCGATTGAAGGATAATAAATCACTGGGAGGGATGTCAAATGTGTTCACAAAAGACACTGGAGCGGCTGGAGGGAAAGTCGCTCCCCGGGCTGTTTTCGGTGCGGCTTGAAAATCATTAAAAGTTATTCCGAAGCCGCGGTCGCGCACAATGAACCGGATGAATAATACGGACAGGGATTTAAAAGGAGAACAACCGAAAGACGGACAGCGTTGGGATCACCCCCCGGGATTCCGTATCTTCTTCATCTCCTTATTTTAGATACTTACATGTACTATTGTGAAAATTTTGCCCTCATAATGATTCGCAGGTTAGTTCATAAAGCAGATAGAAGAAAATGATTCACCGCAAAGGCGCAAAGGGCGCAGAGATTTTTTTATGCGCCTTTGGCGCATCAAAAAAACTTCTTTGCGTTCTCCGCGTCTTTGCGGTAAATATTTGTATTTTCATAAAAATTTCAAATATCTTTGGCCAGGTCTTTGAGAATCCGGTCCGCGAGAATGCCGCAGGCGACTTTCCGGTCGCGGGGATCGAATTTGGTCGAAACGCGAGTGACTTCGAATATCAGCCGTTCAAAGCGCGAACCACGGATACACGACCGCCCCTGAGCGTTTGAATGACTGCTCGCCTCCATAGATCAGGGCGGCGCCGGCGGTTTCGTTTCCTGACATTCCCCGCCAAAAGGTGAGATTGTCGAAGAAGTCGGTGGCTGTCGTTTGGGCGGATTTTGCCTCGACAGGGATGAGCTCATTTCCGAGGTCAATGACGATGTCAACTTCGTGACCGTGTGCGTCCCGCCAGAAGTAAAGACCCGGTTGTTCTCCGCGGTGCATGAAGTTTTTGTACATCTCCGAGACCACGAAGCTTTCGAACACCGCTCCGCGTTCAGCGCGGTGGAAAAGTTCATCGGGCGAACGGATATTCAGCAGATAGCACAACAGTCCCGTGTCCAGAAAATAGAGTTTGGGGCTTTTGATGAGCCTTTTGCCGAAGTTTTTGTGGTGCGGTCGCAGGAGGATGACGATGAAACCGGCTTCAAGCACGGAGAGCCACCGCGCAGCCGTCGTGTGCGATATTCCGCAGTCGGACGCAAGTCCCGACAGATTGAGCAGTTGTCCGCTCCTGCCCGCGCACAATCTGATAAACCTGCCGAATGTCTCGATGTCGCCGACGTTGAGAACGCTCCGCACGTCTCTTTCTAAATAGGTCTGGCAGTAACCCGCCAGCCAGTCGCGCGGGGGAAGCCGCTTGTCGTGTATCCGGGGATAAAAACCGGTGAAGAGCGTCTCTAACAAGCTCTTTTCGGGAGGTTTCAAAGCCCTGGAAACGCTTTTGCCGAGCGTCTCGGGCGCGATATGTTTCCGTCCATTAAGTTCGGACAGGGAGAAAGGCAGGAGATGCAATACCGCGCATCTTCCGGCGAGCGACTGTGAGATGCTTTGCAGCAACAGAAAGTTCTGCGAGCCGGTCAGGATAAACCGTCCGGTCCAGTCCCTGTGCTTGTCCACAAGAGTCTGGAGATAAGAAAACAGTTCCGGCGCCCGCTGGACTTCATCCAGAATGACCCGCCCGTCGAATTGTTCGAGGAAATCGCGAGGTTCTTCAAGGGCAAACCGGCGCTGGTCAGGCGTCTCGAGAGACACGTATTGGTAATTCCTGAATGCCGCCTGAACAAGCGTGGTCTTGCCGGATTGCCGGGGTCCGGTCACGGTGACGATGGGGAACTGTCTTGCCGCCTTCTTCAGTTTTTCAGTCAGAGTCCGCTTGATCATGATCCGTCCCTGTATTGGACGTCTGAATATTCAATATTCAAATTACACGATGAAAGGGCTTTTGTCAAGCGCCTTTCCCACCGCCCTTGACAAAATTACGGTAACCGACTACGCTAAACGTAACGGCGCGTGCTCCGGGGGTTCGCAATGGAAAACGTCAATCGGGAAATTCTCCTCAGTTTCTGGAAGGTTCATATCCTTCATCACGCTGAAAAACAGGCGGTGTACGGGCAATGGATGCTCGAGGAACTCCGCCGTCACGGTTACAGGCTCAGCCCCGGCACTTTATACCCCATGCTGGAGAGGATGGAAGAGTACGGATGGTTGAAGAGCAGAAGCGATCCGCGGGGAGGCGCGCGCGCCAGAAAAGACTACCGGCTGACCAAAGACGGCAAAAAAGTGCTGAATATGATCCGGGGAAAAGTCAGAGAACTGCACGGGGAAGTCGTGGAAGAAGACGAGACGTGAAGACGCGGAGATTTTTTGAGTGCGTTTTCGCCTTTCATGGAGGATTGAAACCGTGGCGTATTTCATAATATCCGCCGTCGCGCTGGTTGTTTCGGCGCTGACGCTGTTTTCCGGGTTCGGACTGGGCACGATTCTGATGCCCGTGTTCGCGCTGTTTTTCCCCGTGTCCGTCGCTGTGGCGGCGACGGCGGTGGTGCATCTTGCGAACAACATTTTCAAGGCGGCTCTCGTCGGGCGGAACGCGGATGCAGGTGTGTTACTCCGGTTTGCCCTGCCCGGAGCGGTCGCCGCGCTCATCGGCGCATGGCTGCTGACCGGTCTGGACGCTGCGGGTCCGCCGGCGGCGTACAGAATCGGCGGACGCGTCTGTGAAATCACTTATGTCAAACTCGTCGTGGGCGCGCTGATTGTATTTTTCAGCCTGTTCGAACTGATTCCCCGCTTCGAGAAACTGGAGTTTGACAAAAGGTATCTGCCGCTCGGCGGCGCGCTGTCGGGATTTTTCGGCGGGCTGTCCGGGCTTCAGGGCGCGCTGCGTTCCGCGTTCCTGATCAAGTCCGGGCTGAGCAGGGATCGTTTTATAGGCACGTCGGTAATGTGCGCGGTTGTCGTGGACGTCTCGCGTCTGGTCGTGTACGGAGCGGTTTTTTTCAGCCGCCATTTCGACGTCGTGAAGGAAAAGGGTGTTGGCGGGCTGGTCCTCGCCGGCACGCTTGCGGCGTTCGCCGGGTCGTTTACAGGCGCGCGCTTGCTGAAGAAGATCACTCTTAAAACGCTCCAGGTCATCGTCGGCGTCATGCTGTTGCTGCTGGGCGCCGCCATCGGCGCGGGCATAGTTTGACGGTTCTGAACGAGACTATAAAGTTCATCGCCTGTGTTACACTATTGTCGGGAGGTGTTTCTTATGCCCACCGGGAATCCGATGGTCATGGTGGTTCTGGAACCGTCCCTTCATGATTGGCTTAAAAAGAAATCCGAGTCTCTGGGACTGTCCGTTTCCATGGCGATCCGCGATCTTGCGCCGCGACGCCAGCTCTGAACACCGACCCCACTCCTCAAGTATGACCCGCACTTCTGAAAAAAAGCCGTCAAGCCTGAAAACAGCCGCCGGAATGCTCCTCGTCGCCGCGGCGGTTTTCGCCTGCTTCTTTCCCACACTCAACAACGAGTTCGTGTACGACGACCTCGCCCTCATAGCCAACAATCCGCATATAAGAAGTCTCGAAAACGTCCCCAAACTCTTCTCCGGGCAATACTTCGGGATAAGCGGCGAGCGCACCTTCCGACCCGTCGTCACACTGTCTTTCTTCGCCGACGCGGCGCTCTGGGGCGCCCATCCATTCGGCTTCCGCCTCACGAGCATACTCCTCCACGCGGCGGTATGCATCCTCCTGTTCCTCACGTCGCTGCGCCTCACCGGAAACCGCCTGGCATCGCTCGCCGGAACCCTCCTTTTCGCCGTCCACCCGGCTCCCGCAGAGGCGGTCCAGGGCGCCTCATTCCGCGAGGACCTCCTCGCAGCCGCCTTCGCCGGCGCCTCGCTCCTTCTGTTCATCGCCTGGCTCGACACGGGGCGCAGCCGCCTCCTGCCGTGGGCGTGGCTTTTGTACGCCCTCGGTCTGTTTTCAAAAGAGTCGGCGGCAGCCCTCCCCCTCGCCTTGCTCGTCATGATGCTCACGGACGGAAAAAGGCGGAACCGGGACGCCCGCAGGGTCGTCTTCGCGGCGTCCGGCTTCGCCGCCGCCGCGGCGCTTTTCGTCGCGGTCTTCTTCGGGGCTTTTTCCGGCGCTTCGCGGCTCGGCGAATACCCCGGCGGCTCGCCGGTCCAGACCACCGCCGTCATGCTCGCGGCTTTCTCGAAATACCTCTCGATATTGTTTGTTCCCTCGCGGCTGTGCCTCGACCACGCGCCGCCCGCCCCCGCCGCGGCGGACGCGGCGTCCGCCCTGGCGCTCGCCGGCGCGCTCATAGTCCTCGTCGCCGCGCGCCGCCCCGCCGCGCCCCTCTCCGCCGGGCTGCTCCTCTTCCTCACACACCTCATCCCCGTCTCGAACGTCCTTCCCTTCGGCGCGGTGACCGCCAACCGTTACATGTACCTGCCCGCCGCGGGACTCGCCATCGCCGCCGCCGGCGCACTCGCGCTCGCGGCAGGGAAAAAAAACCTCTCGAAATACGGCGCCGCCGCGGCGCTTTACGCCGCCGCGTTCGCGGCGGCGGCGCTCCTGTCCGTGAAAACCGCCGAAAGAAACCGCGTCTGGGAAAACAGCGAGACGCTGTGGAGGGACACGTCGCTCTGTTGTCCCTCAAGCGCGCGGGCGCACACGAACTACGGGCTTGCCCTCCTCGAAAGGGACAAGCCGCGCGAGGCGGTGTCTGCCTTTGAAAAGGCGGTCGCCCTCGACCCCCACTTCAACGCCCTCAACGGGCTTGGCGCCGCACTCACGGCGGCGGGCGAACTCGAACGGGCGGCGGCGGTGTACCGCCGGACGGTCGAACTCCACCCGGACTCAGCGTTTGCATACCACAACGGCGGTCTCACTTTCCTGAAAAAAGGGGAGTACGAAGAGGCGCTTCGCTGGTTCCTGAAAGCCGCCGAACTCGCCCCGGGCTGGCACTCGCCGCTTTACAACGCCGGGAACTCGTACCTCAAGTGGGGAAAGCCAGAACGTGCGATAACCATCTACTTGAAAGCCCTCGAGCTTGACACGACCCATACGGGCACGCTGGGAAACCTCGCCGTGGCTTACATACAGACCGGGGAGGTCGCGCGGGCGAGATTATACCTCGAACGTCTCCTCGAGATAGACCCCGGCAACGAGGCGGCGAAAAGGCACCTCGAGAGTATCGGGGGAAGGCGGGGTCGCTGAAAACGACCGTTTCTCACCCGTTTTTGAGACTACAGGCAGCCCGGAGGGGGCCACCGGTCGCGTTGAACGGAAAGGATTCAACCCGTTTTTAATAATGTTAAATTTTTTTAAAAAAGTGCTTGACAAAATTAATTTCATGGTTATTATTATTGACATCCCGGTTGAATTTTTTTAAACCGGGGTTAAAAACCGGCGAAGGGGGTGAAAAAATGGCGATAGAGATTGAAAGACTGGGCTACGTCGGGATCGGTATCCTCGCGAAAATGCAGGACGTGCTCGAGAACTTCATCGAGGGTAAGGACGAGGAAGAGGACGAAGGGGAAACGGTGGAGGAAAGGGAAAAGATGTCTCTCAGGGAGAGGTTCGAAGAGCTTGCCGATCTCGGGGAGGAGCGGTACGAGGAATGGATTGACAAGGGCAAGGATGGTCGCGAAAAGTTCGCCGACAAGATACGCGAACGCGCCAACAAGGTCTTCTCCGAACTGGGTCTCGTCACAAAGGAAGACCTCGAAGAGCTGGAAGCCAAGATAACGAAACTTCAGCGCGCCATCAAAAAGGCTGTCTCATCCAAATAACCCCTGTTATCCCGCTAAATCCTCATTTATCTCCTCTATCCCTCGAAATTGAGGGACTTTTTTTATCCACGGTCGCGATTTCACGCCTATCGTCCCGGGGCGGCTCTGAATTTTTTTCGCAGCACGCGGCGGAATTAACAGCACCCTTTACCGTGAAATTTACAATCCTCGTTCAAGGGG
>JBFMFE010000131.1:0-7049 GCA_040752295.1 bacterium
CCCCCCACGGGTGGAAACCGTCCCCGCCGAACCCGCCCCCCTCACACTCTCATGCCCGAACTGCGGGATGGAGACGGCGCCGGACGACACGTTCTGCGGCACGTGCGGTCAACAACTCGGAGGAACGCCCCCGCCGCACGCCGAAACCGCCCCCGCCTCACCCGCATACGCCGAAAGCCCCGCCGCCGCCGCGGCAAAATGCAGCGCCTGCGGCGCCGCCGTCTCCCCGGGAGACGTATTCTGCGGAAACTGCGGCGCCGGAACCGGACGGGAAACGGCTCCGCTCTCGATAAGCGACGTAACGACGAATATCCCGGTCTGCCCGCTCTGCGGGCTGGAGGGCGAGCCGGGCGCCGCCGCCTGCGCCGCGTGCGGCGCAAAGTACGAAATGGAATCGTCGGTGTACATACCCGACGCCGTTGATCAACCTCCCCCCTCAGCGCCCGGTATAAAGTCGGAACCGCCCCCGCCGCGGCGCGAGGAGCAGTCTCACGTCTCTCCAGCGGGGGGCGAAAAACTGTGCTCCTGCTGCGGCACGTCCAACCCGCCGGAGAGCGAGTTCTGCTCAAACTGCGGCGTTGATTTCGCCTGACCCCTCCGGATTGAACACCCCGCGGGCAGCATCGCCAAAACCCCGCCGCGAACCCCCCGCCCCTCCCAAACCGGCAGGATGGAAAAATTGATTCTGGCGCAAAAAGTCAAAAACATCAAATTCGGCGGCGGCATACGGAGATGCCTGTCTGCCGCACAGGCAGGCCGCCCTACAAAAAACAGCACAAAATCTTATATTTTTATTATCGAGAGATGTAGGGCGCGGTCTCCGTACCGCGCCGAAAAGGGTTTTTGCACCGGAATGAAAAATTCACCCGATGGACGGTTGACACTCGCCCGCACTATGGTATAGGCTTGTTGCCAAACGCGGGCGGACATCACCATGAAAACAGGCTGCCGCCGCACGGGAGCAAGCCGGAAAATCCGTTTCGCTTTACTATTTTCGTTCTTCCTCGCAGCGGGGGTCTGCTCCGGGGCGGCGGGCGAATTCAACGCGCGGCTCAACCTGATCATGAGCGACGGCACGGTGATGTTCTACCTCGGGCGCGACGACGGGCTTGCCACCGGCGAAATCTACACGCTTCACGCCGGAGACGCCGAGGCTGCCCGGATAGAACTGACGAAAGTCGAGCAGTTCTTCTCGAGGGCGCGTGTCCTGTCTTCGTCGTCCCTCCTCAGGGAAGGCGAATACTACACTTTCAGACCATCGGCTGCGGCGCCGGAAATCGAAAAAAAGCCCGCCGTGGAAAAAGCCCCGCCCGAAGCCGAAACGAAAAAAGAGGGAAAAGAAGAGGAAGCGGAAGAAAAGAAAGAACCACTGAAAAAAGCGCTGGGTTTTGAGGAAGAAGAAGAACCCGCGAAAGAAAAGAAAAAAAAGAAGACGGATGAAAAACCGGAGAAACCCAGGACCGAAGCAAAAGCGATAGAGAAACGCTCGACGATAAGCGGGGAAGAACTCAGGCGCCGGCGCACCTACGTCGAAGAGGCGTCCATCGAAGACCTCGGCGGCTACAACGAGTACACGCGTTTCCTCGGAACGGTGAACCTGACGCATACGTCATCCGGAGGAGACTCCTCATTTTCAGGTGACTTGAACGGGGCGTACAGGCGCAAAAGAGAAACCCTGAACGATGGGGAAGCGCTCCGGATTGGATCGATGAACAACTACACGGCGAGCAACGGGTCATCCGATTTCTTCTACGGGCTTGGCGGGGAATACGTGCACAAGAGATACACCAGCGAAACCCGTCCGAATTTCTACTTCCTCGGAGGCAAGGTCAGTACCGGCAACCCTTACCTCGCCATCGCCCAGGAAACGCTCAGCGTCGAATCCCCCACCGGGGGAACGTCCGTCCTGTCTTCTTCCATGAGCGAATTGTGGGCACAACTTCTGACTTCCATGATGGGGATTTCGGGAGGTCCGGGCGCCATGGGCGACGAGAAATCAACTTTCGCTTACGCCCAGGCGGGCATCGGCACGGGTAGGGTGATCAACATCTCCACGTGGAACAGAATCAGGAAAATCCTCCTCGCCCTTCAGGACGACGGACTGGTGAAAGAGGACGTTCCACGGAACATCATACAGGAAATGGTCATCGCCATCGAAGCCTACCCGCCACAGAACCCCGGTTACGCCATCGCTGAAATAAACCGTATCCTTTCCGACAACAACCTGCTTGTGAACGACAGAATGAGCACGGACACAATATTCGAGGTCGCCGAGATTTACGACGAGTCGCTGAAGACACTCGAATCGGGATACGAATACAAGATCATATACCTCAAGGGTCTGACCAAGGATGACAAAAGCTCCCGTTTCCGCGCGGACGTCGTGTTCAAGAAACCCCTTACACTTGCTTCCGTTTACACCTTCACCGGTTCATACGAAAGTATCAAACCCAAAGGGGGCGAATCGTTCTATTTCTGGAATGCGGGGCTTACTTACGAGAAGAAACTTTCGGACAGAGCCACCTTTATCCTGAGCGACTTCTATTGCAAGGTTGAAGACTCGAAAGGCACGAACGTCGCGACGCTCGCACTCGGCTACGAGCTTTTTTAATCCCTCACAAAAAAACCCGGCATCCGTTCGCAAGGAAGCGTGTTTCCCTGTTCGGAGCGCCGTGTTCTGAACGCGACGGTTTTGATGTAAAATCTCCGGTGAATGGCTCGGCGTTCGCTCAAACAGACCTTCATCGCCGCGGCGATTGCGCTCGCGTTCGTTCCTCTTTCGCCGCTTGCGGGCGAACCCGCCGGCGGGGAGCGCGTCACCGTCGCGGTCGCCGTCTTCGACAACACGACGGGGGTCGCCGAATACGACTGGGTCGGAAAAGGGTTCGCGGAAACGATGACGACGAAGCTGAGCGCCCTGAAGAGCCTCAAAATGGTAGAGCGCGCGCAGCTCTCCGAGATCGAGAAGGAAATCCGCTTCTGTCAGACCGGGATGTGCGACGCCGACCTCGCGGCGGAAGCCGGCAGGATGGTCGGCGCCGAGTTCATGGTGCTCGGAAGCTATCAGATACTGAAACTCGGCGGTGAGACGAAAATGAAGGTGGACTGCCGGATGGTGAACGTGGAAAGCTCCGAGATCGAGGCAGGAAAATCGGTATCGGCGCAGGGCGCGTTCGAGGAGATATTCGACATCCAGAACGAGCTTGCCGTGGACATGGTGAAAAGGTTCGAGGTCGGGTACACCGAAGAGGAAATGGAGTTCGTCCGCGCGCCGGAAACGGACTCCATCGCCGCCTACGAGTACTACACACTCGCCCGCGAGGCGCCGGAGATTGACGAAAAGATGCGATTCTATGAACGGGCGATAGAGCTTGACCCGGACTACGCGTTTGCGCACCTCGGCGCGGCGGGCGTGTACTTCGCGATGGGACTCGGCGCACCGTACGGCGCCGGGGAAACCGGCGCCGACGAAGACACCCTGATGGACTGGGCGGTTTACCACGCGAAGATGGCGCTGTACCTTCGCAAAAACCTCGCCGAGGCTCACTACGTCCTCGGCGCCGCCTACAGGAAAATGGGAATGAACGCCGAGGCGGCTGAACACTACAGGACTTACCTCGAGATGGAGCCTGACAGCGAACTCCACGTCCAGAGGGCGCGCAAACACCTCGAAGAAATGAAATGACGCCGACCATGCGGCGGCGCGAAACGACCGGAGGCGATGATCCATGGACTTCGAGCTGACGCAGGAACAGATAATGATGCAGAAAATGGCGCGGGACTTCGCGGAAAGGGAGATCGTGCCCGCGGCGCGGGACAATGACAGGAATGAACGGTTTCCCTCGGACATCGTGAAGAAAATGGCGCCGCTCGGATTCCTCGGCGGTCCCATCCCCGAGAAGTACGGCGGACCCGGCTTCGACTACGTCTCATACGCCGTCGTCACGGAGGAAATCGGGCGGGCGTGCTCGTCGGTGCGGACCGTGCTCTCCGTCCATGTATCGCTCGCGGGACTGACGATTCTGCGCTGGGGGAACGAGGAACAGAAGACGGGGTATCTTCCCGACATGTGCGCCGGAAAGAAACTCGGCTGCTTCGGGCTGACCGAGCCGGACGCCGGAAGCGACCCGGCAAGCATGAGCACCACCGCCGTCAGAGACGGGAGCGACTGGGTGCTCAACGGCGCCAAGATGTGGATATCGAACGCCGGCGTGGCGGACGTCGCCGTCGTCTTCGCACAGACGGACAGAAGCCTGGCGCACAGGGGCATCGCGGCGTTCATCGTGGACGGGGACAGTCCGGGATACTCCACGAGGGACATACACAACAAGCTGGGGCTGCGCTCCTCCAACACGGGTGAAATCATCATGGAAGACTGCCGCGTGCCTGACCGCAACCGCCTCGGCGAGGTAGGCGAGGGCTTCAAGATCGCGATGTCGGCGCTGGACCACGGGCGGTTCTCCGTCGCCGCAGGATGCGTGGGCATCGCACAGGCATGCGTAGACGCGAGCGTGAAGTACGCCCGCGAACGGAAACAGTTCGGCAGGGAGATCGGGACGTTTCAGCTCGTCCAGGAGCTGATCTCGGAGATGGTGGTTGACACCGAGGCGGCGAGACTGCTCGTGTACCGCGCCGGGCATCTGAAAAACAAGGGAGTCCGCTGCACGCGCGAGGTCTGCATCGCCAAGTACTTCGCCTCAGAGGCGGCGAACCGCGCCGCGTACAACGCGATACAGGTGCACGGAGGCTACGGCTACTCCGACGAGTACCCCGTCGAGCGGTACTTCCGCGACGCGCGCGTCGCCACTCTCTACGAGGGAACCTCGCAGATACAGAAGCTGATCATCGGCAGCTACGCGCTGGGGCTGAAAGCCTTCACGTGACGCGCCGCGCGGCGGCAGGTCCTCGCTTTCCGGGCGGGAACCGCATGAGAGAAGAATTCATCCCTTACGGCAGGGAGAGAATCCGCCTCAGCGTCTTCGAGGCGGGACGCGGGAAGCCGTCCGTTGTGTTCATTCCCGGTTCCGGGTGCTACGCGCTCCTGTACGCCGGGTTCCTCGAGGCGCTCGCCGGCGAAGGGTTCAACGCGGTGGGCATGGACAACGTCGGACACGGCGCGAGCAGCGGCAGGCGCGGCGATTTCCGTTACGGGGACGTGATCGGCAGCGTCCGCGCCGCCGCCGGGTTCGCGGAGGAAAGGTACGGCGCGCCGGTCGGTGTCTCGGGGTCGAGCCTCGGCGGGATACTCGCGCTGTACGCCGCAGCGGAGCTGCCGGTCATAAAAAGCGCCGCGTGCCACAACGTGATGGACGTGAAGAATCCGCCGCTGTATGGAAGGCGGCGGCGAGCCGCTCGAAGCCTCGGACGGCTGATGCCGTTCCTTTCCGCGGCGCTCCCGAACCTGCGCGTCCCTCTTCAGGCGCTTTTCGACTGGCGCCTCGTCTTCGACGACCCGAAAAGGCTCGCCGAACTGAGCAAGGACGAGCTGATGGTGTGGAGCTACACGCTCGCCACCCTCAACTCCCTGTTCGTGAAAAACGGGGACAAGCCCGACGTGGAGGACGTCCGGACGCCGGTAATGGTGCTCGTGAGCGACGGAGACCGGATACTCACCGAAGAGTACTGCCGGAGCGTCTTCGAGAGACTCGGAGGCAGGAAGGAATTTCTCTCCGTGCGGGGCGCGGGGCACATGCTCTTCATCGAGCACGTCCCAAAGGTCATCGGACCCGTCGCCGAGTGGTTCGACGAGACCCTGCGGGTGTAAACGCGAAAGACGCCGGGGGGGCGGCGCAGCCGCGCTCCTGACGCCTCTCGCCTTCCTCGACGATGAAGTCGTAGTAACGCCCCATCCAGTAGGGAAGAAGGTAGAACGCGCCGTCGTCCTCGCCGAAGCCGCCGCCGCAGTCGAGACGGTACGGGTTCCCGTTCCACTTCATCACGCAGCGCTCGTCGGGCGGCAGCGGCGTGACGGATTCGAGTTCATCGTGCCTGCCCCTTGCGCCGCTGATCTCGACGTCGGCGCGGCGGCTGTTCCTCACGCCCCACTCTATCGTGTCGAGCGGTATCCGCCGCAGCGTCCACACGGCGTCCTCCAGACCGAAGTCTCCCTCGACGGCGGAGCCGTAAATGAAGTTGAACAGCGGGCTGCGTTCGGGCTTCTCGATTTCCCAGCTCCGTACGATGCTCCTGACGTAGTGCGCCCGGATTTCCGGGTCGCGTTCGTATTTGAGCAGCGGGTAGTAGGCGAGGAAAGCCAGTTCGTCGTCGGAATGGTTGATAAGCCCCGGCTGGTTGATCTTCTGCTTCTCGGCGTATTTCGCGTAGTTGTGCTCGCGGATCATCCTGAGGTATGTACTCTGGAATTTTTCGTCGCCGGTGACGTGGTAGGCGGTCTTCAGATACGAGAGCAGTTCGAGCGAATTGAGGTTCCGCTGAAAGCGTCCCGGTCCTCTGAAGAAATCGGGGTTCCACCTTCCCCAGGTCGTCGGCTTGCCGTCCGTGTCCACAAGGTAGAAATCGTTGTCAACGATGTGGCTCATGAGGTTGTGAACGTACGGTCTGATTTCCTCCTTTTCCTCCTCGTCCGCGCACAGGTCGTAATAGACGGAGTAGGCGAAGAAGTGTCCGTCAACCTCGTCGGAACTCGTGTCGCCTTTCCACTTCCATTTTCCGTCCGGCGTGAAATGGTCCCACTCGCCGCCCTCGCCGACGTATTCGTCCCTCAGTGCGATTGACCGGGCGATAAAACCCTTCATGCCCGTGATGTCCTGGAGCCTCATGATGAGTTCCATTGACCGGCGCGCGAACCGTTTCGCCTCTTCGCTCCCGGTCTCGGCGTAACGGAAGCACTCGGAAGCGACGTAGACCGCCGTCCAGAGACCGTCGTTGTCGGACGAGAACGGCACGCTGCTCGACGGGTCGCCCGGGCGGGTGAACCGCGAGTCGGCAACCTGCCCGTGGCGGACGTGACGCTCCCTGAGCCGCTTTTTGTAATGTTACGCCGTCGCCACGAGGGTCATCAAGCGGTACTCGATCTTAGAGATTCCACC
>JBFMFE010000132.1:0-2169 GCA_040752295.1 bacterium
CAGGAGCGCAGCAGGTCTTGACTGTCATTGCGAGGGAGCCGAAGGCGACCGAAGCAATCTCAAAAAAAAAGCCGGTAAAGAAATTGAGATTGCTTCGCTTCGCTCGCAATGACACCGGAGTATGGCATCCATAGATGAAACCCAAATTTGGTAAAATCGGACTTTTTGCACTGGAATCAAGATTGGATTGAAAACGAACGCCGGACTGAGGAAATCATCGGTCTTATGCGAAATCTTTCCTGCCATGTTGCGCAATGTGAGAAAATTGTGAGAAAATGATGTCATAGAAGTGCGGAAAGCGGGTTTGAAACACCGAATATACGTGCCGCCGCTCAGGGGCGACTCAATAACCGACCCCGCAACCGTCCACAGGATACGGAACGTCCTCAGGCTGAAGGAGGGCGACTGTTTCACAGGGTTCGACGGCGTCATGGAGTACACCCTGCGCGTGACGGAAATGGGCAGGGACGCCGTCCGTGTCTCGCGCGATGGGGAACGGTCGGCGGCGCCGCCGCCCGTGCGTCTCACAATCGCGCAGGCGCTGCTGAAGGGCAGGCGATGGGACATTTTTCTCGAAAAGACGACGGAGATCGGAGTCTGGAGGATTGTTCCGCTCGAGACGGCGAACACGGTGGTGCGGTTGAGGCGCGACGAGGTCGGGAAGAAGCTCGAACGGTGGCGTGGGATCGTCCGCGGCGCGGGCGCGCAGTGCAGGGGGGGGTGGGTTCCGGAGATTTCCCCGCCGGTTGATTTTGCGGCGTATGTCGGGGCGCCGCCGGCGGAAGGTGCGCGGCTCATACTGACGCCCGGCGCGGGGGTCGCTACGCTCACGGAAGCCCTTGGAAGCCCCGCGCCGGCGGAAGTGACGATAGCAGTGGGTCCCGAGGGCGATTTTACGCCTGAAGAGGCGGGTGCGGCGCGTGAGGCGGGATTCGTTCCGGTCTCGCTCGGCGGCAGGGTGCTGCGCTCGGAAACCGCCGCCATCGCCGCCGCCGCGCTCACGCTCCTCGGCGAACGCCCGCGCCGGTGAACAACGGCGGAGAGCGATTCGCGGCGGTCGCGCCGGCGCGAGCGCGCCGGACGCCGACCCCGGAACCGGCGGGAAACGGCGTGCCCCGTTTTTTAATTTACTTTATATTGACAACGGCGCGAAAGGTTCCAATAATAATTCTGTAGCCGAAGTGGTGGAATTGGCAGACACGCCAGCTTGAGGTGCTGGTGAGGGCTAAATCCTCGTGTCGGTTCAAGTCCGGCCTTCGGCACTGAGGAGTTTTTTTTTGAGGCGATAAGTTAAAAATTTCACAAAGTGAAGGCGCGACATGGCACGGAAAAAACATAAATTCCCGAAAACCACCATTGAAAGGCTTTCCTACTACTTCCGGGCGCTCGAGGAACTCACAAGGCGGGGCATTGACACCGTCTCCTCCGAAGCCCTCGGAACCAGGCTCAACATCAAGCCCTCTCAGATACGCAAGGACCTCTCCTACTTCGGCGACTTCGGCAAACGCGGCATGGGTTACGATGTCAAGTATCTCCTCAAGGAACTGAGGTACATCCTCGGGCTGGACAGAAACTGGAACGTCATCGTGGTCGGCGCAGGCAACCTCGGCGCCGCCATCACTCAATATCCCGGCTTCATGAAGCGCGGCTTCAACGTCGTGTCCCTTTTCGACAATTCCAAAAACAAGATCGGCGCTGAAATCGGCGGGCTGAAGGTGCGCGGCATGGACGAACTGCAGGGCTTCGTAAAAGAGAACAACGTCGAAATCGCCATCATCGCGGTCCCGGGGCACGCCGCGCAGACCGTCGCCGACAGATTGTCACGGGCGGGCATCAAAGCCATACTCAACTTCGCGCCGTCGCACATCGTCGTCCCCGACGGGGTAAGGTATCTCTCCGTTGACCTCACAACGAAACTCGAAGCCCTTGCCTACTACATGAGCTTCTCGAAGGACAAACTCTGGAAAGTCTTCTCCTGAACCCCCCGCCGCCCCCTGAAATCGTCCCTGATATTCCCGCAAAACCCGTCTGTTGATTGGACGCCGCGCCCTTTTTCTGTATTATCTTTAACTGTGAACTTTCGCACATTCTTCGTCACGATGGATTGCGACGTCATCCGCCTTGGACTGCGGCGAGTCATCGCCGCCTTCACTCCCGCGCGGAGCGCGG
>JBFMFE010000133.1:0-4015 GCA_040752295.1 bacterium
GACCGCGACCTGATCTTCCTCGATGGGCGCCGGATATACGTCCTCTCCCTCGCCGGAAGACCGCCGACCGACTTCCCCCGTAAGTCCGTGCTCGTCCAGAGAAAAGCCCTTGCGCTCGTGATGTTAGGGTTCCAGGTGCACGTCACCCCCGAGTCCGAACACTTCTTCCGTCTCGCGGAAATTGACGTGGAGCGCCGGGGTCCCCTGCGCCACTCGGGCACGCCCGGGATCGGATGGTACCCCAGCCTCCTCTTATCCCCCCTCTCGCCGGCTGACCGGTATGCTGTCGGCGGGGAAAGAATCCGCTATTATTAAATCCGGAGCGGTGCGATGACGGTTCGCGGCGGCGCAATCCACGGCGGGAGACGGGACGCGAGAGCGATGCGCAGAAAGTACGCGCTCACGGCAACGGTTGTGAGCAGAACGGAGGTCGCCGCGGACCTTTTCGAGATCGTTCTCGACTGCCCCGCCATCGCACGTTCGGCGCTGCCCGGGCAATTCCTCCAGGTGCGAGGATGGAACGGCTGCCAGCCGCTTCTGCGCCGCCCCATAAGCATCGCCGGAACCACCGCGGGCTGCGTCGTCCTTCTCATCAAAATCGTGGGAACGGGAACGAGATTGATATGCTCGAGGGAAGAGGGGGAGACGCTCGAACTGATCGGACCCCTCGGGAACGGATTTCCGCCGCCGGAAAACAGCGCGCGGCGCCTCCTTGTGTCCGGCGGTTTCGGCGTGGCGCCGCTGCTTTTTTTCGCCGCCGCGTACGACGTCGCGGGTGGAAAAATCCTGTACGGCGCCCGGACCGGCGCCGAACTCCACACCGGGATACACGGCAGGCTCGGCGCGGGATGGAGCGTCGTGCACGCCACAGAGGACGGCTCGACCGGCAGAAGGGGAACGGTCATCGCCCTGATGGAGGAGGAACTCGCGCGCGACGACGGCTGGGACCGGGTCCTTGCGTGCGGTCCCGGCGCAATGCTGAAGCAAGCGGCGCGCTGTGCACGGTCGCATGGTGTACGATGCATGGTGTCTCTGGAAGTGTTCATGGGTTGCGGCGTCGGCGCGTGCACGGCTTGCGCCGTTCCCGTCATTGACGGCGACCGGAAGACGTACACCCGCGCCTGCCATGATGGTCCGGTTTTCGACGCGGAAAAAATAGTCTGGGAGGAACTCCCATTTTGAGCGACAAATTCGAGGCTGACCTCTCCGTCGAGCTGGGTCCCCTGAAGCTGAAAAACCCCGTTCTTGTCAGTTCGGGCACGTTCGGGTACGGGGAAGAGTACGGCGACTTCTACGACCCCTCCCGCCTGGGTGGGATGGTGACAAAGTCAATCACTCTCGAGGAGCGGGAGGGCAACCCGCCGCCACGCATGGTCGAGACGCCATGCGGGACTCTCAACTCTATCGGTCTTCAGAACGTGGGGGTGGAAAGGTTCCTGCGCGAGAAGCTCCCCGTCCTGCGGGGCATCGAAACGGTGCGTATAGTCAGCATCGCCGGGTCCACGCCGGACGAGTACGCTGAGGTCGCCCGGCGATTGGACGGCGCGGCGGGGGTTGATGCGATTGAAGTGAACGCCTCGTGCCCGAACGTGCGGCGGGGCGGGATTTCCTTCGGTTCGTCCCCGGGGCAGCTCTCGGCGCTCACCGCGGCGGTGCGCAGCGCCGCGCGACTCCCGCTCATCGTGAAGCTCTCGCCGAACGTGACGTCGGTCGAGGAGATCGGGCGGGCGGCGGTGGACGCCGGCGCGGACGCGCTTTCCCTCTTGAACACGTTCAGGGGCATGGCGATCGACGTCGAAACACGGCGTCCCCTCCTGGGCGGAGTGACGGGCGGTCTGTCGGGTCCGGCAATCAAACCCCTTGCGCTCTGGCACGTTTACCAGTTAACATTAAATCTCGACGTCCCCGTCATCGGGATGGGGGGAATCTCGACGGGAACCGACGCGCTCGAGTTCATCCTCGCCGGCGCGAACGCCGTGGCGGTCGGAACGGCGAATTTCGTCCAGCCGCTCACCCCCGTGAACGTCATCAGGGACATCGAGGACTATTGCCGCTCGCACCGCGTGAGCGCGATCTCGTCCCTCGTCGGCGCCGCCCGCAGAACCGGCGCTGAACCCCTCCCGGAAAGATAAACCGCGATGACAACCGGCGAAAACGTCAAATCCAAACCCGTCATCAGGGTCATGGTGGTCGAGGATTCGACCTACATGCAGTACGTGATCAGACAGATCATTGACGACGAACCAGACATGCTCGTCGTCGAGACGGCGCGCGACGGACTGGAAGCCCTGGAAAAACTCGAAAAGCTCACCCCGGACGTCATCACGCTCGACATACAGATGCCGCGTATGAACGGGCTGGAGTTCCTCGGGCACAACCAGAAAAAACACCGCATCCCCACCGTCCTCATCAGCAGCCTCACACACGAGGGCGCCGCCGAAACCATCCGCGGACTCGAACTCGGCGCCGTTGACTTCGTTCCAAAACCCACCGGCATCCACTCGCTTTCGCTCGCGAGCGTGCGCGACGAGATAATAAGCAAGGTGCGGATAGCTCACGGACTTCGCGCGGCGCCCGCGCTCGCGCTCAGAACCCCCGAAGCCGCCGCCGAAGCGGTCATCAGGAGGGCGCCCGTCGAGAAAAAAAAGGTGAGCGCCAAACCCCTCCTGCGCAAAGTCGTCGTCATCGGCGCCTCCACGGGAGGACCAAGGGCGCTCACCGAGATAATCCCCGCTCTGCCCGGAGACCTCCCCGCCGCGGTGCTCGTTGTCCAGCACATGCCGCCGAAGTTCACGCGCAGCCTTGCCGAGCGCCTCAACAGCCTCTCCTCACTCGAGGTGGTCGAGGCGGAGGACGGACAGAAAATCAGAGGCGGCACCGTTTACGTCGCGCCGGGCGACCACCACATGCGCATCGGCGGCGACGCAACAATCGTCCTTTCGCAGGAGCAGGCGAGGCTGGGCGTGCGCCCCTCAATTGACATACTCATGCGCTCCGCCGCCGGGACCTTCAAAAAACTCGCCATAGGGGTCGTCCTCACCGGCATGGGGACCGACGGCACGCTCGGACTCCAGTCAATCAAGGACGCCGGAGGCGTCACCATCGCCGAGAGCGAGGAGTCATCGGTTGTGTTCGGCATGCCCCGGTCCGCAATCGAGGCGAGATGCGCCGACAACGTGCTGCATCTGGGCGAAATAGCCGAAAAAATCGTCAGCCTCGTCCGCTGAGTCGGCGCCCCGCCCCGCCGCCCGTCCGAAAAACCGGCGTTTTTCCATTCCGCCCCTTTTCCCGAATTATTCACGCTGTTTGGATAATCGTAAGAAATCGCAAGAATGACTGCATGTAGAATACATGTCCGCCCCTGTCTGCATACGGGAAGGCATTGACAAAGCGCTCAATTTTGCCCTATGATCGATACAGCAATTGGAGACGAGCCTGATTTTTTTACTTCTTATCTGAGGATAATCGGTTCGATAGGCTCTTTTCTTTGGAAGGTTGAATGATACGCCATGGATAAAAGAAAAGACCGATTCGAAAAACTGAACAGAAAAGCAATTGAACAGGCCGAAGCCCTAAAGCTGGATGAAGCTATAGGGATATTCTCTCGTCTTCCCGAAATTGCGTCAGGGAAAGAACAGAAGGCAAGAGCATACAACAACTGGGGCACCGCTCTTTTCGATCTGGCAAAAATCAAAGAGGATGAAACCTTGTTCAGGGAATCATTCGAAAAATACGCCCTTGCGGTGAGATACAAAGAGGATTTTCACGGAGCATACTGCAACTGGGGCACCGCTCTTTCCGATCTGGCAAAAATCAAAGAGGATGAAGCCCTTTTCAGGGAATCATTCGAAAAATACGCCCTTGCGGTGAGATACAAAGAGGATTTTCACGAAGCATATTTCAACTGGGGCACCGCTCTTTCCGCTCTGGCAAAAATCAAAGAGGATGAAGACGTTTTCAGGGAATCATTCGAAAAATACGCCCTTGCGGTGAAATACAAAGAGGATTTTCACGA
>JBFMFE010000134.1:0-3164 GCA_040752295.1 bacterium
GAACATGCCGAAATCCTTCGCCTTCTCGGGGTGAAGTATCCCGGTTGTAACTAACGGGAAAGCCGTTTTCGAACAATTACCCTTTGTTCATGCGGATTCTTCTTTGCCGGGCGGGGGTAAGTTAGGTGTCAAGTATTTTACGCTCCCGGTATTATGAGTTTTTTTCGCGCACCTTCGTGATTCTTCGTGTCCCTTCGTGGTTGATTTTTATTAATCTTCCGGCGGAGACGATCCTCGCGGTCCCGCCCGTCCCGTATGCTCGACGGCTAACGCCGCCGCGGCGCCGCACGCTGAGAAGAACACCGGGTCGTCCGCCGGACCACGCCCCATGGTCGTCACTTCGAGGCGATGCTTTTTCAGCGCCTCCATCGCCGCCGCCCCGTCCCGCTCCACCACGACGTGCTTCCCCCCAAGACCGCTTTCACGTATCTGTTCCGCGACGATCTCCCTCTCCCCCCCCTCAAGGACAGGCAACGGGACGAACATCCCCTCCATCGCAACGTCCATGAGCGCCGTAACCGCGTGATGGCTTATCCCCCTGTGGCGCTCCCGCGCGTCCGCGAAGCTCATCCGCACGCACGCCACCGGCGTCCCTCCTAAAACCTTCGCTGCGTTCAGAATCTCGCCCTGCTCGATCGCCGAGTAACCGTACCTCGTCCCCGTGCCGATGCTCCCGACGCCCATCGCCGCGACGATCACGTCCGCCGACAGCGCTTCCCGCGCCGCAATCAGCGCCGTGTACTTGTTCACCGCCTCGAGATCGCCGCCGAAAGCGTTGCCGTACGTGACCGTCCCGGCGAGAAGCCCCCTGTCTTTCAACTCGCGCACCGTACGGCTGAAGGGCAGGGGAAGGCACGCCCCATCCGTCATCACGTACGCCACGCGCGCCCCGCCGCCCGTCAGGCGCTCGACCGCCCCCGCCACCGGCGCGACCATGCTGTGAAGCGAACCCACGACGACCGGTATCCCACCCAGCGACGAAAATCCCTCGATGGCGTCCCTGTGAGGGCTGTCCTTTTCTTCCGCGCTCAATACCTTCCCCTGAAGCGGCGTGTAATTCATCTTCATAACGTGACCCGCCGGCGCGAACTCCCTGCCCTCGATGGACAGGTTAGCCGTCACGAAATCCACGCCGCCGGAGCCAAGCCCGAGTTCCACCGCCGTGACGTTCACGACAACCTCGTCACCGACCCCGACGCCCCCGGTCAGCTTCGGGTACACGACCGCCCGCCGGTCCGAACCCCCGACGGTAACCACGACTTCCATGAAGTCGCCGCGGCGCACGGCTATCTCTTTCACCACGCCCCGCCTGAGTGAGATCAACGCGGACACCTCTGTGCAGTTCCGCCGAAATGCTACAGTATGAGACCGTTTTTTTCCACCCGGCGGCGCCCCTCCTGGTCGGTCCTTTCCCGGGCGCCTGGAAATTTCGGTTCCTCGCGGTCTTTTATGCTATATTTAACCACCGTGAACTCCGAGGGATCGGACCGCGGCAGGATGTCGGCGTTCGTGCGCGGCGCCACCGACGATGAAAAGGTCACGAGGTTCGTCGCCGGCGGCATCGTCTCCATACTGGGGTTCATGGCGGGGGGAGTCTTCCAGACCGCCTGGTTCATCTGCACAACGCGCATACTCGGAGCGAGGGACATGGGCATCTTCGGACCCATCTTCAGCTTCTTCATGACCGGCGCCTCTCTCGTCTCGCTCGGCGTGCCGCAGACGACCACCACTTACGTCTCCCATCACTTTGAGACCGACCCCGAGGAATCGAAGAAATTCGTGTGCGACGGCATGAAACTGCTCATGATCCTCTCCGCCGCCGTCCTTGTCCTCGGCGCGGGAGGCGCCGGCGCGCTGTTCGCGGCGAAACGACTCGACGCCCTCTCGCTCGCCCTCTGGATGACCATCTCCTTCTCGATCATCGTCTCGGTGCTCTTCTGGGGCGTGAACGGAACGATCAACGGCTACCAGCGCCTCGATTACGTGGCGATCGGAAACATCGCCTTCCCCGTGGGGATGTTCGCGAGCACGCTCACCTTCATGCTCCTCGCCCAGGCGGCGTTCGGGAAAGAGTCCACGTGGGACGTCGTGGGCGCCGCATCGGGAATGGGAGTAGGACCGCTGTTCGGACTGGCGGCGGCGCTCGTGATGTTCCGCAGGATGAACGTCATGCCGGCGTCGCGCCTCTTCAGCCTCAGCGGCTACCACGGACTGTTCGGGAAGATACTGGTCTTCGGCGGTTTGAGCGCGGTCGCGATGGTGTCCAACACCGTCCTGCTCAACTTCTCGAGCGCGACGGTCGGCGCGACGGCTAAGCTCGGATGGCTCGCGGAAACGGCAGACGAAAACCTCCGCCAGGCAGGCTACTTCAGCACCGGGTTCTTTTTCGCGATGGTGCCGATGCTCATCATGGGGTTAACGTTCGCTCTCGTCCCCGCAATATCCGAGGCGGAAGCCCGGAAACGCCACGACCTGATGCAGAAATACTACAACCTCGCCCTCAAGTACTCATTCGGAATCATTATCCTCTTTCTCGGCTTTTATGGAGTAAAAATAGGGCAGCTTGTTGAACTTATAAGCGGTCCCGAATACCCGGCTGAAGCCATGGCGTCCGTCACGATGGCGCTTTCCTTCGGCGGTGCGATGTTTTCGCTCATCTTCCTCATGACCACGCTTTTCATCGGGCTGAAACGCCCGCACATCCCGGCGATCATCAACATCGCGGCGCTGACCGTCTGCATAGGCGGTATTTTTTTTCTGGCGTACCTCTTCCGGCACGTCCTCGCCGCGACCGCGGCGGTCATCGCGGCGGGCGCATTCGGCGCCGTTGCGCTGTTCATAACCGCCGACAGGCGGTTCGGACTCAAGTTCCCCTGGTGGGCGCTGCTCATCCCCGTGGGCGCCGCTCTGCCGCCGTGGTTCATCTGCCTGTTCCTCTTGCCGCGGGGAGAAGCCTTTTTCATCGTGGCGGCGCTCGCTTATTTCACAATAAACGTCATTTTGTATATAGTCTTTGGCGGGTACGATTCGGAAGACCTCCAGATGTTCCGCGAGACAGTCGAGTCCATGAGGATGGGATTTGCGGTAAGGATTTTGAACGGAGTGGAGTCGTTTGCCCGCCGGAGTCCTTTTTTCGAGTGGTATAAACGGCGGGGCGGGGAATA
>JBFMFE010000135.1:0-15059 GCA_040752295.1 bacterium
GTTCCGCATCTGGACGGGCGTACAGCCGCCCGTAGAGGCGATGTGGTCCGCGGGACTCGACAGGCTGCGCGAAATGAGATGACGCCGCATGTTCACTCCGCCTAAAAAACTCGGTCAGCTTCTCGTGAGCAAAGCCCTGATCACGCCGGCGCAGCTCGCCGAGGCGATGGACAACCTCGGCGGCGACGGAAACAAGACGATCTCCGAGTACCTCGTAAAGAAAGGCTATCTCGACGAGAAGGACCTCCTGAAGGTCGAAAGCGAGCAGATCGGTTATCCGTACGTCGATCTCTCGGACGCGAACCCCGACCCCCGGACGGTGAAGCTCATCCCGCGCCATATTTCCGAAAAGTACAAGGTGATCGTCGTCGGCAGGGACGAGAAGAAAATCCAGCTTGCGATGTCGAACCCGTTCAACATCTTCGCGATTGACGACATCAGGACACTCACCGGGTGCACCATCATCCCCATGTTGGCGTCGGAAGCGCAGATACTGGAGCTGGTGGAGAAGAGCTATACCCAGCTCGACTCGGCGACGGAAATCCTCGACGACATGGTTCAGGAGGACACGGAGATCAAAGCCCTCGAGCAGGAGGAGAGCCTGACCACGACGCAGCTGATAGCGATGAGCGACGAGGCGCCGATAGTGCGCCTCTCGAATTCCATCATCATGCAGGCGGTCAAGGACGGCTCGAGCGACATCCACGTCGAACCGGCGAAAAACAGCGTCAGGATACGCTTCAGGATTGACGGCGTTCTGCACGAGGTAATGAAGTTCCCGCGCAAGCTCCACGCCGCCCTCGTGTCGCGCTTCAAGATACTTGCCCGCCTCGACATCGCCGAACGCAGGGTCCCGCAGGACGGGCGAATCCCACTCCGCGTCGAGGGCAAGGAGATTGACCTGCGTGTTGCCACCGTCCCCACCGTGTGGGGCGAAAAGGTGACGATGCGCATACTCGACAAGTCCAGCATACTGATCGGCATCGAAAACCTCGGCTTCGTCTCCGAAGACCTCTCGGTCTTCCGAAAGCTCATCAACAAACCCTACGGCATCATCTTCTCCACGGGACCGACCGGATCGGGCAAGACGACGACCCTCTACTCCGTGCTCAACGAACTGAACCAGCTTGAACGGAACCTCATAAGCATCGAAGACCCCATCGAGTACCAGCTCGAGGGCATCGCCCAGGCTCAGGTCAACCCGAGGGCGGGACTGACCTTCGCCTCCGGACTGCGTTCCATGCTGCGCCAGGACCCCGACATAGTGATGGTGGGCGAGATACGCGACCGCGAGACCGCCGAAATGGCGGTGCACGCGTCACTCACCGGGCACCTCGTGCTGTCAACCGTCCACGCCAACGACTCAGCGAGCACCGTCACGCGCCTCTTCCACATGGGCGTCGAGCCGTTCCTCGTCGCCTCGTCGGTCATCTGCGTCCTCGCCCAGCGCCTCGTGAGGGTCATCTGCAAGGAATGCAAGGAGGAATACAACCCGCCCGAAGACTCGCTGAAGCGCCTGGGCATACCGGCGAAAACGCCGCTGCACAGGGGCAAGGGCTGCGAGTTCTGCCGGGAGACCGGCTACATGGGTCGCACCGGGGTGTTCGAACTGATGGAGATAGACGACGAGTTGAGGATGCTGATCACGGAGAAAGCCTCCGCGCCGGCGATACGCAAGAAATCGCTGGAACTCGGCATGTACACCCTTCAGCAGGACGGCATAAGAAAAGCCATCGCAGGAATAACGAGCGTCGAGGAAGTCCTCCGCGTGCTCTACGAAGCGGGATGAGGAGCGGGCACACATGGCGCCGGTAAAAAGACTGGGCGAACTGATGGTCGAGCACGGGCTGGTCACCGAGAAACAGGTCGGCGAGGCGCTCGACGTGCAGCGCACTTCGGGCGAACTGATCGGCAAAACCATGGTGAACCTCGGCTTCGTGACCGAGACCGACGTCCTCAAGATGTACGCCCTCCAGATCGGCGTACCGTTCGTGGACATGGGGCGCATAAAGATCGTCCCGGCGATCGCGAAATCGCTCCCGCCCCACGTCGCGCAGCGCCACATGGTCATACCCATCAGCAAGGACAAGAGAAAGATCGTCCTCGCGATGTCGAACCCCCTGAACGTCTTCGCGATTGACGAGGTGAAGCTCGTGACGGGGCTGGACGTTGTCCCCGTCCTCGCCGACGAGGAACAACTCCTCCTCACCGTCCACGCCAACTACGGCGTGGACGAAAGCACCGCGCGCGCCATAGAAAGCCTTCAGAAAATAGGGATCGACGTCGAAGCGGTCGAACACATGGAATTCGATGAGGAGGACATAACGGTCAGCAACGTGAAACAGCTTATCGAGGACACACCAATCGTCAAACTCGTCAACGCCGTCATCGTGCAGGCTATCGAAAACCGCGCGAGCGACATTCACATCGAGCCGCTCCGCGACAGGGTACGCGTGCGCTACAGGGTTGACGGCGTGCTCTACGACGCGATGTCGCCGCCGAAAAAAATCCAGCCCGCTCTCCTCTCCAGGGTCAAGGTCCTCGCCGACCTCAACATCGCCGAACGCCGCGTCCCCCAGGACGGCAGGATAAACCTCCTCGTCGGCGGAAGGGAGTTCGACTTCCGCGTGTCATCCTACCCCACCCAGTTCGGCGAGAAGATCGTCCTCAGAATCCTCGACAAAAGCAGCGTGCTGATCGGACTCAACCGGCTGGGCTTCAGCACAGAGATACAGAAGATGTTCGAGGACATCATCCACCTGCCCGTGGGAATGCTGCTCGTGACCGGACCCACGGGGAGCGGAAAATCCACGACGCTCTACTCGGCGCTGAACAAGATCAACTCGCCGACGGTGCACATACTCACCGTCGAGGACCCCGTGGAATACATGATCGAGGGAATCAACCAGGTCCAGGTCAATCCGAAGGCGGGGCTTGAGTTCTCCAACACGCTGCGCTCGTTCCTGCGCAACGACCCCGACATCATCATGGTGGGCGAGATTCGCGACGTGCCGACCGCCGAGACGGCGATTCAGGCGTCTCTCACCGGGCACCTCGTTATGAGCACGCTCCACACGAACGACGCCCCGAGCGCCGCCACGAGGTTGATCGACATGGGAATCGAACCGTTCCTCGTCGCCTCCTCCCTCATAGGATGCCTCGCCCAGCGCCTCACGCGCGTGCTCTGCCCCGAATGCAAGGAACCGTACAAGCCCAACGACGAGACCCTCAGGCAACTGGGCATCACACCCGAGGAGGGTCGCGGGCTTACCTTCTACAAACCCGTCGGCTGCGAGTTCTGCAACGACAAGGGCTACCGCGGAAGAATAGGCATCTTCGAACTGATGCCCCTGGACGATCACATCCGTGAACTCATCGTGAGGAAAGTAAGCTCCGTGAAGCTGCGCGAATCCGCGCTGCGCGCCGGCATGCAGACGCTCCAGCAGGACGCGGTCAAAAAGATCATTCAGGGCATTACCTCAGTCGAGGAAGCCATGCGCGTTGTTTACGTCTCCTGATTTCCGTTCCCGGATTCCGGGCGGCGGAAACGCGCCGCCCACGCGTTCCGCGCGCCGGTCCGCCGTCGGATTTTTCTCCGGACGTCCGCGTTCGAGCCTTCGAAAGACGGGCGCGCCTGCCGTACGTAGTGCCTGCCTGTGCGTTGCACGCAGACAGGCGGCGCCTCCGCGCCGAATGCGACGGGGTCCGCGCGCGTCACACGGCTTCGACCGCTTTGAACCCCGGCACCTTTTCCCTGAGCATTCTCTCGATGCCGAACTGGAGCGTCATCTGTGCGCCCGGACATCCATGACAGGCGCCCTTGAGCTTCAGCTTCGCCACGCCGTCCGCGTAATCAATCAACTCCACGTCCCCGCCGTCGCGCTGGAGATTCGGTCTTATCTCCTCGAGCACCTTCTCGACTTCTTCCTTCATTTTCCAATTCTCCTTTCGGAAAACTCCCCCCGCCCGCGAAGATTCAGGGAGGTTCCGGCTCACCTTATTATAAGAATTTTCCCGCGCCGGCGCCGGTGTGTGGAAATTTGCGTCAAAAAAATACTATAATATGGGATAATATTTATATAAGCGCCGGAGGCAGGCTGCCATCGAAAGGTCACAATCCGCTTACTATTCGGGGACGCGCGGCGTGAAGTTCTGCGCCCAGATTCGCGACCTTCCCGTCGTGAGCATCGAGGAAGGCGAGGAACTGGGAAAGGTGCAGACCCCCCTCATAGACCCGGTGAAGCGCTCGGTGGCGGGCTTCGTTCTCGGCACGCCGAGGGTCGAACAGGGCGTACGCATACTGCCCTATTCCTCGGTGAGCAGTTTCGGCAGCTTCGCGCTCACCGTGGGGCGCGCATCCGAAGTGAAAGACCTCGTGGGCGAGCCTTATTTCCTCGAACTGTTCGAGAAGGACGTCGTGCTTTTCGGATGCAGGATAGTCGAGCCGGGCGGAAGGCTCGCCGGCTACGTCCAGGACGTCGGCATTGACCCCCAGGACGGCGCCATCGTTCTGCTCAAGGTGACCAGCGACGTCGGCTTCATGTCGCCGTACAGGGCGACGATACCGTACTCCTCGGTGGAGAAGATAGACGGCGACACCGTCACACTCAAGGCGGACGAAAAGGTGCGGTTCAAAAAAGACCTTCCGGGGGCGCCCGAAGAGGAACGCACGTACGTCCCCCTCGTTCTCGAGGAGGAAGACATGAGGGCGACGCTCATGTCGCGGCTCGTGGACGAGATGGAACGGATACGCCGGGACGTCCAGGGCAGCCTCCAGGCGGAGTACGACAGAAATTTCGTTGCGCGCCACAGGGCGGGAATGGAAACGGAGATCGCGGAAAGCGTCTCCGGCGTCATCGAGGAGGCGGTGAGAAGAAACGTAGATGAGGCGAGAAAGGCGATACTTAACGAAATCAGGAGCGTTCTCTCATCCTACGCGGCGAACGAAGCCCTCGACGCGGAGAGGCGCGGAAGGGAAACGGCAATCGAGAGCGTGCTCGAGACGCTCGACGCAAGTCTCAAGAAACAAGCCGAAGCGGGCGCGAAGACGGTCTCGGACCTCGAAGCCTCTTTCATCTGGCGGTTCACGGAACTCGAGAGCAGCGTTTCCCGCGCGGTCGAAAAGAAATTCGGCGAACTCACCGCTCAGTTGAGCGAAAACCTCGCGGCGAACCGGGAAACGTTGCGGGCGGAGCACGTGGAACAACTTTCGGGGCTGGAACGGAGAGTGAACGAGGCGCTCGGGAGGGCGGAAAAGAATCTCGCCGGCGGCGCCGCCGAGATAGAGGCGCTGAAGGACAGGATGTCTTCCGTCTCCCTGAGCATGGAAATCGAGGGCGGAAAAATCCGCGCGGAACTCGAAAAACTTATTTTGAAAACGTCGGAGGATATGGAAAAAGGACTCGCGGCGCAGAGCGCGCTGCGCGAGGAAATGAGGAATATCTCCGAAACCCTGGAGTCGCGTCTCGGCGAAATCGAGACACGGACCGACGCCTCCGCGGCGTCAGCATCGGAAGAACTCCGGTCTCTAATGCAGTCGGCGGAGAACGTCAACGCCCGGCTCATGAAGATGGAAGAGCACGCCGCTGACGCGCGGGAAGAACTCCGGTCTCTGAAACGAAGCCTTGAAGAAAGGATCGACGCCGCCGAAGAATCGGCAGCCGCGCTCTCCGTCGAGGTTGACGGCAGAATAAACGGGCTTTCCGCCCGGCTCGAGAGCGCGGGACGCGAACAGGCGGATTACGTCGCCGCGAAAATCGCTGAAATACTGGACGTACTTAACGCCGCCGACGGAAAAAGGGAGGAATTCGAGGCGAGACTGTCCGGGATCGAAATAGAACGGGACGCGATTTCGTTTCTCTCGGCGGGGATGGACGAATCGGAGAAAAAAATAGAGGCGCTCGAAAAAAAGACGAAGGACACATTGGACCTGGCACTGACAAGGCTGGCGTCGAACGAGGAAAGCTTGAACTCCCGAATCGCCGCCGTAGAAAAACTCGCGGGACTTTTGAACGAGCGCCTGGAAACGGCGAAGCGGGAGGCTGCCGACAACGCAAGGGCAATCGAAAACCAGAAAGAACAAATCGAGAAACTCGCCGGGGAACTTCTGACCGAAATCGGCGGACGGACGGAGCGCGTAAGGGACGAAGTCATGAACGCCGCCGTCGAGAGGATGGACGCGATTGCCGCCTCCGCGGCGACCGGGGACGAGGTTAGAACTCTGACGCGGGCGGTGGAGGACGTCCGGTCCCGCCTCCGCGAAGCGGAAGACCGCGCGGCTGCGAAGGACGAAATCCATTCGCTGAAACGAAGCCTTGAAGAAAGGATCGACGCCGCCGAAGAATCGGCAGCCGCGCACTCCGTCGAGGTTGACGGCAGAATAAACGGACTTTCCGCCCGGCTCGAGAGCGCGGGACGCGAACAGGCGGATTACGTCGCCGCGAAAACCGCTGAAATACTGGACGCCCTTAACGCCGCCGGCGGAAAAATAGAGGAACTCGGGGCGAGACTGGAGGGGTTTGAGGAGGAACGGGACGGGATTAAACCGCTGATTCAAGCTCTGGAGGAGAGGGTCGAGTCGCTCAAAACGTCGAGCGAAGAGGTTCTCGCGGAAAGGCTCGCGGAAATCGGAACCCTCCCCGGTGAAATAGCAAAAGCGCGCGGGGAGATCGCATCGCTGAAAGAAAGCCTCTCGCGGCTCGAACGGCTGAGTGACGAAGTCGCGGAAATGTGCGCGAGGGAATCGCCGCCGCGCCCCGCCGCCGGCGTCGAACCGGAAGCGCTCGCCGGGGCGCTCGAGAAACGTCTGAAGGACGCAATCGCCGAACTGGAACGGAAGATATCGTCGAGGGCTGGAGAAATGGAGGCGGCGCTGAAACCCGTTTTGGCGCGACTCGAGCGGAGAATGTGCGCGCTCGAGGAGAAGCCCGTTCCGCCCGGCGTCTCACCCTCCGAAATCGAGCGCGTCAGGGCGGAATTGAGCGAACTGCGGGAGGAAATTTTAAGTATGACGGAACCCGCGCCCGACGCCGCGCCGGAAAAAACCGCGCTCGGCGAAGAGGAACTCGATCTGAAACTGAAAGGGCTTGAAACAGAGCTTGAGGAAAGGATCAGGGCGTCGCTGACTGCGGGCATGGAACAACTCGGCGACAGGGTCAAATCCGAACTCTTCGAGGAAGTGAAGTCCGGCACGTGGAGGGACGCGCTTCGCGAGGCGCAGATAAAACACCTGCGAAGCATGACGTACGAAGACGCGGACGAATCGGGCGGCGCCGTCACCGAGCAGGAAGCTGTGGAGCGGTTCGGGCGCAGTCTCGTGGAGAAACTCATGGGGAAACGCGTCGGACGCGACATATACGTCGGCAGCCAGGCGATAATCAGGAAGGGTCAGGTCGTGGACGAACCGCTCATCGAAACAGCGAAGGTGCACGGCAAGTTCCTCGAACTTTCGCTGAGCGTGACGGAAGACTGATACCCCGCTCAAAAAACACGGCGGGGATCCCCTGTAAGAGAAAAAAACTGTTGTCATTTCAAAGGTCATATGTCGCGCTGAAAAACGAATATCGAATAACGAACAAGGAACGTCGAATGATGAAGTTTTTCCTGCATTTTCCTTCGATATTCCGCGGTTTGCTGTTCGATATTCGACATTCGATTTATCACGCCCTGCTGTTCTGTTCGGCAGGGTACGGCGACCCCGCCCTACAATTGTATAACAGGCTCGAATACGTCACTTTATGGTTGACGCGGCACTAAAATGTCCAATGTGCGGTCTAAAATTTAGAAGTAAAACGAAAATGACAGGCTGGAAGCCTGTCCCACTAAAAGGCTGGAAGCCTGTCCCACTAAAAGGCTGGAAGCCTGTCCCACTAAAAGATTTGCCGGCTCCATGCTCCGCCATGAAGCCATAAGCCTACTAAGTGCTCTATTTCGTAAATACTCTAACGTATTCTGCGCGAAGCGCCTTGGAGTGCGGTGTGTGAACACCGCCTTGACTATCGGAGATGAAGGCGGCGATGGCTCGCCGCAGTCCAGGGAGGCTTCGCCTCTGAAAATACGTTAGCGAATTTATGAAGTGATACACTAAGTGCTCTGTTTCGTAAATACTCTAACGTATTCTGCGCGAAGCGCCTTGGAGTGCGTTGTGTGAACACCGCCTTGACTATCGGAGATGAAGGCGGCGATGGCTCGCCGCAGTCCAGGGAGGCTTCGCCTCTGAAAATACGTTAGCGAATTTATGAAGTGATACACTAAGCTATTTTGTGATCAGCTTGTAGCGGGAATGTTCCGTCTCCTGCGTCTTGTACGTCGTCGTGTCGAGGTTGTCGGGCACGGGAGGCGGGTTGTCGAGCGAAACCTCGCCGTTGACGCCGCGTTTCCTTTCTTTCTTTGCGCCCGGCTCCGGGGGAACCGTCGTGGTGAGCGGCGCGGCGCCCCCGGCGGACGGCGCGCGCAGGTAAATCTGGTATCCGCCCGCCTCGAGGGACGCCTTCGCAGCCTCGGCTTCGGCATGAGTCCGGTACATCCCGACCACGATGTGGTACATCGGCGCCGTTCCCGCGATTTCCTTCACGATGACGGGCGCCCTGCCCTCGTCCAGCAGCCTGCGCGCGAAGTCGCGCGCGCCGTCAACCGACAGCGTGCTCAAGGCGATGAGCCAGAAGAGCGTCTCGGGCGGGGCGGGTTTCTGTTTCGCTTCAATTCCCTCCTTCGGGGTCACGGGTTTCGGCGCGTATTCGAGCGTCGCGCGGATTCCGCTCGGCGGGGCGAAAGGCGGCTCGAAGTCGCCGGGTCCGAGACCGCGCAGTTTCACGATGAGTGTCGCCGCTTCAGCCCTTGTGAGCGGGCCGGCGGGTCGAAACGTGCCGTCGTCGTATCCCGCCATGAAGGGGACGCCGCCGAGCGGCTTCATGCCGCGCGAGGCAAGATAGACAAGTCTTTTCTGTCTTTCGCCGAGGCTCCACACGTCGGAGAAGATGATTACGTCGTCCGCCTCCGCCGGGGCTTTGACGCCGCGGGACTCGAATATCGCATCGAGCGCCTCGATGCGCGTCACGTTCCCGTCGCGGGCGAGGTTGTCGAGATAATCGAGCGGGACGCCCAGAGCCTTCAGGCTTTCCTTCATCGTTTCCACTTCTTTTTTCCTGTCCGCCGGCGCCATGCGTTCGAATTTCCCGAAGTCGAGCAGCGTGTCGAGCACGGTGACCGGCGCCTCGCCGGTGAACGTCCCGCTGTCGCTCTCGAGGGTGCAGACGAGCGTGTAACGACCCGGCGCGACGCGCTTTTCCTCGAGTATTTCCGGCTGTACGACGACCGACTGCCATCCCTGCTTTTCGACCTCCACGGAGACCATCCCGATCTTCCCGCCCTGCGCGCCGCCCTCAAGCTCCGCGGTGAACGCGCCGGCGACGGGCGTGAAGTACTTCACCTGAAGCGGAACGCGGAAAAGTCTCTCGAGCTGCACCGTGAAAACGAGCCTGTAGAACTCGTCGCGTCCGACTGGGTCGGACGGGTGGAACTTTCCGTTGACCCCGTCGAAGAAATAGCCGTTCTCCAGTATCTTCTTCACGGAGGTTTCGCTCCAGTGCCCATCGAGGTCTTCGAGCGTCTTTAAGAACGGCTGCGCGGCGAGTATCACGTCCGGCTCCACCGCGAGTTCCTCCAGTTCGCGCACCTCGCGCTCCCGCGCGACGCGCGGCGCCTCCTCTTCCTCCGGTTCTTCCCCCAGTTCTTCCTCTGAACTGATGACGGGGAGCGGTTCCGGCGGCTTTTCCTCTTCCACGACCTGCGGCGGCGGCGGCGCCTCGGGCTGCGACTCGATGGAAAACGTCAGAGCGCTGCCGCGGTTGAACGGGTAATTCTTCATCATGAACGCGAAATCGGCGCCGAGCCTTTCCCTTCTGAAGCCGGCGCCGCCGGACGCATAGTTGTCGTCGGCGCCGGTGAGCATATCGTGCCGCGAGACGCTCCCCCTGCCGGTGTAGTTCCCGCCTAAAAGGTACTCAAGCCCGATGTTGAACCTCCTGAACCTGTCCCTGAAAAGCGCGTCCGAAAATATCTCCGCCTCGTAGGAGCCGTACAGCCTCATCTTCTCATCGCGCTGGTAAACCACGCCGAGGCTCAAGGTCTTCGGTATGCTCGAATCAATGAACCAGGTTTCCCTGCTCAATTCCGGCGACGAACTTATGATGTTGCGCAGCACAACGCCGTAGTGGACGTTGTCCCTGTAACTGTGGTACATTCCGAGATCGATCAGGAAACCCGATTTGCCGGTTCCCGCCCTTTCCTTGAACCTGAAAACCCTGAGGTTCGCCCCGTAAACTATTTCCTCCTCGGGTCTGCCCCTCGAAATCGTGTAGGTAATCTCGTCGTGGTACGAAAGTCCCGGTTCGCGGGAGCGGAAGACGGCGATCGCGTCCTTTCCGGGGTGCACGACTCCCAGCCCGGTGGAGACGAATTCGTACTGGTCTCCCGGCTGGATGCCGAGAACGTTCAGTTCGAGGAGGTTTCCCGCGATCGGTTCCCCCCGCGTCATGTTCACGAACGAGAGGAAGAAGCGCTTGTTGCGCTGGGTTCCGAGTGTTGCCGGGTTGATGACGAATCCGAGCGGGTCGTCCAGGCTTGGCATGCCGCCCGGACCGAGGGCATAGGAGGCTGCGCCCGCGTTGTAGAAGAGGTGGTACTCGAAGAGCGCGAACGACGCGCCGGGGTGGAGCATGGCTAACGCGGCGGCGAGCGCGGCGGCGAGTTTCGCCGGACCCGCGCGGCTCACGGCGCGGCGAAACGCGCCTCGGTTCCGCGTATCGTTTCCGCGCCCCGGCGCGCCGTGTGTTCGAGCCGGGAAAGGAACGTTCCGCCCGCGCCTGTCCCCCGCCTTGTGTTTTTTCCGGTCGGGAAGCAATGGAAATCCGTTTATTTCATTTCCTCCGGCGCCGTCAAACCGAGCAGGGACAGCCCGTTGCGCATGACGGTCCTGACGGCGTCGCACAGGACGAGCCGCGCGGGCGACGCCTCTGCGTCGTCGGATATCACCCTGACCTCGTGATAGTACGCGTGGAACTCGGCGGCAAGCTCCGTGAGGAAACCGATCAGGCGGTGAGGCTCGCGCGCGGCGGCGCAGGATTCGATCTCCCAGGGGTAGTCGGCGGCGAATTTCATCAGGCTCAGCTCCAGCGGATGTGTAAGGACGTCGAGGGCTGGGCGTCCGCGCTCGAGGGGCACGCCCGCCTGCCGCGCCTTCCTTATGATGCTGCATATCCTCGCGTGCGCGTACTGGAGGTAATAGAGCGGGTTCGCCTCGGACCTGTCCTTGGCGAGTTCGAGGTCGAAGTCGAGGTGGCTGTCGCGCGCCCTCATCAGGAAAAAGAACCGCGACACGTCGGTCCCCACCTCTTCCACGAGGTCGGCGAGCGTGATGATGTTGCCCGCCCTCTTGGACATGCGGACGAGTTCGCCGCTCTGCTTGAAGCGCACGAGCTGCACTATGAGGATTTCGAGGCGCCGGGGGTCGTAGCCGAGCGCCCTGATGGACGAGGTGATGCGGTCCACGTACCCGTGGTGGTCTGCGCCCCATATGTTTACGATCAGGTCGTATCCCCTGTCGAACTTGTTCTTGTGATAGGCGATGTCGGAGAGAAAATACGTCGGGACGTCGCCGGTCTTCTTCAAGACCCTGTCCTGCCTGTCCTCGAAATCCGATGAGCGGAACCACGTCGCCCCGTCCTTCTCGTAGATCATGTCCCTCTGCTTGAGGAAGAAGAGGGTCTGCTCGATTGCCTTCTCCTCGTGGAGCCTGCTTTCGAGGAACCAGTTGTCATATCGCACGCCGAACGCCTCGAGGTGCGCCTTCTGCTGTTCGATTATGCGTTTCACGGCGACGCGCGTGAGGCGGTCCGTCCGCTCGCCCTCGTCGAGTTTGAGGAGCGTTTCGCCGAACTCGTCCGCCAGCCCCCGCGCGTACTCGACCACGTAATCGCCCTTGTACCCGCCTTCCTCGATGACGACCTTTTCTCCGAGCAGTTCCCGGTACCGCGCGTCGAGCGACCTGCCCAGGTTCTGTATCTGCGCGCCGACGTCGTTCACGTAGTACTCGCGCTCCACGACGTACCCGCACGCCTCCAGCAGGTTCGCGACCACGTCCCCGAACGCCGCGATCCTCCCGTGCCCGACGGTCAGCGGACCGGTCGGGTTCGCGCTCACGAACTCGACCTGCGCCTTCCTGCCTCCCCCGCTGGTGGAAAGACCGTATTTCCCGCCCGCCGCGACGGCTTCAGCGAGTCTGTCCCTGAAAAATCCGGGACGCACGAAGAAATTGACGAACCCCGGCGCAGCCACGTTGACCGACTCGACGTCCTCCAGCCGCCCGACGCGCCTGCCTATCGCCTCGGCGATCTCAAGAGGGCGCCTTTTCAGCGCGCCCGCCAGCGCGAGCGCCGCGTTCGTGTAATAATGCCCGTGCTCACGGCTCCGGGGCCTCTCTATGATCACGTCGCTCTCGGCGAATTCAACGCCGCCGTCCAGAAGCCCCTCCGAGAGGATCGCCTCGTATATGTTCTTCTTCAGGTCGTGAACGAACATGACCGCCGATTCCCCGCGGACCATCCGGCGCCCGGATTCAATCCCTGCCCGCGCGTTTCTCAAACAGGATTAGATTATATTTTACCGGCGGCTCACTTTTCAACCCGCCGCGGTCATGCGACGGCGCATGATGACGGAGAGCGCGGCGCGGTTCGGTAAGCGGCAGCCCCGCCGGAAGGTCACATCCTGGACCCGGGGCAGGCGCGCGTGCACGCGTCGCAGTGATAGTGTATGAAAAACTGCAGATACTGAAGATGCCTGAAGAGCCGCGGACCGCGGATCATCTCGACCTTTTCCTCCAGACCCGGCTTCTGGACGACCTCGAGCACGAACCTCATGAAGTTGCCCACGTCGTCCGGCTGGCTCGTGCGGACGCATCTGTGGCTGATCACCCTGCCGTCGTCCGTAAAAGCGCGCCCGGGACATGAGCCGACGCAGTCGTAACCGCATCCGGCGCAGGGATCGTACCCCTCGATGGGGCTGTCCGACTCCAAGTCGAGCGTGTTCAGCAGCCCGATGTACATGACCTTCGCCCCGTACTCGGGCGTGAGAGCGAGCGTGTTCCTGCCCCACACCGCCATACCCGACCGCACCGCCACGTGCCGCAGGGACACCGCGCCGACAGGCTTCCTGTAGGTCTCCTCCGTCAGCTCGAACGGTCTGTGCGCCTGCACGACGAAGGTCTTGCCGCCGAAGCCGTCCTCGATGTATTTTCCGAGGTGATACGCCGCGGTGTTCGCCGCGCTCTCCACGCAGTAGAGGTACGACGGCATCTTGCTCCACGTGTTCTCGCCGTACTCGTACGCGCCCGCGAGTGGGCGGAACGCGAGCAGAACCACCGATTTCGCGCCCTTGAGATACCTTTGCGGGTCCGGCGACGCCGGGCTGTGGTAATCGCTGAGGTTCAGAAAACTCACGAGGTCGGCGCCGAGCGACTTCGCCTTTTTCTTTATCGCCTTTTTCGGTTCAACCGCCTTTTTCACTTCGCCCTCTCCCCTTTCGCGAAACGAAAACGCCGCGGAAAACCGCACTTTCAACGCCCGTACGGACGGCGGCGGCTCATCCCGCGCCGCAAACGCCCCGAAAAGTATAAACGCCCCGGATCAGAACGCATAGCCCGCGGTCAGCGCCCATGCCTTCTCGTCGAACACCCACAGACCCTCCACCACCGGTCCGCCTTTGAACACGTAGCCGACGGACCCGTTCACGTCAAGCCCGTCTCCGTCGGCTTCGATGGAAACGGAAGAACTCACCCTCACCACCCCGTAACCCAGCCCCAGTCCGTAGTAAAACCCCTCCGGAACGCCGCGCCCGGTCAGTTCACGGGTTCTCTTGCTCCAGAGATGATTTATGGAGAACTGGAAATACTCGAGGTCGCCGCCGACCGCCGCGCCCTGGTAGTCAAAGGAGGTCCTCGTGTAAAAGAACTCGTATGAGACGCTGTTGTTGGCGTCCTTTTTCCTGCCGGTTTTCGAGGGCGTCCAGTATTCCACTCCCACCAGCCAGCCCTGCTTCATGTCAACGGCGTCGTTGCCGGTGCACTCGTCGCCGCAGAAGAAAGCCCCCGTCTTTATCACGAGCGCGTCCTCCCTCTCCGCCTTACGCCGTGGAAGCGGCGTCCCGCCCGGATAGCGGTGCTCCACGACGACCGCCTCGGGCTTCGCCGCGCCCTCGAGTTTCGCTATCAGTTGCACGACGTCCGCCCGGTCCCCGGCGCCGGGCGCGAGCCTCAGGTAATCCCTGTAGTGCCGCGCCGCCCGCCCGGCGTCGCCCGTCATCTCGTGGCACACGGCGGAGTTGTAATGAGTTGACGCCCTGCCGGGCTGTATCTCGAGCGCCTTCTCGAACGCCGCCGCCGCCGCGGCGTAATTCCCGGCTTCGTAATTTTTAACCCCCTCGTCGAGGTAGCCCGCGAGACTGTCTTCCGCCGGGAGAGAGAAGGAAAAGGCGGAACCGAACGAAAGAAACAGGAACAGCGCCGATTTCACCGCCGCTTCAGCCGATCTTTTCATGGCACCGGAATTTAACCCCTTTCCCGCCGCCGCGTCAACCGTACGTCCCGATTCCAGAAAAAAATATTCACTGCAAATGCGCCGGGCACACGAAGGAAAACCCCGTCAGGGGCACAATGCGCGTCTTCAGCGGATGTCGAACAGCCTGTCGAGTTTCGTTATCTCGAAAATCTTTCTCGTGCTCGGCTTCATCCCCGTTATGTAAAAAGTATGCTTCTTCGTCTTGAGCCTCTTTCTGATGGCGTTGAGGCGGCTGAGCGCGAAGGAATCTATGAACGAGCATTCGGAGAAGTCAATCTCGACGGGTTTCCGCGTGGCGGCGGCGACGTTCTCGACGAACGAGGAGAACCGCTCGACCGAGTTGGAGACAAGCTCGCCGCTGACGCGGACGGTTACGCGCCGGGCGGTCTCCTCCTGCGAGAGCGTGAGCCGTTCGGCGTCGTCCGCCCCGCCGGGTTCACCGTCTCCCGC
>JBFMFE010000136.1:0-3983 GCA_040752295.1 bacterium
AAGAGCTTCCGGCGGAGATTTCGGGCGCGGGGAAGGCGCCGGGCGCGAGGGGCGCGGGACGTCCCGCGGCGCGCGCGGGCGGGGAGGCGCCGCTGAAGGAAAGGGTGGCTCGCGCGGTGTCCCGTATCGAAAAAGAGGAAATCCTCCGCGCCCTCGAGCGCGCGGACGGCAGCCGCGGGGAAGCCGCAAGGCTGCTCGGCATCAGCCGCCGCACGCTGTTCTACAAACTCAAGGAGCACGGAATCTGACGTCCGCCCCAATACTTATTCCGCTGTGCGCGCCGCGAAAGAACGACCGGAGGGATTCGAACCCCTATTCAAAGATATGCGTCGCATCGCAGGATTCTTCCTGACTACCGTTGACTATTCCTCATCCTCGATTTCAGCATGCCAGCCTGTCGGCTCGTTGTTTTTTATGGCTTTTTTAATCAAAAGAAAAGATTTTTTTATTGATGGAAACACTTTTTCCAATTCCTTTTCATTTTTCACAGAAACCAGTCCCCACTTGAAACCGCCGCTTTTCGCTTCGCAGTTTTTTATTCCCCTCAACTGCTCGCCGCCTGTAAATAAAGTCAGACGTATTCGTTGTTTTCTTAATCTACAATACATAAAAACTCTCTCAGGCGAATAAAAAGTTATAACTTTCTTAGGAGAAATTTTGTACCAGACATCATCGGAAATGGAACGCGTTTTTTTCTCAAGCGCAAAAATCAGCTTTTTTACGGCTTCCGAATGGTTCTTTACCGTCCTTTCCAGGTCGTCCTTGCTGCCCTGCGGAGACTCGCCCGGACGTTCTACGGGCTCGTTTTCAAATGAGGGGAGAAGCTGTTTTAATTCAACAACTTCCACCGGGCATTCCGGCCAATCGTGTTCCCAGCATACAATGATGTCACATTCTTCAGGATCATGATTATGCTGCTGAAAATGGGAGCTTTTATATTCGAACTCGATTGTAACCTTTTCCCAGCCCTTGCCTGAGAATCTTCTGCCGATGCAATCCGGGAATCCCGGTTTGATTTCCTCAATGTACATGTTCAGGTCTTTCGCAACTTTTCCGAACAGGAAGATCACGCCGTTTTCATTGACGGGGCTGTAGACAAGCCCTCTGAAATTGATCAGGTCTCATACGACGCTTTTGTCTTTTTTCATGCACTTTTCCCTCGCTTCTGAGCATTCAGTGCTTTGTTCATCTCGTGTTTATTTTGCAATACAAACGCATTCTTCATTGTTTCTCCAGGAATTTCCGCCCGGCATCAGTAAGACGATATTTCTGATTGCTGCTCCGCGGTTTGTCGGGTAATGTCATTTCCACCAGCCCATCTGCAATCAAAGGATTGAGAACTTGGTTCCTGAACTTGGTCCTGTTGGATCGCCCGGTCGCGGCCATCAATTCCGCTGTGCTTTTTTCTTTCCGCAATAAACGTAGAAGGAGAACATGGTCCCGACTTGGTTCCAACTTAGTCCCTACTTGGTCCCTAACTCTGGATTTCTTCTCCTCTTCAACTCGTGGATAAAAGGTGAGAATCACCGATCCCGCCCGTTCGTTCCAGACCGGTTGCGGGTTTCCATTTCCCGCGCACCAGTCAATGATGTTCAGAGTGCCGCTGCCCGGTCGAGCGCTTGAATTCGACGCTGTCGGACTCCCCACCGGCAACGATTTTCTTCAATTCTTTGAGGTTCATGTCTTTCCTATCCGCAACTGAAATTCCGCCGTCATCTTCCTTGTCTGTCCCCCTATGTTTTTGACAATCTCATTATATATCCTGCTCTTGATGATAATCAATGTGACGATGTTTATGGAAAGGTTGAAGATGACGGACTTGCCATTTGAAAGCGTGCCTGTGAAATCGGTTATCCGTACAAGCATCCTGGATTTCATGACCGGCAGGCTTGTGATTAGTCATGCCAGGTCGCCGCTTTTCTCCGGCGGCCGGACATGGATTGTTTTCTTTCGGTGATTTTCCACGCTGAATTTTGGACACAAAATGTACCACAAATTCAAACTTGTGACTGAAAACAACATGCCGTCAATCTGAAAAACCTTGTGTTTGAGCGAGGATTCCCGATGGCTAGGGGGGGACTCGAACCCCCGACGCCACGGGTATGAGCCGTGTGCTCTAACCAACTGAGCTACCTAGCCGATTCAGCCGCGAAGGCGCTCGTGCTGCGTTCATTATATGAAAAAAAGGCTCGAAGTCAAACCGGGAGACGCGGCGTTCGCGCGGGGGGCGGACGTCAATGAGAAGAAAAGCGGAAGACAACAATATAACGATAAACGGGACGAGACTTTCCGCATACGCACGCTCCGGGGCTGATCCGGCGTTCGCGCTCCGAACTCTTACGCCTGAAAAAATCAAATTAAACCTTACCGTCGCGCGGGCGGGTGTGGACCGCGTCAACCATCGCGACGGCGTGCTCCACCGGCGTGTCCGGGTGGATGCCGTGTCCGAGGTTGAAGACGTGCCCGGGCGCGCCCGCCGCCCTCGCGAGAACGTCGTCAACCCGTTCCCTTATCTTCTCCGGCGGCAGAAACAGCGCCGCGGGGTCGAGGTTACCCTGGACGGCGAACCTCCCGCCGAGCCTCGCGCTCGCCGCGTCTATCTCCACGCGCCAGTCCAGTCCGATCACGTCCGCGCCGCTCTCAGCCATCAGCTCCAGTATCCCGGCGCACCCGTTCACGTAGAGGATGACGGGCACGCCGGCGCGGTTCAACTCCGAGACGACCTCCCGCGTGTGTTCGAGGGCGAATTCACGGTAGTCGCGCGGCGAGAGCGTCCCCGCCCAGGTGTCGAACAACTGCACCGCCTGCGCCCCCGCCTCGATCTCGGCGTTCAGGAGCGCCGCCGCCGTCTTCGCGATCTTCGTCATCAGAGCGTGGAGAAGCGCGGGGTCGAGGTACATCATGTCCTTTATCGCTCGGAAGTCCCTCGACGAGCCTCCCTCGACGAGGTAGCTTGCGAGCGTGAACGGCGCGCCGGCGAAGCCGATGAGCGGCGCCTTGCCCTTCAGTTCGCGGCGCAGGATTCGGACGGTCTCGAGGGTGAACGGCATCGTCTCCCACGGGTCCGGCGCGCGAAGGCGTTCCGCGTCGGCGCGCGTCCGCAACGGCGCGCCGAGGCGCGGACCCTCGCCCGTGAATTCCACCGGCGCACCCATCGCCTCGAGCGCAATGAGTATGTCCGAAAACAGTATCGCGGCGTCAACGCCGAGCGCGTCGAGCGGCTGACACGTCACCTCCGCCGCCAGTTCGGGCGTCTTGCACAGTTCCATGAATGAGACCCTTGAGCGGATTACCCTGTACTGCGGCAGGTATCTACCCGCCTGCCGCATGATCCAGACGGGCGTCACGTCCACCGGCTCGCGCCGGCAGGCGGCGAGGAACCGCAAGCTGCTGTTCATCGGTGTGATTTATATCATTCCCGCAGCGCGATTACAATCCGAACCGCCGTCGTCTCTCTTCGCCGCACCGCTCACTCCAACAGAACCGAGGACTTCCGGGAATCAGCCGTCGGGTGAACATTTCCCCACATTCATGTCGCCGACCCCATTCACGCCGTTTGAATAATTCTGTAGAAAATCGCAAGAATGGCGAGCGCGCCGCGGGCGGATTTGCCGGCGGCAAATCTATTCCCCCGGGCGCAGCCTGCGAAGCCCCGAGGAAGGAGCGCACGTCTGCGAGCGCCCTGCCCGCCCCGCCCGCCTGTGCCGTGCCCGGCAGACGGGGGTCGGCAGGCAGGTGTCCGCACCTGTCTGCCTGTCTGCCGCCAGTCGGGCGATTACCAGGCTGGCGGGGGTCGAAGAGGCGGCGCGGAAGGCTGTAAGAAAGCAACAGTGGCATTTGAAGGGAATATCTATTGTGGCGCTTCAGGAATTTGTGTGGGTAACCCCTTGATCAGACAGATGAAAAAGGAAGCAGACCATCAAGAAACAATTTGAAAGGCAAGGAGACAATGCGTTAAAAAACGCTTTATTTACAAAGGTTTT
>JBFMFE010000137.1:0-17748 GCA_040752295.1 bacterium
ACCAAGCGTCCGCATCAATCTCTGAACGGGCACTGCCCCATGGATGTTTATCTTTCTGATTATCGGCTCCATGCCGCGTCCCGTATGTTAATGTAGTGTGTCAATACCCGTAGTCCGTAGCCCGTAGTCCGTAGTCGGCAAGGGACGGCGCCGGCGAGAACGAGCATAACAAGGGCTGCCGTTTTCCTCACGGGACCATCTTCAACTGATCCAGATGACGATGACGGGTATCAGTGCGGCGATGCCGATGATGGCGACCCTTGTGACGTAGCCGAGGGTTCTTTCCGCGCCGGATTTTCTCCACGCGGGCGGATAAAGCGTTCTGTCGGGGAGATAGGTTCCGGTTTCAAAAAACCCCAGCGCGGCGTCCATGTCCGCGATGACCCGCTGTATCTCGCTGTGCCGTCTGTAGTTTTTAACCGAAAAATACGCGATTGTGTCGGCGAGGATAAAAAGCCCGATGGTCACGAGGATTTTCTCGGCGAACGCAAGGTCCAGCCCGCCGCCGCGGCGCGCCAGAACCGCCGCCGTGAGCAGCCCGAAAAAGCCGAGCGCGATCAACCCCGTCACGTACTCCATCGCCCTCCTCTGCGAAACTTCGTTCTTGTGGAAGGGGTACGCCAGTTTCAACGCGTCGAGCCTGTCCGCTTCCATTCCGTCACCTCCCGGCTTGAAACAGTGAGTTTCCGGGGACAGATCATACCACGGGACGGGCTGATTTTACACGGAAAGCCGCTCTGCTCGTCCGGGCGCCTGTCTGCGGACTTCCTGTCGTCGGACAGGTCGGACAGGTCAGACAGACCGACACGCAGGCGATCCCGCCGGGAACGGCGCAAAAACACGCGTTCAGGAGAATATCGCGTTGCCTTCCATGCCCGTGCGCGGAACGCCGAAAAGGCGCAGAATGGAAGGCGCCGCGTCCATGATGTCCGGCGCGCTTTTGGCGATGTCCCTTCCGGAGACGAAGAGAAACGCGTCGTCGTGAGTGTGCGTTCCGAGGAGAAAATCCTTGCGCGCGAGCGAGTTTCCATCGAAGCGCGCCTTGAGGTCGTAGCCCCTGTTGGGGAGGGCGACGATCTCCGCCGCCTCTGCGACGAACGGACCGGAGTACAGCGACTCCCTGCGGCGCACTTCCCGCACGACAGGCTCGCCAGTGTCGGGGTCGCGCAGACCGCCGAGAAGTTCCGTTATCGCCGCGACGGCGTTTTCGGTGGGCTGCCCGGGTTCCACCGCGCCGTCCCGTTCGCGACCCTTCTGGTTGATGAACACGCGCCCCGGAAAAAGGCTGTAAGCCGTGGAGGAGGGACCGATGCGCGGGGCGGATTCCGTGCTTTCATCCTTCACGTGAAGCATGCCCGCGCTCCTGAGAAGAAAATTAACGTCCACTTCCTTCCTCACCGTGCAGAAACCGTGGTCGGACAGGACGATTGTCGTCGCGTCCTTCGGAACGTTCGCCCGCACCTCCCCCACGAAGCCGTCCACCGCGGCGTAAAACTCATGCGCCCGCTTGCCGTGCGCCGGATCGCCGTTTTCCATCGGTTCCCAGAAAAAATGATTGAGGCGGTCCGTTTCCATCACGTGCGTGATGAAGAAGTCCCAGCGCGACGAATTCATGAGCGTGATCGTGGCTCGCAGCCGCGCAGAGAGGGAGGCGAAGAGGTCGTCGAGGAAAGCATCCCGGCTCTCGCGCACCTTCAGGGTGTCCACGTCAACGACGTAGCCGCATTTTTTAAGTTCCGCGGCGAGTTCGGGAGGGTAAGCCGCCTTCTCGACGTCCGGAGATAAGAACCCCGAGACGAGGAAGCCGTTCACCGGTTCGGGGGGATAGGTGACGGGGACGTTGAGGACGCAGACCTTTTTGCCCGCGCCGCTGAGTATGCGCCAGAGGGTGGGCGCCGCCCTGTGTCTCGCGGTCGGGATGAAGACTTCAAGCGGCGACGGTCGGCGGTCCATGAAACCGAAAATGCGGTGGCGTCCGGGGTTGACGCCGGTCGCGAAAGTCGTCCATGCGACCGACGAGACAGGGGGGATCGAGGTGGTCATCCTCCGCAGCGTGCCTTCCTCGAAAAGACTCGCGATGCACGGCAATTCGCCGCGCTTCACTTTCTCGACGAGGAAAGAGTGGGGAACGCCGTCAAGCCCGATGACGAATACCCTCGTCTCATTCCTCTTGCCGGAGGAAAGCATCGGAGTTATTCAATTCGCCGCGTGGTTCAGGTGGAGGAACCGCCGGAAGACTCTAAAATCGCCTCGACGCGCCGGACGAGTTCCTTTGGCTTGAGCGGTTTCAGAATGTACCCGACCGCCCCGTCCTGCTTCGCCCGTATCACTTTCTTCGTGTCCCGCACGGACGTGAGCATCATCACCGGCACGTTCCTTGTCTTCTCCTCGTTTTTCAGAAGCGTGAGCGCCGAGAAACCGTTCATGCCGGGCATCAGGATGTCCAGCAGGATGAGGTCCACGTTGTACTGGAGCGCCGTTTCAACGCCTTCATATCCGTTCTTCGCCATCAGGACGTTGTATTGGCCGTACAGGATGTTGTACACCGCCTGCCTGATCACGACGTCGTCGTCAATGATGAGGATCGTCTTTTTCGCCATGCCCGGTCTGGAAAGCCTTTCTTACGGTTAAAAATTTACGCCGTCCGCGGGTTTTTGTAAAGCCCTTCATCAAACGCGAACGCCGGCGGCTGCGAACGGCTCCGTCCGTGCCCTCAACGGCTGACCCGGAACCATACGCGGTTTCGCGGCGGCGTCACTTCTTCGTCGCCGAGGGCGTCGCCTCCGTGTAGGCGTTGTCGGTGAGGCGCGTGGCGGCGGAGCCGTTGTACTTGTAAACCTCCGTCGTCCCGTCCCTTCCCGAGAGAAACAGTACGGTGCTCGAATCTATCCAGGAAGGATAAGTGTCCATGAAACCCGTCTGGGAGCCGAAGACGGCGCTCCCGGTTATGCCGTTCACGGTTATAGTTTCCGCCACGGTGTCCGTCGTGAACGTGAGCGTCCCCTTGTAAACGTCCGTGCTGGAGTGCAGGGGGTCGGTGGACGTGGACTGAACGTAAACGATTTCCGCGCTGGAGGAGTTTGTCGTGTGAACCGGATACATTTCCTGGACGGTGGTGGTGGTCGTGAGCCTGGTCTGGTTCGTGCCGTCGGAATCCATTATGTAAAGCTCGTAGTTTCCGTTGCGGTTGGAGACGAAGAGGATTTTCTGCGTGGAAACGGAGGGGAACGACACGATGTCCTCGAAGATGAACCACGAAGGCATGAAATCGTCGGCGGAGTTGTTCGTGAGGTTCGTCGCCTCGCTGCCGTCGGTCTTCATCGAGTAGATTTCCTTGTTGCCGTCGCGGTTGGTGGTGAAGAGAATGCGGTCCTTGACGGTGCCCGTGACGAACTCGCTCAGAGCTATTGACGGCTCCGCGTCCATGTATGAATTGTTCGTGATGTTCGTGTACGTCTTCGCCGAGACGTCGTACACGTAAATGTCGTAGGAAGAGGTGTCGGCTTCCGACCCGCCTCTCACGAAAATCAGTTTGCTTTTGCCGGAATCCCACGCGGGCTGGAAGTTGTGCTGTCCGTTGGTCGTCAACTGGACGGCGCACGCCCCTGAAGTCTGCATGAAGTAAATCTCGTAGTTGCCGGCGGGGTTGGCTGCGAACACGAGGGACCTGTCAAGGACGGTCGGCTCGGCGGACGCAGTGGACGCCGAGTAGGCGATCTTGCTTACCGATGAATCGAGGACGTTCGTCACGTATATGTAAGGCGAATATTGAACGACGCCTGCGGGGTAATCGCCGGCGGCGAACGTGTTCACGACCGAGAACGTGGAAAGGTCAACCATGGAGACGGAATCGCCCTCGTGGTTGGAGACGAAAAGGTAGTTGTCGTCCGACGAAATGACCATGTTTCCCGGCGAACTGCCCACGGCGAGGTTCATGCACTGCCCCGTGCGTCCGGGAGTGTAATCAACGCTTATGATCGCGTTGGATTTTGCGCACGAGCCGTAGAGGCGGCTCCGTGTCTCGTCGAGGGCGAGGTGGGTCAGTTCGGTGCAGTTGCTCGTCGTTATGGGCGAGTAGGTGACGGTCGTGCCCGTCGCGACGACGTCGAGAACGTATATCTTCGAGTTGACGTTGTCCGACGCGTACAGAAGCGTTTCCGCCGAGTTGACCGCCGTGCCTAAAAGCGCCGCGGAACCGAACTTGCTGTTCGAGATGGCGCTCACGGTGGCGGTGGCGGCGACGCTGAAATCTATGACCGAGAGGTTGAGCTTCGAGTTCGCCACGTACACCTTGTCCTGGGCGGGGGCGTAGGCGAAAGTCTTCGACCCCAGCCCCTGGACGGACGTGCTCAATCCCTGGTTCAGCTCGATCTCGAAGAGCTTCTGCCCGGCGTCCATGTCGAGGACGGTGAACAACTGGTTCGTGTCGCCGCGCTTGTCGTGGGAAACGAGCAGCCACTTCTTTGCGGGGACGTACCTGACGTAGCGCGGGGGGTCGGTCACCGGAAAAATCTTCACGGCGCCCAGCGTGTTCGGGTCCAGGACCACTATCTCCTTGCGCACGTTGTTGGCGAGGTAAAGCTCGGCGCCGTCGTCCCTGACGTCTATGCCGAAGGATTTTATCTTCTCCGTCCCGAAAGGGAAATTCCCGAGCGACCGCACGGGGTCCTGCTTGCCGCCGCAGCCCGCCGCCGCGAGCGCGAGAACCACGAAAACCGTCCTTAACGTTTTCATCGCCGCCCTCAAAATGCCATATTTACCCTGAAGTAGACAAGGTCCTGGTCTATCACCGGGTATTTCCCCGTGTCGTCGGAGTCCGGCGCCACGTCGTACGCCTTCAGGTACCCGAAATCCATTGTCGTCGAGTCCGTGAGCTTGTACTCCAGTTCGTGCGCCATCTTGTAATACCTTCCCTTCGGAACGATCCCCTGTATCGCGGTCTCGACCGCGGACGTGAAGTTGATTGTGAGATCGGAATCGTTTATCTCGAATCTTCCCTTGTAGTTTGCTCTCTTCGACGTCCTCCAGTTCAGGATGTACTTCTGCTGGTCTAAAACGTATCTGAGTCCGAACATGACGTCGTCTCCCTCGTTCACGCAGTCCGTTATACCGTTCCCGTAAACGTAGTCAACGATGTCCCCGGCGTCGTTTTTCACCTCGACCACGTTTCCGTCGAGGCACGACCTGGGCAGATTGGCGTCCACGGTCATGTAATCGGTCTGGAGGGAAATGTCGTCAGTGAGGTTGTATCTCAGGCTGTTTATCCACGTCTTCAACTGGAGTTTGGAGGTTCTGTTGTTGATCCTCTTCATGGCGCCGTTCAGCACGCCGGTGAGCGACTCCTTCGCCTCGTACTTACTGAACATGCTGTTCATCGCCCCCACGTCGAAGTACATGGGTTCTATCTCGTGCCCCTTTATGTAATACGTCTTGTACGAGTAGTTCCTGTCCACGAGCTTGTCAATGGAGAAGTTCGCCACATACAGCTCGAGGCTTTGTACATTTATAGGGAGGAAAGCAAATCCTCCGCTTCCTAAAAGGGAAGTCATTTCCATGCCCGGAACTCCGAAGTATTTCGTCACGAATTGCGGTCCGAGGCGGACGTAGCCGAGAGGGAATATCTGTATCGGCGGCTTGTTGTAATCGAGCATTATGAGGACGGCGTCGTCCTGGTCCTCCCACCTGCGCTCGTCCCACCAGCAGACGTTGTACTTGGTGAAATCCGACGTGTCGCACTCGTCAATATCCAACGAGTCCATCAGGTCGTCGCACTGGCTCGTCGAAAGCCCACTGCACAGCGCGTCCTTGATTTGCTTCGTGACGAAACCCGGCTTGATTATCTTGTATTCCGGTTTGTAGTAGGTGCTGTGGGCGTACTCGCCGGTGAGCCACACGTTCTTGAAAAGAGGGTACCTTGTGAAGAAGCTCGTGATGCTGTTTTTTTCGGGCGGCGCGCAGAATATATCCTTGAATTCGACGTCGGTGTCGGTTCCCCTTATCGTGGACGGGTCGAAATCCGTGAAAATGTCTATCCACGCGCCCGTGTTGTTCTGGCATCCGGGGAAGTCGGTGTCGCTGTCGTCGTACATGAAGAACCTCGTGAAATGGTTGAGGGACTGTTCCTTCCCGAAAATTGGCGCGGACACGTCAAACCCGTAAATGTATCGGTCGTGGAAATTGTTCTTCGATGCGCTCGCGCGCGTGTAAAGCGGCGCAAGGAAAATACTACCTGGATGAAGCTGCGACCTTCCGCCGAAAAGACTGATCGTGTACTTGTTGAGATCGAACACGAACTGCGCGCCGGGAAACCCCCTCATGAAAAGCGTCATCGGCGATATGTTGTAGTACACGTCCCCCAAACGCATCGAGCGAAGCTTGAAGTTTCTCTTCTCCTTCGACGTCTGCCTCGTGTTCTGGTAGTCGAGGGATATCTCGGTCAGCTCAAGCGGCGACACGGTCCTGCTCATGATCTTGTAGTCTTCCATGTCCTCAGTCCGGTGGGAGACCCCCTCGTAGAAGGTCACCCTGGCGAGTTCGCCGGCGAGGCTGTTCTGTGTTGTGAAAACCGCTTCGAGCTTGAGGTCCTCGTACGGTCTCGGCTTGCTCGAAATCTTCAGGTCCAGAACGTCGGCGAGGACGACCTGCTGGAGGAGTATGCGCGGGTCGGTCTCCCCGTCGCCCGTGAGAACGCCGTAATTCAGAAATATGAAATCGTTGTCTCCCGTGACGTTGAACCTCTCGTTCTCCTCCGTGAGCTTTTTTATCTGCTTTTCGTTTTTCAGCGAGATTTTTTCCCCTTCCTTTATCTCTTTGCGCAGCTTCTTGTTGATGTCCTTGAGTTCCTTCGAGAAGGAGTTGACGAGTTTTTCGAGCGCCTCGACGTCCTTGAGCGAGAGTTCGAGTCTCTTTTCGATTTCCTCGAACCGGTCGGGTTTGGGCGTGGGCGGCGCGGCGGGCGCCTTTTCCTCGATGGCGACCGGTCCCTTTCTGAGAAGCCGCGGTTCGCCGCGGGCGGCGCCCTCGCCCTTCTCTTTGCCCGCGGTGGAGAGGGGGACTATTACCTTGCCGGAGGGGGCGATGGTTCTGTAGGGCGTTTTCGTTTCGGCGGGCGCCGGCGGCTGTTCTTCGCGGACCGGACGCCTCACCGTGATCTTCCCGGTGTCGTGAAGTTCCTTAAACCTGTCGAAGAGCTTCGATATGAGGACGGCAAGCTCGAAGCGCGTGACCGGCTGGTCGCCGAGGAACTTCGTTCCCTCGTAACCTTCCAAAAGACCGACGTCCACCAGGTGTTTCACCGCTTTGTACGCCCAGTGGTCGGGCGGCACGTCGTCGAACGGGGACGTAAGCTCGTTCTGAAAACGGTTGAGCTGCTCGAGAAAATCTATGTCGTCGTCCGTACTGCCTATGTAGTCTGCGGCGAACGCCGGGCGGAACCCCGCGGCGAGGGTCAGCGCCGCGAGGGCGGACAGCGCGAGAAAAAACCGTTTCAAGGCACGCGAACACCTCATCGTCTTGACCCGACGGTCAAGCCATTTTATCAGAATCATACACCGAGTTCAACCGGGAGGGTTCGCGGCGCAAACGCCATCATCTCTCTTCGCCGCATCGCTCACTCCGTCGGAATCGAGGACTTCCGGGAATCAGCCGTCGGGTGAACATTTCCCCACTTTTATGCCGCAGACCCGTTTGCGGAATTGCCGGGAGCGTCCGCCCCGCCCGCCGAAGTTCCGTTCGTATCGGTCGGGATGCGGCAGAGTCAGCTTCCGGGCGGCGCTTTCCCTCCGGAGCGCGCACACGGGGGGACGGCTGACGTAGGGAAGTCGGCGCCGCCTTCTTGAAAAAACCTCTGGCTCCATGCTCCGTACGTACACCGCTGGCTCCATGCTGCGCCGTGGAGCCGGGAATTGTGGGACAGGCTTCCAGCCTGTCATGTCTTTTTGCTTCTGAATTTTATATCAGACATTGGACATTTTAGATTCTTTTTTGCGGAATTGCCCCCGAACGCTGGGACGTTGCCAATATTTTTCAAACTTGTTCACAGACATCCTGTCCAACCCCGATCTCTCTCTTGTCTTGATACTTAGTTTGGATTAAGTTTTTATATTCACCTAAATCAATATGCCATTCATGTTTTGACCTCTCGTGAAATTTATCAAACGCACTTTCTCGATGTTCCCTAAAAGTCTTTTCATTGCAATTGTTCGCTTTTATAAAATGTTCAACAGTTTTCTCATAATCCAACTTTCCCTCTAACGCCAAAATCCCAGCTTGGCCTATATGCTTAACACGATGACACACATCACAAAGTGCTATGAAACTTTTCAATTTCTGATTGTGTTTTTCGTCATCATACTCCCATATTTCATGACAATTTAATTTGCTCTTGGCACCGCAAATACCACATTTGTATCTGCAATTGGCATAAGTTGTTTTTCGTATTTTATCCCAATTTTTCTTAGTGATAGATTTCCTCAAATTTTTACCCCAAGATATAGAAGGAACTAATTCGATCTTCAATTTAAGTTTTTTAGACTTTGGTTTCATGGCTCGTCTCCAATTGTTGTACCGAAATTTTATACCGTTTTCCAAATCATCCCGTTCCGGGCATCCACTTCGAAGCCGCCATCCCAAATCAGGAAATGGCAATCACGGAAAACATACGTGCCATCCGGAAAGGAAACTGCAGGGTCTCCGAGGTTGTTGATGGAACGGCCTCCGCCGCCGGTTACACCGTACTCGCGGGCTGCGCGCCCACAGGTGATGTTCTGGACTTGTTGAGATAAAATCAATGATAATAAGCGGCGGTGGTCTCAGACCGGGCGTGAGCAAATGAAGATATTTCTCAGCGCCGGCGAGATATCGGGCGATGTACACGGCGCGGCACTCGTCGAGGCGGTGCGTTCCATCGAGCCGTCCGCGGAGTTCGCGGGCATCGGAGGGACGCGGATGCGGGCTGCCGGCGTCCGCCTGCTCCACGATTCGAGCGCCTGGGGAACGGTCGGCTTTTTCGAGGGACTGACGCGATTCCCGAAGCTCTTTCCCGTCCTGAGGGGGATGGGCGGGGTCCTGAAAGCCGAATCGCCCGATCTTTTCGTCCCGATTGACTACCGGTTTTTCAACATGCGCGCGTGCCGGGCGGCGAAGGATTCGGGGATCCCGGTCGTCTATTATTTCGCCCCGGTCTCGTGGTTCGGAACCGGGACGCGGAAATTCGAGGAACTCGCCCGGTCAGTTGACCTCGCGCTCGTGTGTCTCCCCGTGTCGCTCGACGAGTACGAACGGGCGGGCGTGAACTACCTCTACGTCGGCCATCCCATGGTGGACCTCGTCTCTCCGACCATGAACCACGAGGAGGCTGCGCGGTTCTTCAACCTCGAAACCGGCAGACTCACGATAGGGCTGATGCCGGGCAGCAGGGAGCATGAGGTGCGCTCCCTGATGCCGGTCTTCCGCCGCGCGGTGGAGAACCTCTCGGGCAGGATACCCGGGCTTCAGTTCATACTGATGTCCGCGGGCGGCGCCCTGACGCCGCTCATACGAAAGACGCTCAGGGGCGCGCCCGTGTCCGTGTTCGAGTCGAACCGCTACGACTTCATGAACGTGTCGGACCTGCTGATCCTGTGCTCGGGCACGGCGACGCACGAGGCGACGCTCCTGGGCAGACCGATGATCGTCGTTTACAGGCTTTCGAGGCTCACAGCCGCGCTTGTCCGCGCCACGGTCGAACTCCCGTTCGTGTCCCTTCCCAACATACTCGCCGGCGAGGCGGTCGTCCCCGAACTCCTCCAGGAAAAGTGCACCCCCGCCGCCGTCGCCGCGGAGGCGTACCGCCTCCTCACCGATCCCGAGGCGCGGCATGAGACGAGGCGCCGGCTCGAAAGGGCGGGCGCCGAGCTTGGTGCGCCGGGGGTGATCCGCCGCGCGGCTGAAATCGTCGCCGCCGCCGCCGCGGGAAGATGGGGCGAGACGCAGGACGCCGTGATGAAAGCGCTCCGCGGGCGCCGCCCCGCCGCAAAACTTACACCGGGAGAGTTCATCGCGTGAGAACAGCGGAACGGAAAAAGACGCCGCGAAGACTGCTCGCGTACGTGAGACCCCACTCGCGCCCGCTCGCGCTCGGGATAGCCTCGATGCTCGTGTGCGGTCTGCTCCTGTCGGCGGTGCCCCTGTTCATCAAGTACTGGATAGACGAAGGCATCGTGAAGAGAAACCTCTGGCTTCTGTCCGCGCTCAGCGTGAGCATCATACTCGTCTACGTCGTCCGCGGCGTTTTCATGTTCTGGGGCTCGTACCTTATCGCCTACGTGGGGCAGAAGATCGTGGAAGTGATGCGCAACGAGGTTTATAACAGGCTCCAGTGGCTGGACCTGCGCTTTTTCGAGAAGCGCCGCACCGGCGAACTGATGTCGAGAGTGACGAACGACGTGGCGGGCGTCCAGCAGTTCGTGCGCGTGGTGGTGGACATGGTGAACGTCCCCATCGGGCTTATCACGCGGCTCGGAGTGCTGCTCTTCCTCAGCGCGAAGCTCACGCTGATAACGTTCGTGTGCCTGCCGTTCATAACGTTCCTGATCATCGCGGCGGGGCGCAGGATGAAGAAGGTCAGCGCCGGAATGCAGGGGAAGCTTGCCGACATCAGCACCGTGCTCCAGGAAAGCCTCTCCGCGATAAGGATCGTGAAATCGTTTTCGATGGAAGACTACGAGATCGAGCGTTTCGAGAGGGAGAGCCGCGAGAGCTTTCTCGTGAGCATGAAGGGGGAGAGAATCCGCGCGCTCCTGGCGCCGGCGGTCGAGGTCCTCGGGGCGGCGGGGCTTGCGTTCGTTTTCTGGATCGGCGGACTGGACGTGATAGCAAAGACCCCGGACGCGATAACCGGGAAGGTGATCACGACCGGCGACCTCTTCGCCTTTCTCATGGCGCTCCACCAGTTCTACGACCAGTTCAAGCGGCTGAACAACACGTACCTGACGATGCAGCATTCATCCGCGGCGGCGGAGAGGCTGTTTCAGGTGATGGACATGAGGTCCGAAATCCGCGAAAAGCCCGGCGCGGTCGAACTGCCGACCATACGCGGAAGGGTGGCGTTCCGGCACGTTGATTTCGAATACGAGCAGGGCAAGCCGGTCCTCAGAGACGTCAACCTCGATTTCGACCCGGGGACGGTGATCGCCCTGGTGGGTCCCAGCGGAGCGGGGAAGACCACTTTCGTGAACCTGATACCGCGTTTCTACGACGTGACCGGCGGCGCCGTTCTTGTGGACGGGCAAGACGTCCGCGACGTGAAGATCGCCTCGCTCAGGGAACAGATGGGCATCGTCCCGCAGGAAACCATACTCTTCAGCGCGACGGTCGGGGAAAACGTCTCCTACGGACGCAGGGGCGCGCCGGCGGCGGAAATCGAGTCAGCCGCCCGCGCGGCGAACGCACACGAGTTCATATCGGAACTGCCCGACCGGTACGACACAATGCTCGGCGAGCGCGGGGCGAACCTCTCCGGCGGTCAGCGTCAGCGGATCGCGATCGCCAGGGCGATCCTCAAGGATCCGCGCATCCTCATACTCGACGAGGCGACCTCGAACGTTGATTCGCTGTCGGAGATTTACATTCAGGAGGCGCTGCAGAGGCTGATGAAAGGCAGGACGACGTTCGTGATCGCCCACCGCCTGTCCACGATTCAGAACGCCGACGTGATCGTCGTCCTGGACGAAGGGCGCGTCGTCGAGACCGGCAGGCACGGCGACCTTTACGAAAAAGGCGGAATGTACCGCAGACTGTACGATCTGACGCTCGCGCGCGAGGACGAGAACAGGAAAACGCGGGAAACGAGGGCGCCCGAATGAAAAAGCGCGTCCGCGGCGGCGACGACCGCGCCGAAGACCCCAAAAAAAAAGCCGTCGGCATCATCCCGGCGAGATACGAGTCGAGCCGCTTTCCCGGAAAATCGCTCGCGATGATCGCGGGAAAACCGCTCATACGGCACGTCTATGAGCGTTCCAGCGCGGCGAAGACCCTCAGCGGGGTGCTCGTCGCCACCGACGACGAGCGCATCTTCCGCGCCGTCGAGGACTTCGGCGGAACCGTCGTGATGACCTCCCCCGACCACGCCACAGGCACCGACCGCCTCGCGGAGGCGGCGGCGGGCTGCGACGCATCGCTCATCGTCAACATCCAGGGCGACGAACCGCTCATCTCCCCGCGGATGATTGACCGGGCGGTCAGGGAGTTCAGGTCTATCGAGGGCTTCAGGTTCGGAAGCGCCATGACACCGATAAAAAACGAGGACGACCTCGAAAACCCGAACGTCGTCAAGGTCGTGGTGGACGGAAAAAGACGCGCCCTCTACTTCACGCGCCGCTGTATCCCCTATCGCCGAAACCAGGTCAGCGTCCCCACCTTCCAGCACATCGGCTTCTACGTGTACACCAAGAAGTTCCTCGCGGAGTTCTCGCGCATGCCCCCGACGCCGCTCGAACGCGCCGAAGGTCTCGAACAGCTCCGCGCCCTCGAAAACGGCATTCCCGTCCACATGATCGAGACCGACTACACCGGCGTCGGCGTTGACGTCCCCGAGGACATCCCACGCATCGAACGCCTGTTGCGGGAAAGTTGATTCCCACGCTGACCCCGTGCCCGTGTGCGTGCCCGAAAAGAAATAAAAGAACGCGCACACGGGCAGAGGCAAGTTGATTCGGAAATTCGACGTCGAAAAACGCGAAAGTACGGTTATGGGAAATGCCGGTTCTTTGCACCGCGCCCGACAGGATTCGAACCTGTGACCTTCAGATCCGGAGTCTGACGCTCTATCCAATTGAGCTACGGGCGCCGCGACGGCTCGCTCACGATCATTTTACACGGTCCCGGAAATATTTCCACCCGGCTCGCCGCGGAGCGCGCAGCGGTTCGCCCCCGCGAAACAACGACCACGAAATCCAGCCCTTCGGAATGACGAGAAATCGCGCGGAGATGCGCGAAAACGAAAAACGCACTATAATGAAAGTCCGGCGGCGTGCGCTTCCGGGAATTATTGAGGTTTGCATAAGTAATGGAAAGTCTCCTCTCTCTCAAATTGCCTGTTGACAGGCTGGAAGCCTGTCCCACAATTACAAGAGAATCCTTTTTAAGTGGGACAGGCATCTTGCCTGTCGGAAAAAGATCACCTTTTTGTCCTTTATTTTTGCAAACCTCAATAAGCGCACGTTCGCGCGGGGAGCGGAGAAATGCGGACGGAACATAGCGGAGAAGCCGGCGCGGCGGGCGAAGAGCAGGAACGCAACGGGGCGCCCCTCGCCGGCGACGACCCACGGGCGACGCTTTTCCGCCTCTTAGCCTTCCTGTGCCAGATCGCGTACGCGTACGCCGCCGTCGGGGCGCTTCGGCCCCGAAAGAGGGAACTCAGAGCCGCCTTCGCCGCGGGTGTGAACACCGCGCTGTTCGATTTCTTCCTCGAATCGCTCGCTTACGGGAACGACCTCTGGTACTGCGGCGGCGGGATTCAGAAGATCAGGGTCGGCGGGCGGGAATTCGATTTCCTGCACGTTCCCATTGACATGGTCGCCGGTTTCGTTCTGACGGGCATGACGTTTTCACTTGCGTCGGACGCGCCGCGCCTTCTGCGGCGGCGGAGCGTTCTTCTGCGCCCCCTCTTTCCGCCCGCGCTCGACGCGGCGTGGAAGAACTCCTTCGCGGTCGGCGCGGCGCTCACGGGCGCCGCGGGCGATTTCCTCTCGAAGAAATGGGGCGTCTGGCGGAACGCGCCGGAGTGGACTTTCCCCCTCTGCGCTTTCGCCGCCTGGCTGCCGCTTATCGCGCTTACACTTTTCACCTACGATTCCCTGAAAAAGTGAGCGCCGACGCGCGCGTGGACGTTCACAGGATGAATATCCGGATTATACAGAACGCCGTCCGGCGGGGGAGGGAACGGTGAAAACCGGCGTCATCGTGGTCACCGCGCTCGCGCTAGCCGCGTGGTCGTCTGCTTCGCGCGCCCAGGCGGGCGGAAGGGTCGTGAACTGCGCGCACCGCGGCGCCTCGGGCGCGGCGCCGGAAAACACGCTCGCAGCCTTCCGCGCCGCAGTGGACGCCGGCGCGGACATGTTCGAACTCGACGTCCGCCTCACCGGGGACGGACAGATGGTCGTCATCCACGACGACGCGCTCGACCGCACGACGGACGGCGCCGGGAAGGTCTCCGCGCTGACGCTCGACGAGATAAAAAAGCTCGACGCGGGCGCATGGTTCGACGAAAAATTCCGCGGCGAGCGAGTCCCCACACTCAGGGAATCCCTCGAGTTCGCCAGGGGAAAAATCCGTGTCAACATCGAGATCAAGGAGGAAGGATTCGAGGAACAGGTGGTGAAGCTCGTCGAAGAACTGGACATGGTCGGCGGGGTATTCGTTTCCTCGTTCCACCACGACGTGATACGGAAGATAAAAGACCTGAACCGCGAAATCCTCACCGGCGCGCTCGTGAAGGTCGTGGACGCGGCGGCGCTCGACGCCCTCGTGGAAAAGTACCGCCCGGACGCGATCAACCCGCGGTACATCGCAGTCACCCCCGCCGTGGTGAAGGAGTGCCGCAGGCGGGGGCTGATGGTGTTCGTCTACACCGTGAACGAGCCTGAGATGATGAAGCGGCTCGTCCGGTTCGGCGTTGACGGCGTCATCACGAACTACCCCGAAAAACTCAAGGAGATAATCGCTCCCGATGAATAAATCCGCGCACGGGTACGAACCCCGCGGGGGAACGCGCGCGGACGCCGTCGCCCCCCGGAGCGCGCCCGACATCTTCATCGCGCGCGACGGCGCGTGGTTCGCCGACGGGCGCCGCGTCGTCCACGAGAAGATTTTCCGCCTCTTCTGCGACTCACTCCATCCCGACGGAAAGGGCGGACACGTCCTGCGGATTCACGACGAGGAATGCCCCGTCCGCGTGGAGGACGCCCCGTTCCTCGTGAAGAGGATTCTGAGCGCGAGGGACGAGGCGGGCGCGCCGAAGCTCACGGCTCTCCTCAGCGACGGGACATTCGAACCGTTCGCCCCCGGGACGCTCACGCGCCGCGGCGAGGACGCCCTCTACTGCCGTGTGCGAAACGGCGCGCTCAGGGCGCGCATCGGACGCGCCGCCTGCGCCGATATCGCCCCGCGCCTGGTCAGCGACGAGTCCACCGGCGCTTACTTCTTCGTTCTCGAAAACGTGAGGTTCGAAATACGGGACGAGGATCAGCCGGCGGTTGAGTGATTGCCGTCCATCGCCTCCGTTACTTCCGTTGCCCCGGCAGGCGGGGCTTCTTTCACGGTCACGTATTTTTCGATGTAGAAGTGCTCGAACAGCGCCTTGAGCGTCACCGCCGCGGGCAGCGCCGCGATCATCCCCCCGATTCCACCGACCTGACCCCCAGCCATCAGCACGAACATGATCAGCGCCGGATGCATCCCCACGTCCCCGCTCATCACTCTCGGCGCTAAAAGATTGTTCTCGACGAGCTGGAGTACGAGAAAGACGATCAGCACCTTCACGACCATCGTCCATGACACGAAAAAGGCGAATATGAGCGGTCCTATGATCCCAAGGACGGGTCCGATATAGGGTATGAATTCCGTCACGCCGGCGATGAACCCGAAGATGAGGGAGTATTTAACGCCCGCCGCGGCGAGCGCCAGCCACGTGAGAACGCCCATCAGAAGGCACAGTTTCACCTGCCCGCGGATGTATCCCCCAAGCGCGCGGTTGAGCCGGTCTATCAGCGCGTCCGCCTCTCCGCGCGCCCCCGGCGGCAGCGAGGTGATGAACCCGCGGCGCATCCGCGCCCCGTCGTTCAGAAAGTAATAGACCAGTATCGGTATTATCACCAGCCCCGGAAGTTTCGACAGAAAGTTGATCGTCGCGTTGTACACTCTCCCGCCGATTTCGGTCCCGGCGCCCTGAAGGTGCTCCGCCATCTTTCCCGGTATCGCCCTCGCCCCTTCGGGCAGCTCGGTCTTGCGCGCTAATTCCACCGCGCGCGTCCACAATCGCTCCAGCCCGGCGAAGTAATCGGGCAGGTTTCCAATCAGTTCGTTGAACTGCGCCACGACCCTCGGAAGAACGGCAAGCGCGATGCCGCCCAGAATGAGCACGAAAAGGACAAACACGCCGAGCACAGCCAGCGGACGCGGGACCCGTCGCGCGGCGAGGAAATCAACCGCCGGGTTGATGATGTAGGCGATGGCGGCGGAAACGGCGAAGATGGAAAGGACGTAGCCGACCCTGTTCAGGAACCACGCCGCAGCGGCTGCCCCCGCGAGAACCGCGAGGTACTGGGCGAACCTCACGGCGCCGCGTCTCTCCCTTTCCATGCGGTCTTCCCGTCGTCCGGAATCCGGGCGTGCGGCTCCGGCGGAGCTTCAAAAGAGCACGGCGCCGCCTTCAGGAACCGATGAACCCGGTGTCCCTTATCTCCTTCATGCTGATAGATTCCGACGGACACACCGTCATGCACAGCCCGCACCCGATGCACAGGGCGGCGTCCACGAGCGCCGCGTCGTTCACCTTTACGGCGCCCAGGTGGCACCTGTCGGCGCACTCTCCGCACGCCGTGCACGTCCCGGCGTCCACCTCCGCAAGGAACCTGCTCGGGGCGACTATCGCCCTCGCGCCGGCTTTGACAAGAGGCTCCATGACCTGGCAGCAGCACGGGCAGCAGTTGCACAGCACGTGTCCCGCTTCCGGGCGGTTGTCCGCCAGGTGCACCAGCCCCGCCTCCTCGCTGATGCGGAGTATTTCGAGCGCCTCCTCTTTCGTGACCCCGCGTCCCGACCCGCGCTTGACGGCGTACTCGGCGCCCCGGTTGATCTGAAGGCATACCTCGAGCGGCGAGCCGCACGCCCGCTGCGTCATCCTGCACGTGCACTTCGTCACGGCAAGCGCATGGGCATCCGCGATCATGCGCGCCGCGTTTTCGTACGGCAGAACGTGCGCCGCGGCTTCCACCGAGCGGTGCACGGGAATGACCCTCATGAACGGCTTCATCCCGGCGGTCTTCAGAAACTCCACCACCTGCGGGTACTCGTTGTCTATGAAATCCTTCCACAGGTCGAGGAACTCCCCCGGCGCCTCGCGCCATAGAATCGTGGCGTCGTGGAACTGGACGAAGTTGCGCGACATCTTCCATCCGCTCCGGGACTCGAACGCGACGCCCTTTTTGAAAAGAACGTCAATCATGCCGGCTGCTTCAGCCGCCGGCCTGCCCGTCTTTGCGGCAAGCTCCTCCGCCGTGCCGGGCATCGCCAGCAGCAGCCGCGCCTCGTCCTCGTCGCACAGCATCTCCCACAGTTTCCGTATCCGCTCCGAGTGCCCGAACTGGATTTTAGCGGCGAGTTCAGCGTACGGATCTGGTTTGTTCATCTGCGAGTCACCCCGCTGCCGGATTGACACCCTTCAAAGCGCAAGGGAGAACTTCCTTCAAACCCCGTCACGGGCGATATTATAGCGCGCGCCCGCCCCGCGCCGAGTCCTTCCGGGAAAAAAGACCGCTCCCTCCGCCGCGTTTCAACCGCGGCTCCGGCGATCCGCCGGGTGTGAGGGTCCCTGTAACAAAGCGACAGTAGGGATAGGCTGGAATTTACTGCATGTTTCACGCTGTGAACTTTCGTACTTTTTGGTTCCCGCTCCACGGAGGAAGCTTTAAAGGCAAATGAATTTTATGTATGTCCGATGCAAATCCGATCATGCGAAAAACAGTATGCGCGAAGCCCCTTGGAGTGCGG
>JBFMFE010000138.1:0-6494 GCA_040752295.1 bacterium
ACCGGCGCGCGACCGGCGCAGTGGACCGGCGGGGGGGCGCCGCGCACCGGAGGTTCACTTCTTCCTTATGCTGATCGTGCCGTTCTCCCGGCTCACAACGACCGTGTCCCCCGGATGGATTTCGCCCTGCACGAGCTTCATCGCGAGCGGGTTCTCCACCATGTTCTCAATCGTGCGCTTCAGCGGGCGCGCGCCGTAAACCGGATTGTAGCCCTCCCGTGCGAGCAGGTCCCGCGCCCCGGCGTTCATCTCGATCGTTATCTTCTGCGCGGCAAGCCGCTTCTCGAGGTCGCGGACCATCAGGTCGGTTATCTTCCGTATGTCTTCCTCGGAAAGCGGGTGGAACACGATCAGGTCGTCCACCCTGTTCAGAAACTCGGGCTTGAAGACCTTTTTCACCTGCGAGAGAACGCGGTCGCGGATTTCACGGTAATCGTAAACGCTCCCCCCGCGGCGGAAACCGACGGTCGTCTTCTCCTGCGTGATCTCCGTGCCCCCCAAATTGGACGTCCCTATTATGATCGAGTTCTGAAAGTTGACCGTCCTCCCGTGCGCGTCCGTCAGCCTCCCGTCGTCCAGTATCTGAAGAAAAAGATTGAAAACGTCCGGATGCGCCTTCTCAAGCTCGTCGAGCAGTATCACCGAGTACGGCGCCCGACGCACCAGTTCCGTGAGCTGCCCTCCCTCGTCGTACCCGACGTATCCCGGCGGCGAACCCACGATACGGGACACCGTGTGCCGCTCCTGGTACTCTGACATGTCGAGCCGGATCAGCTTGTTCTCGTCGTTGAACAGAAACTCCGCGAGCGCCCTCGCCACCTCCGTCTTTCCCACGCCGGTCGGTCCAAGAAAGATGAACGACCCGATCGGGCGGCGCGACGGCTTCAGCCCGGAGCGGTTCCGCCTGATCGCGTTGCTTATCGCGCTGATCGCGTTTTCCTGGCTCACCACCCGCCTGTGCAGTTCCTCCTCCATCCGCGAGAGCTTCTCCGCCTCCGCCTCCATGAGCCGCGAAACCGGTATGTTCGTCCACGCCCCCACAACCGACGCTATGTCCTCCGCGCGCACCCTCTTGTCCTCCGGGTGCACGTCTTTCGCCCACGCCGCCCGGCGCCCCTCCAGCTCCTTCTCTATCTGGATTATCCGCTGGTGGAACCGGGCGGACTCCTCGTATTTCTCGTCCGCGAACGACTTCTGCTTGCTGTCCAGCAGTTCCCTCCTCTTCCTCTCAAGCTCGCGAACCTCCGGCGGCGCGTACACCGAGTCCAGGTACTTCCTCGACCCCGCCTCGTCAACGAGGTCTATCGCCTTGTCCGGCAGAAACCTGTCCGAAACGTACCGCTCCGACAGCCGCGCCGCCGCCTCTATCGCTTCCCCGTCGTACGTCACGTGGTGATGCTCCTCGTATCTCTTCTGCAGTCCCTTCAGTATCTCGATTGTCTCCTCCACCGACGGCTCCTCCACCAGCACGATCTGAAACCTGCGCTCGAGCGCCTTGTCAGGCTCCACGTGCTTCTTGTACTCGTCCAGCGTCGTCGCCCCTATGCACTGCAGCTGCCCCCGCGCGAGGGCGGGCTTCAGCATGTTCGACGCGTCAAGACCCCCCGCCGCGGCGCCGGCGCCCACGACCGTGTGCAGCTCGTCTATGAAAAGTATTATCTCCCCCGCCGCCGATATGATCTCGTCCTTGATCAGCTTGAGCCGCTCCTCGAACTCGCCCCTGAACTTCGCGCCCGCAAGAACGTCCGACATGTTCAGCGCAAGCAGCCGCTTGTCCTTCAGAACGTCCGGCACGTCCATCTCCGCGATCATCTGCGCAAGCCCCTCCGCGATCACCGTCTTCCCCCCCCCCGGCGCGCCGATCAGAACCGGATTGTTCTTCTTGCGCCGCGTCAGTATCTGTATGACCCGCTTGATCTCCTTCTCCCGCCCGATCACCGGGTCAAGCTCGCCCTTGCGCGCCAGTTCCGTCAGGTCAACCGTGTACTCCTTCAGAACGTCCTCCCGCGATTCCTCCTGACGGGTCTCAATGTGCCGACCCTTCCTTATCTCCTTCACTGCGGCGCGCGCCTGACCCTCCTGAAGCCCCGCCTCCCTGAGTATCTTCGCCGTCTCACCCGCGCGGGCGTCGAACATGGCGAGGAAAAGCGCCGCCGTCCCGATGAACCTGTCGCCGAAGTCGTTCGCGAACTGCCGCGCCGACTGGAACAGCGCCTCCGTCTCCGGCGCCACAACCACGTTGATCTGCTGCCCGTCCGCAAGCTTCGGCCGCACCTCCTGCGCCCTGTAAACCTTTTCCAGTATCTCTTCCTTCTTGCTCCCCGCGTCCAGGTTCATCTCCTCCAGTATCCTCATCACCTGCGACTCGGGCTGCTCCAGCAGTCCGATCAGGATCAGCGCCGGCGTCAGCGTGTTCTGCTTGAGGTTGACCATTTCCATGGTGGCGATGTTCACCGCCTCTAAAACCTTCTCGGTGCACTGCCTCAGGTACCTCTGCATGGAAATCACCCCACCAATATTTTACCCCGGCGCGGTTGTGTTGAAATCAACGCGAAGCGTAAATTGGACCCGATAGTCGCATGAAAGCGTTTGATCTTTTCAAGTTCTGCAATATCAGGGAGAGGAAACCCTCGGAATCACACGAATTTGCGCAGAATCACCGTCTGTTTCCTGCCGGGACCCACCGAAATTATCGAGATCGGCGTTCGTATGAGACGCTCCACGGCTCTTATGTAGCTCTTAGCCGCCCCGGGCAGTTCGTGAAATTCCTTTATCCCGGACGTGTCTTCCATCCACCCGGGCAGTTCCTCGTATACAGGCTCGCACGAGCGCAGGAACTTGAAGTCCGTCGTGAACTCCTCCGTCTCCACGCCGTTGATCGCGTACCCCACGCATATCCTGATCTTCTCCAGCCCGTCCAGCACGTCCAGCTTCGTCATCGCCATCGAGTTGATACCGTTGATCCGCACCGAGTACCTCAACTGCACGGCGTCCAGCCAGCCGCACCGCCGCGGTCTCCCCGTCGTGGTCCCGAACTCCCCACCCCTCTGCCGCAGCAGCTCCCCATCGTCGTTCGTCAGCTCCGTCGGAAACGGTCCCTCACCCACGCGCGTCGTGTACGACTTCGTTATCCCCAGCACCCTGTCTATCTTGGTCGGACCTATCCCGGCGCCCACGCACGCGCCACCAGCCACCGGGTGCGACGACGTCACGTACGGATACGTCCCGTGCGTAACGTCCAGCAGCGTCCCCTGCGCTCCCTCGAAAAGCACGATCTTCTCGTCCCTCAGCGCCTTGTATATCAGCAGCGACGTGTCCGCCACGTGATTCTTCAGTCTCCTCCCGTACTCCATGTACTCCGAGATTATCTCCTCCGCCTCGAAAACCTCGTGCTTGAATATCTCCTTCAAAATCAGGTTCTTGTACTTCAGCGTGTGCCCAAGCCGTCCCCTGAATTCCTCCTCGTCGAAAAGGTCGGACACGCGAAGCCCTATACGCGCCATCTTGTCCACGTACGCCGGTCCTATCCCCCGCCCGGTCGTCCCGATGCGGTGCTTCCCCTTCAACTCCTCCTCGAGCCTGTCCAGCAGCTTGTGGTACGGCATCACAAGGTGCGCGTTCCGGCTGAGCCGCAGGTTCTCCGTCGAAATCCCCCGCCGCTTCACGTTCTCCATCTCCTCCAGCAGAACACGCGGGTCCACCACCACGTCGTCACCTATGATGCACACCTTGTCGTCGTACAATATCCCCGACGGTATCAGGTGCAGCTTGTACTCCTCGTTCTCCACCGTCACCGTGTGCCCGGCGTTCGACCCACCCTGGTACCGCACCACCATGTCCACGCCCTCGGCGAGCATGTCCGTTATCTTCCCCTTCCCCTCGTCGCCCCACTGGGCGCCCACGATCACTATCGCCGGCATGTGTCACCCCGGAAAATGTCTGCCAGCCCGTTGTTCATTCGCGTATTCCCCGAACGTTCCGGCTCCGCGCGCCCGTATCCACTACCAGCCGCCAGCCGCTCATATCGTACGGGCGAGATTCTAAAAAAAGCCCCCGCCCGTGTCAATTCCACCCCCCCCGCCTCCCCGCCGAAGCCCCGTCAGACAAGTCCGACTTGTCCGACCCGTCCGACTTGTCCGACCCGTCCGACCTTGATACCCCGCGCACGCGGGACTAAAATTCTCACGTCGTTTATCATGGGAAACAAAACGCCCCTTTTTCTTCTCGCGCCGCTCGCCCTCGCCGCCGCGCCGCTCGCCCTCGCCGCTCCCGCGAAGGTGATCACAGAGGACGGCGTGACCGTCGAGGTCTCAAGCTCCCCCAACCCCGCCTGGACAGCCGACAAGCTGCTCGATGGAAAACTCGGTCCCGCCGACGGTTGGCTGACGCTCATCGGAAACGAAAATCCCTGGGTTCGCTTCTCCTTCCCCGGAAAAAGGGAAATCACCGCCATGGTCTTCTACCAGATTTCCTTCGAAAAAGCCGGACTCAAACGGTACGCCCGACCCCGAACGCTCGAAATATCGCTCGACGGCGCGCCGCCCCGCACACTCGCCCTCAAAGACCTCGAGGGAAAACCCCAGGTCTGGCGCTTCACCCCTCTCAAAACCTCCACCGTCCAAATCGCCGTCGCCGACACCTACGCCGACGCCCGCTATCCCGAATACACCGGCTTCCAGGAAATCTCCTTCGTCCCGGTGGACAGAACCGTCCCCTCCGACGCCGAGCCTGTGGACGCGCCGCCCGGCGACCAACCCGGCGCCCGCCCCCAAACGACCCCCGAATACAGCCCCGCAGGTAATCCGCCCGGCGACAACCCGCCCGACCCCTACCCCCTCGACAATGATGAAAAAGAACTCCTCCGCCTCCTCCGCGAACTCACTGAAAAACTCGAAAAGTACATCGAAAAAAAAAGCGGGAACCGCCCAGCAGAGGACTGAACCTTACCCGTGACCGCCCGCCCGTCCCGTACGCAACGCCCGCCCTTCGCTCCCGACATTGAAAATCCGGTGTCCGGCTCAACGAGCGACGTGACTGCCCCCTCCGACAGCCGTCCGCAAACCACCTGAAAGGCTCGTACGCTCCATGTGCGGAATTGCGGGAATATGGACGCCGGATGCGGCAGGCTCCGCGCCTGATTTGCGCGCCCTCGCGGAAACGATGGCGCGCACGCTCGCCCACAGGGGTCCCGACGACCACGGCGCGTGGTCGGACACGAGCGACGGCGTCGCCCTCGCACACCGCCGCCTCTCCATCATTGACCTCTCACCCCTCGGCGCACAGCCCATGATCTCGTCCGACGGTCGCTTCGTCATCGTTTACAACGGCGAGGTCTATAACTTCCCCGAACTCCGCGCCGAACTTGAATCGAAGGGACACGTCTTCCGCGGACGTTCCGACACCGAGGTGCTCCTCACTTCGTTCATGGAATGGGGCGTTGAAGCCTCCATCGGCAGGTTCGTCGGAATGTTCGCCTTCGCACTCTGGGACCGCGCGCGCAGGGAACTCCACCTCGCTCGCGACCCCCTGGGCATCAAGCCCCTCTACTACGGCTGGGCGGGCGGCGCCTTCCTCTTCGCCTCCGAAATGAAGGCGATCTGCGCCCACCCCGGCTTCACGAGAGAACTCAACACCGGCGCCGTCCCCTTGTACTTTCACTTCGGCTACGTCCCCTCGCCCCATTCAATCTATCGCGGCATCGCCGCCCTCAGACCCGGATGCCTGCTGAAAATTGACCCCGAAGCCCTGCGCCGCCGCGAGCCGCGCCTCATCCCCTACTGGTCCGCAAAGGACGTCGTCGAAAAAGCCCTCTCGGACCCCTTCCCCGGCGCCGAGACCGATGCCGCCCGGGAACTGGAGCGCCTCCTCCGCCGCTCTGTCCGCTCACACATGATCTCCGACGTCCCCGTCGGCGTCTTCCTCTCCGGCGGCGTTGACTCCTCCCTCGTCGCGGCGCTCGCGGTCGCCGAGTCCGGCGCCGGCGTCAAAACCTTCACCGTCGGGTTCGAGGAACGGCGGTACAACGAAGCCGCGGAGGCATCCGCCGTCGCCCGCCGCCTCGGAACGGCTCACACCGAAATGTACGCCTCCTCGCGCGACGCCCTCGACGTCGTCCCCCGCCTCCCCGAAATGTACGACGAGCCTTTCGGCGATTCCTCGCAAATCCCCACTTTCCTCGTCTCGCGGCTGACAAGAAAACACGTCACGGTCGTCCTCTCCGGCGACGGCGGTGACGAACTGTTCTTCGGTTATGGAATGTACCCCTCCGTGATGAAAGCGTGGAAATCGAGCCGACGGGCGCCCGCCCCCCTCCGGGCGCTCTGCGCCCGCGCCCTCCTCGCCATCAGCCCGGCGACCCGCCGCCTGCCCCCCGCCGCCCTGCTTCCCCCCGCCCGCCTCATGGGCAGAAACCCGGAAAATCTCCGCGAAAGCGCCCTCCGCCTCGCGCGCGGCTGGCTCGCACGCGGCTTCTACGACTTCTACCCCATGCGCCT
>JBFMFE010000139.1:0-15719 GCA_040752295.1 bacterium
CGCCGACGTCGTCCCCCTTCAGCCCCACGATCCGTTTCGCCACCCGCTTTATCCGCTTCGTCGTGGCGACGGAAGTACCCCCGTATTTCTGAACGATAATCTTCACGTCCGCGCCGTCACCTCCCGAAGAAAAAATCCGCGAGCCTGTGCCCTTCCCTGAACTCCACGCCGGTCGCCGACGCGTTCCTCTCGGTGAAACTCAAGCCCGAAGGGCGTCCGGCGACCCCGCTCCCGTATATCGCGAACGGAACCGGGTCCCTCGTGTGGGTCCGAACCGGTATGGGTGTCGCATGGTCAGGCGTCAACAGAATCTTATAATCCCCGAATCTCCCCGCCGCGTCAAGCAGCGGGCGCACCACGCGGCGGTCCAGTTCCTCGATCCCCCTCACCTTCAGACCCGCGTCTCCCATGTGAGACGCCTCATCGCAGCCCTCGAGGTGAACGACGGCGAGGTCCCCGGTCTCCAGCGCCGCCAGCGCCGCTCCCACCTTCCCCTCGTAATTCGTCTCCACAAGCCCGGTCGCGCCCTCCACCGCGACTGGATCAAGCCCAACGAGAACCCCTATCCCCCTCACCAGGTCCACCGCCGACACCACCGACCCGCGCACGCCGAAGCGTTCGCCGTAGCCCTCAAGCGCGGGCGCCGTACCCCCGCCCCAGAACCAGACCATGTTCGCCGGCGGCATGCCCGCGCCAGCCCTCGCCGCGTTGACCGGATGGGATTCGAGCACCGTCCGCGACGAGTTCATCAGCCGCACGAGAAACTCCGCCCCCGCGCCCCGCGGAAGATATTCCTCCCACGGCTCACCGACGTGATCGTGGGGGGGAAAACATCTCACGCCGTCGAACCGCCCCTTCGCGACGAGAATGTGACGGTAGGAAATGCCCGGATAAAACCTCGCCTCGTCCGACCCCAGCTCGGCGTCCAGCGCCGCGATCAGCGCGCGCGCCTCCTCCGTCGTTATGTGTCCGCTGCTGTAATCGCGCAGTACCCCGCCCGCGACGCTCACCAGATTGCACCTGAAAACGGTCTCGTCCTCCCCCGCCTCGACCCCCATGCTCGCCGCCTCGAGCGGACCCCTGCCCGTGAACTTCTTCACCGGATCGTAACCCATTATTGACATGATCGCGACGTCGCTCCCCGGCGCCATCTCCTGCGGAACGTTCCACGCCAGCCCCAGCATCCCCTCGCGCGAGAGTGCGTCAATCGCGGGTTTGCGCGCCGCCTCGAGCGGCGTCCTCCCCCCAAGCTCCTCCAGGGGATAATCCGCCATCCCGTCACCTATCACGATCACGTATTTCATAATAAATCAGACCATATTTTAGCACTGCGGCGCCAAATCAGTCACGGATTGACTGCCTGCCGCGCTGCCCGCAGGCAGGCGGACAGTCCTGCCTGTGCCCGGCAGACACAGGCGGCGCAGGCAGGCGCTGATTACGCAGAGGGACGACGATGAAAAGCAAAAAACTAATATCACCCGTCGAACAAGGGATATCGGAGCGGGAATGAAAGACAAAAAGTTTCAATCCGGGCGGCTGCCGAGCCTTACGCTTAATGTCACGATCTCGAACGGGGCGATCTCAAACGCGACAGCGCCGCCCTTCACTTCCACCTCCCCGCCCCCTCCCGCCGGCTCGCCAAGAAAATTCACCCGCACAGCCGACTCCACCGGCGGAAAAAACCTTATCCTCGCCGCCGCCGTCACGTCGGCGACGCTGTAAACGCGCACTTCCAGCCGACTTTCGCCGCGCAGCCGCACCGAACTGACGACCACACTCGACGGCTCGACCTCGAAGAAAGAGCCTTCCGCCGGCAGCGCAGCACGCGCGCCGCCTGCCCGCCCCGCAACTGCGGGCACGACGGACCCGCCGCGCGCCGAACCCGCCGGCTCCTTCACCACGACCCCGCCCGCCGCGTCCATCCACGCCGCCGCCGCACGCGCGCCGAAAAGGTCCCCTTCATACGCCGCGATGAGCGGATTCCTGAAATCCGCCGCTTCACGCCATGCGCCGCCCGCCCGCCAGTCGCCCCTATGAACGAAAACGGAGTAGTGAAACTCGTGCTCCCCCTGGCACTGGGCTTCGGGCGTCGGCAGCTCAGGTCCCGCCTGGCTCGGACGGGTCGAAAGCCGCTTCCTCGAAAGCCATCCAACGCACCTCAGCAGCGTCAGATACCCCGTCAGCCGCCCCTTTTCCTTTCTCACCTCGTACTCGTACAAACCCCGGCTCAGAACCGCCAGCCCGCCACCCTCGCCGGAAATCGAGAAAAATGACTGCTGCGGATGCGTGCCCGCCGGCGGTTGACACCAGCCCTCCCCCGCTTCGGTCTCCCACGGACGCTTCACAACGTGAAATGCGCTGTCCGCCGCAGCCTCACCCTTCCTGAACGGCGTCGGAAAAACCACACGCAGCCTGTGATCCCTCGCCGCATTGTACACGCGCGTGACAACGTCCAGCCGCGGAACCCCGCCCCACAGGTACAGCGTCGTCGTAATCGGGCATCGAACCTTTTCGCGAGAGCGCGCCCCGCCCTCGCATCCGACCGGAAGCCGCATCCCAAGCCTTATGACCGCAGCCGAAAGCACGCCTCCGCGCCTCACAACTTCGACGTCCGCCTTCACCTTTCCCGTGGACAAAGGCTTGCCCCCGGAGGGACAGAAATCGTACTCGTCCCCCACGTCGCCCTCGTCCTCGAACACGAGCAAGCCCGTATACCCCATCCCGCTCCTCTTGTCGCGAACCCCCAGCGAGCCGTTGTCCATGATCTCCACACGGAGAAATTCGTTCTCGATGACGCCGCCCGCGTCCGGTCCGCCCCCCGCGCCCGCCGGCGCCGCCGCCTCCCGCTCCAGGCGATACGCCTTCCACCCCATCGGCAGCACGCCGCGCGCCGCGAACCGGAGAACCACGCTCCCCTCGCTCAAAAAGCTTTCCTTTCCGCACACCACGATCGAACCGCCACGCTCGACGTGAACCGGCGCCGCCTCCCCCCCGTCCCACAACCGCCACGCGCCGTCAAGCAGTCCATCCGTTTCCACCGTGAGGGGCAGTGTGAGCACGCATCCGCCAGCGCGGCTCCAAGCCGACGTGTTGAACACGACGACGTTCATCGCCCCGCCCGGCGCCGGCTCCGAACCCGTCCCGAAGTCCCGCCCCCCCGGCGCCATGCCGCCGATCATCGAGCGCGCCGATGCATCCACGATCGCGCACGCGATCTGCTGCGCCTGCCGGAACCTCGGCATCATCTCCCGGTGAACCTCGTCCACGCCGCATCCGCAGATGCTGTCGTGCGGGTGGTTCGACAGAAGCAGCCTCCACGCCGCCTCCAGCTCCCCGGCGGGATACTCCGCCCCGGCAAGGCACGCCGCCATAGCCGCCATCGGCTCCGCACGGTTCTCGAGCATCACCTGCGCCCTCTCGTTCTCCTGCTTGATGTAAACGCGCGACGAGAGAACGCCCGGCAGAAGGGGATGATAGCGGCTCCCCCGCAGCTCCCCCGCGAATTCCGGAAGCTCCACCGCGCGCTCCCTGACCGCGCCGATGAAATCCTCAAAACTCCCCTGCCTGAATTCCACCTCCGGAATCCGCTCGCCGAGCACGCGCAGCTTTCCGGGAAGTCCAGCGTCCGCAGGCTCATGGTCCATCCCGTTGCACAGGAGAAAAACCGGCAGCGAGGCGTGTTCCTTCATCGCCTCCAGCCTTTCGCGGGCGAGCGCTTCGAGCCGGTCGGGGTCTTCGGGCAGGAACGCGAAGTTACCGTAGCCGTGAACGAGCTGATGAACCGCCAGCACGGAATGCCCCGAAGGGGCGCGCCACCTGAACACCAGGCGCTCATGGGCGGGGTCGGCGCCGCCCCCGCGCGTGAATACGGCGGCGTCCATGCCGAATCCGCGCAGTATCTGGGGGAGCTGGCTCACGTGACCGAAAGGATCGGGAACGTATCCGGTCATCATCGCTCCGCCCATGCGCCGGGCGGCGCGGATGCCCGTCTCGAGGTTGCGAATCAGTGACTCGCCGCTCACGAGAAACTCGTCGGGCAGCACGTACCACGGACCCGCCAGAAGCCGCCCGCCCTTGATGAGCTCCCTCAACTCCGCCTTCCTCTCCGGACGCGCCTCGAGGTAGTCCTCCAGCGCTATCGCCTGCCCGTCGAACACGAAACAGGTGAATCCGGGATCGCTTTTCAACAGGGATATGAGCGCGTCCGTCGTCTCGACCAGACGGCGCCGGAACAACTGAAACGGCAGGTACCACTCCCTGTCCCAGTGCGTGTGGGCGACTACTATCGCGGTTGTTCTGTCCGTCATAGAACGGGACGGCGGGGGACGCCCGCTCCGAAGAAGGGCTTCAATGCATCGTCGCCCCGTTGATGAGAAAACTGCTGACGGCTCCCTCTTCCGTGGGAAAAATGCTGAAAACCCTGTCAAGCTCCAGCACGTTGAAGACGTTCACGTGGTGCGGCGCGAGTCCGGTCAGCTTCAGGTCGCCCACCGTCGGATCGATCAGCTTCAGCCCGTACATCAGCGACCCCACTCCCGTGCTGTCTATGAAATTCGTGTCCTTCAGGTTCACCACTATCTTCTGATGCCCGAACTTTATCAGCGACTCGAGCTTGATCTTCATCGCCTGGGACAACTGTATGTCGAGGTTGCCGTGCACCTCGATGACCGTCACGTCGCCCACGGTCCTGACGATTATCTTCGAATCCTTCGCCATCGCCCGCTCCTATGGACGGTAGAATAAACACAACCCTTCGCCGCGTCAATACCGGACCGGACAGGAATATTGCGCCGTGAAAAAATTCCGCGGCACGCGGCTTGCGCCGGATCAGATTTCAGCGGGGTTCCCCCCCGAATAATTGATATACACCCGCGGCACACGCTTCCCGATAAGCGAGACAACCTCGTAGTTTATCGTGCCGAGAAGGGAAGCCGTCTCGTCCACGCCGATCTCCTCGCCGCCCTGACGCCCGATCAGCGTCGCCTCGTCGCCGACCTTCACGTCCGGTATTCCGGTCACGTCCACCACCATGAAATCCATGCAGACGTTGCCCACTATCGGCGCCCGCCTCCCCTCCACAATCACCGAACCGCGATTGGAGAGCCGCCGCCCGAAACCGTCGGCGTACCCCGCCGGCAGCGTCGCCACGCGCACCCGCCTGCGCGCCCTGAACGTCCCACCGTACGAAACCCTCGAACCCGCGGGCAGCGTCTTCAGCTCTATCACCGTGCTCTTGATCGCCATGACGGGCTTCAACCCGAGCCGGGCGTCTTTCAGCCGTTCCGACGGAAAAAGCCCATGCAGCATTATCCCCGGACGCACCATGTTGAAAATCGAGTCCGGGTAACGCAGTATCCCGGCGCTGTTCGCGGCGTGCCGGAGGGGAACCCCGATCCCCGCGCGCTCCAGTTCCCCAAGCAGCCTCGAGAACCTCTCGAGCTGAAACACCGTGTACTCATCGTCCGGAACGTCCGCGCATGAAAGATGCGTGAAAACCCCCTCGACCTCTATCCCCGGCAGCTTCGCCAGCCCCTCGATGAAATGAACCGCGTTCTCCGGAAAAACCCCTATCCTCCCCATGCCGGTGTCCACCTTCACGTGCACCTTCACAGCCCGTTCCCTTTTCACCGCCTCCCGCGAGAGCGCCTGCGCCAGATTGTAGTGGTACACGGTCTGGCGTATCCCGTTGGCAACGACCTCGGACGCCCACGCCGGCTGCGTGTAACCCAGAACGAGTACGGGCACGTCCAGCCCGGCGCCGCGCAGCTCAAGCGCCTCCTCTAAAGAAGCCACCGCGAACATGTCCGCGCCCGCGCCCGCAAGCACCCGCACCACCGCGACCGCCCCGTGCCCGTACGCGTCCGCCTTCACGACCGCCGTCACACCGGCGGTTTCACCCGCCAACCCCCTGACGACCCTGAAATTGTGAGTTAAATTGTCGCAGTTGATCTCTGCCCAGATGGGACGGAAAATCCGCAATCTTTAATCCTTGCTATTGTCTGCTCCGGGTTTTGCACGGGTTTCATGCAAAATCATGGTCATTGCCCTGTCAATGAAGCGGATCATCATCGTCGCCGTCAGCGCCCTTTCATGAATGGAGCGGACGGCGACGTCACCCGCCAGCCCGTGTATGTATGCCCCCGCCGCCGCGGCTTCAACCGGCGGGACGCCGCCCGCGGCAAGCCCGCCCACCACTCCGCTCAATACGTCGCCGCTCCCGCCCGTCGCCATCCCCGGATTCCCCGTCGGATTGACGTACACCCTCCCGCGGGGCGCCGCTGTAAGACTGTACGCCCCCTTGAGAACCACCGTGACGTTGTGCTTTGCGGCAAAGCCCCTCGCGCTTTCGAGCCGGGCGGACTGGACGGCGCCGGCGCTGGTCCCCATCAACCGCGCCATCTCGCCGGGATGGGGCGTCAGTATCAGAGGGGCGCGCGCCCTGCGAAGTACTTCCCGGCGGAGCGCGATCACGTTCAGCGCGTCCGCGTCCACCACCACCGGCGCCCTCGCCTCACTGATCACACCCTCCACCACCGCGCGCGTCCCCGGCGTCACACCAAGCCCGGGACCGAGCACGACCGCGTCCACACCACCGCACTTCTCCACAAGCCCATCCACACACCCCGCGGAAAGCACCCCGTCCTCCTCCGGCTGGGGCAGCGTCACTCCCTCCGTGAACTTCCGCTCCACCAGGTCGTGAAGCCCCTCGGGCACGGCAAGATAAACCAGCCCCGCCCCCACCCTCAGCGCGCTCATACCCGCCATGCACGGCGCGCCCGACATCCCCCGCGACCCCCCCACCACCAGCACACTCCCGCACTCGCCCTTGTGAACGTCAGCCCTCCGCCCCGCAAGGCACCCGCGAACAAGCGCGCGCGGCGTCAGCTCTACCTCGGATCGTACCCCCCTCAGCAACTCCACCGGTATGCCGATGTCCACAACGTACACCTTCCCCGCGTACCCCGCGCCGGGATACACGAACAGCCCCACCTTCGGCATCCCGAAAGTTACGGTGTGCGTCGCCCGCACCGCCGCCGTGGGCACCGTCCCGTCGTCAACGCTCACACCCGACGGCGCGTCCACGGCGAACACGCTCCCGCGAAACCCGTTGACCCTCGCGATCATCTTCTCGTAAACGGGCTTCAGCGCCCCCTTCACGCCCGTTCCCAAAAGCGCGTCAACCACGAAATCCGCGCGCCTCAGCCCCGAACTCAGCTTCCTCAGCCCCTTCTCCCCCCTCACCTCCGTCACGCCTATCTTCAACCTCAGGCACACCTCGAGATTCGTCCTCGCGTCCCCCGATACCTCTCCCTTCGCAGCCGCCAGCGCGATCTCGGGAACAGCCCCGGCGTTCAGAAGATGGCGCGCCACAGCGAAACCGTCCCCGCCGTTGTTCCCCCTCCCGCACACCACCAGCGCCCTCTTCCCCTCGAGCGGCGACGCCTCCGACGCGATCACCTCGAACACGCCCCTCGACGCGTTCTCCATAAGCACGATCCCGGGTATCCCCACGTCCTCGATCGCCGCCCTGTCCAGTTCCCTCATCTGTTCTGCCGTCACGAGCCTCATAAATACTTCCTTTCCGCCCCCGCGCCTACTCCCCGCCCAGTTCGTCGAGCTTCTCCACGCGGCGCTTGTGCCTTCCACCCTCGAACCCGGTGCTGAGCCACACCTCGACTATCTCCCGCGCCATCTGTACGCCGATCATGCGTTCCCCCAGACACAGCACGTTGCTGTCGTTGTGCAGCCGCGACAGGCGCGCCGACACCGGTTCCGTACAGTTCACCGCGCGCACCCCCCTGAGCCTGTTCGCCGCCATGCACATGCCTATCCCCGAACCGCACACCAGCACACCGCGCCCGCACTCCCCCGCGGCAACCTTCAGCGCCGCCTTGTACCCGTAATCGGGGTAGTCCGCCGATTCCGTCCCGTACGTCCCGACGTCCTCCACCATGTATCCCTTCTGTTCGAGGAGGCTCTTTATCTCCTGCTTGAGCCTGCAGCCGGCATGGTCGGACGCCACAACTATCTTCTTTTCCGCGTCCATTAACAAACCTCCCCTTCAAAAGATAATACCCGTAACGTGCCATGTTGTCTCCTCAGATCGCATCTGTTCATAAACCTCCATCCGGCTTCTTCAGATGGAACTCGACTTCATAGAATCGGAGTTCCACGTTGTCAATCGTACTCAGAGCGTATCGTAAACCTTCATCGGCTTCGCGGCATATAATCATTCCATGCACCTCGTCACCTTTTTCAGCCAGATGTTTCTTAACCCACCCGATATAACGTAGAAGTTGTCCCACGGTTTGGTCGCTGGTCTGGTTTCGTTTAAGCTCTATTACAAGCCATTTCGGATGTCTTTTATGCTTCGCAAGGAGATCGATTTTCCCGACGTCACAGGGGTACTCATATCCGGCTTCTTCATCACCGGGCTCCTGATACAATACCCAATCACGTCCGAGTTCAATGTGATCCCAGTTGTCTCGCAGGAATTCGTGCAGATGACGCTCCAAACCGAAACGATGCTCATTCAATATTGAGGTTGAAATTGAAGGTGGCTCCTCACCATCTCCTGTGACGGGCATTTGAGCTTCCTCATCGAGATAAAACCATAATGCATCCAGCGTCCACAAGTCCAATTCAAGGTTATCACACAACTCATGAAGAATACCATTGACCTTGTTATACCGGCTTCCGAACGATTCTCCGCGATCAAATTCCGGCCAAATACCGAGCCGTTTCATATTGGCCTCGGAACGATTATTCCATACACCGTATTCTTTCGGTTGTATAACCATAAGGATGGCTGTCGCAATATTTTTCCCCATCCCTGAAACCATTTTAATCGCGCGGTTAAGGCGATCATCCACCTGCTTCGTCTCATCAACAAGAATCCCGAGTGCTTTTCTTAGTTTGGCCATGTCCGAGCACAATCGAGAACTTTGACGATGCAGCCCGCTCCAGTGGTGGTTGTTATCCAAAATGAGGAAATCTCTGAATTCATCTTCTGAAATTTTTTGTATGTGTTCGGCAGCAAATACAGGTTGAAACCGTGCCAAAACCTCATCCTTGGGCTCCACAATTTGTTTATAGGTTTGCGACTTCTTTAACCTGACAACCGCTTCTCTTAGTTTTCCAATGATCACGGGTGGTACGGTCATAGTTTCTCCTCATTTTTCAGTCCTCTTGTCGCTCTCTTTCTCGTCTTCCCCGTTTTCCGTGCGGTCGGTTTTTTCCGCCCCGCCTCCAATGCCTTTGCCGAGCTTCGCAGATCGTCCAGATACCGCACTTCCGCCCGTGACTCCGCCTCGAGCCGTCGCCGCTCGGAAAAGGCTTCGTATTCCCCGTGCGCCCATGCCAGCGCCTCGTCATGCGTCACCGTCCCTGCGTGCGCCAGAACGGGCAGTTCCGTATCCCGAAGGAACCTGTCGAGGAATATCTCCCAATCGCGCATTCGGATGTCCTGCCGCCGCTGGGCGCGGAACTCCGCCTGATCCAGAAACATCACCGTGATGCGGTTGAGTGTGTCAATTTCTTTCTCGTCGAGGTAGTTCTTGGCGGTCGCCACATCCCGCTTGAATACCCGACCGCCGCTCCATGATGTCAGCCCCATATTGGGTTTCGCGGAGTCGGCGCGTTTTCGGATAATCTCCGCCGCCGTCATGCCGGTTGCGGCGTAGTGCATCTTGTTCTGCATCGTGGCGTAGAAAACCAGAGTCTCCTTATCCTCTTCCCTGTAATCAATTGCGAGCGCGAATATTTCCCTGATGCGCTGGTAAACGCGCGCCTCGCTTGCGCGTATCTCGCGTATGCGGGCAAGCAGTTCGTCGAAATAATCCGCCCGCCGGTCGCGTCCTTTCAGACGTTCGTCATCCAGTGTGAAACCCTTGACGATGTATTCATGCAAGCGAGCCGTTGCCCACTGGCGGAACCTAGTGGCAATACCAGACTTTACCCGGTAACCCACAGCAATGATCATGTCCAGGTTGTAGTAATCCAGCAGTCGACTAACCGAGCGTGCTCCCTCCCGGCGAACTGTCAAGTATTTCTTGACAGTTGCCTCGGGCGCGATCTCACTCTCCTCATAAATGTTCTGTATGTGAAGGCTTATATTTTGTTTTGTCGTTTGATATAACTCGGCCATCAGATTTTGTGTAAGCCATACGTTTTCATCCTGTAATCGCACCTCAAGATGGGTCTCACCGGATTCAGACTGATATATCAGTATTTGGGAATCCTGCGGGGCGGGCACATTCTCGCTCATTCCGTCACCCCCGAAAGCATGTCGGCGATTTCACTTTCAATCGTTTTGAGGTCTGATTCAATCTCCTCCAGCGGGCGCGGCGGCGTGTACTTGTAGAAGCAGCGGTTGAAGTTTATCTCGTACCCGATTTTGGTTTTGGAGTCGTCCACCCGGACGCCCGGCACGTGCGGAAGCACCTCGCGCCGCATGTATTCGGCGACGTCCTCCTTGAGCGGGACGTTCTCGTAGTCGCGGAGTTCGGGATCGGGTTCCGGGGCGCCTTTGCCGCCGCCCCGCCCGCCGCTTCCCCCCTCAATACCACTGAAGAAGCCCCACGCTCAACGAGTCTTTCTTCGTCGCGTCCTCAAGCCCGATCATGAAAAACAGGTCCGAGCCGGGCGCCACCCTTCTGCCCACGCGCAGGTTCAGCGTGAGATCGTTCGGGTCCAGAAGGTCGCCCTGCAAAAACATGCCGTCGCGCTCCCAGTCAACCCCGATCCCCAGCTTGCCGCTCTTCAGTCCGAACCGGTACCAGTAATTCGGATGCGGACCCGGAACGCCGAGCATGAGATTGGTGCTGCTTTCCTCGCCGACGTTGTCCAGCCCCAGCATGTAGTAAACGTCCCTGTCGGGCGGGAAGATGCGCAGGTTCATGTCGGCGAAGTACAAATCCTTGCGCCCCTCGTGCCGAAAGAAAAAGTTCGGACGCAGCTCCGTGTTGCTCACCGCGTCCAGTATCTTGTTGAACCCCTCCACCGCCCTGCCCGCCTTCTCCGTGGTCTCACGCGCGGCGCGGATGGTGCCGCGGATGTCGTCCTTCACCTGTTCGTCTTTCGCAAGGTCGGCGAGTGTCTTCGAAACGTCCTCCATGTTCTTTATGGTCAGGTTGAGCGATTCCACTATCTCCTTCACCTGCGCCTTCAGTTTCTCGTCGCCCACCACCTCGTTGACGTTGCCCACGACCGAATCCACGTTTCTCACGGTCCGGTCGAGGTCCTCCGTCAGCGTCCTCACGTTCGCGATTATCGCGTTTATATTCTCCCTGTTCTCCACGCCCGTTTTCCTGAGCGCGTTAGCAAAAAGGTGCGCCTCGCGCGTCGTCATCCTCAGATTCTCGGCTATCTCGAAAATGTCGGCTTTAAGAGCCTCGTCGGCGACCACCTCGTTGAAAGAGTCCAGAAGGGAATTGATCCTCCCCAGCGCCCGGTGCGCGTCCAGGGCGAGGTCCTCGAGCGTGGTCGGGCTGACCGTCTCCTCGATCTCGTCGCCGGGCTTCACGTACTCCACGGGCGCCTTCATCTCGGAGACCTCGATGTCAATCGTCTTGTCCTGAAGAAAACCCGCCTGAACGGAAAAACGCGACTTCACGGGGATTTTCTGCGTTTTTTCAATCGCCACGGTCACGACCGCCTTCCCGTCGTCCCGCACCCCCAAGCGCGAAACCCTCCCGATGGGAACTCCGGCAAGCCGCACCTCGGAATCAACGCCGAGTCCCTGCACGTCGTCGAAGACCACGCGGAACTCGTACGTCTTCCCCTTCCGGAACGGATTCTTCCCCACGAAATAAACGGCGTAGAACACCAGTATCAATCCTAGCGCCGCCGCAACGCCCACCTTGATCAGGTGACGCTCAGCCATGTCGCACCTTCCCTTCATCAAGGTCTGTCTGAAGGAACCTTTCCATCAGCGGACTGGAGCCGCTCTTTATGCGCTCAACGCTCCCTTCCTCAACTATCCGCCCGCCGTGTATCATCGCGATCCTGTCGGAAATCTTCATCGCCGACCGCATGTCGTGCGTCACCACGATCGTCGTCGTCCCGTACCGCTCGCGCATCTTGAGAATCAGTTCGAGTATGGTCGCGGTGAGTATCGGGTCCAGTCCGGTCGTCGGCTCGTCGTAAAGAAGTATCTTCGGACCGAGCGCCAGCGCCCGCGCGACCGCCACGCGCCTCTTCATCCCCCCGCTCAACTGGTCGGGCATCTTCTTCCTCGCGTCCGTCAGCCCCACCGCTTCCAGCCGCTCCCCGACCACGCGCGAAATCTCGCCGCGGCTCATCCGCGTGTGCCGCCGAAGGGGGAACGCCACGTTCTCCTCCACCGTCATCGAATCGAACAACGCCCCCTCCTGAAACACCATCCCCATCCTCTTCCTCACCTCGTCCATCTTCGCCTCCGGCAGGTCGTTGATCAACCGACCCTCGATCCATATCTCGCCCCCGTCAACCGGTATCAGCCTCATCACCGCCCGCAGGAGCGTGGACTTCCCGCACCCGCTCTCGCCGATGATCGTCGTTATGCGCCCCGCCTCCACCTCCAGGTCCACCCCGTTGAGTACAGGCTCCCCGCCTCTCGATACCTTCAGCCCTCTCGTCCGTATCATCGCTCAGAACAGAAGCAGCGACAGAAAATAATTGAACGCGAAGATCAACACCATGGAAATCACCACGGCGTTTATCGTCGCGCGCCCCACGCCCTGCGCGCCGCCCACGGTGCGCATTCCCTCGCAGCACCCCACCAGCCCCACCGTCACCGCGAACACGAACGACTTCGCAATCGCGCCGAATATATCCCACGGCTTCACGAAAAACGGCACCGCGTACAGAAACACCGCGGGCGTTATGCCCCCGACGTAATGCGCCACAAGGTACGCCGCCCCCATGCTCACGTACCCAGAAAACACCGTGACAAGCGGCACCATCGTCGCCAGCGCAACCAGCCGCGGCGTCACTAAATACTGCACCGGGTCCGTCGCGAGCGACCTGAGCGCGTCTATCTGATCGGTCACCTTCATCGAACCAAGCTCCGACGCGATCGCCGAACCCACGCGCCCAGCCATCACCACCGACGTCAGCACCGGCACCAGCTCGCGCACCATCACTATCGCCACCACCCCCCCCACGTACCTCATCGTCCCGAACCTCATCGCCTGCCGCGTCACCTGAAGCGACAGCATCATCCCCGTGAACGACGTCACAAGCAGCACGATCGGCAGCGAGTTCAGTCCCATCACCGACATGTGATACACCGTCGCCGGAACCTCCACCGCCATCCGGCACGCGTGGTACGCGGACGCCCCAAGCATCGCAGCCATGCGCCCCGCGTACTCGAAAAAACCGCTCACTCCCCTCGCCACGTAACTCATATCGCCTAACCCCGTCTCAAGGCACCACCGTCATGCGTTCCCTCTGCCTCCTGAACCCGCCGTCGCTGAGCAGTATCCTCCCGATCCCCAGTATCGGCGTCAGCTCCGGGTTGGACGGCACGGTGACTTTCAGCTTCGTCTTCTCCTCTAAAAATTCAACGAGACCCGGCATCTTCGCGGACCCCCCGGTCAGATAAAGCCCCTTCCGCATGATGTCCTCGAACAGCTCGGGCGGCGTCTCTTCCAGCACGCCGAAAACAGCGTCGAGTACCGGCTGAAGCGCCCGCCGCAGATTCGACGAGACCGCCTCGAGCGGCGCCTTCACCTCCGTGAAAACTCCCGCAGAGGCGGTATCCGCCTTCCGCTTCACGTACATCTCATCAGAAGCATGCGCCGCCACCCCCGCGCGCCTCTTCAGTTCCTCCGCCTCCCCCTCTCCCACCCGCAACCCGAACGAAACCTCCAGCAGGCGGCGTATCACCGCGTTCAGGTCCTCTCCCCCAAGCGCAACCGTCCTCCCGATCACTATCTCGCCGGACGCGATCACCGATACGTCCGTTGTCCCCGCGCCGAAATCCATCACCATGAATCCCGCCGGCGAGTCCCCACCCGCCAACACGTGTATGGACGACGCGATGTTGCACGGAATCAGGTACAGGTGTCCGCCGCCCGCCTCACGCACAGCGTCCCCAAGGGCGCGAACCGCCACGGACGTAAGGTGTATCGGAACCGACGCCACCACCACCGGCTTGAACACCCGCGGCGGGGGCATCGCCCTCGCAAACGCCTTTTTCAAAAAAAACAGCACCGCGGCGTAGTCGGCTATCGTACCACGCCGGATCGGTCGGATGAACTCCAGCCCGGACGGCAGCTTCCCCAGCCGCTCCCTCGCCTCCCTTCCCCAGTACTCCACGCGGCTCCTGCCGCCGTCCACGGCGAGCAGCGTCGGCTCGTGAAACGGCATCTTCCTGCCCCCGCGTATCATCACGGTTTTCCACGAACCCAGGTCAAGCCCAATCCTCGATGAAAGTGAGACCGGCATGGTGTTCGCCGTCCGTAAAAGTTTATTTCAGCGCCCGCGGCTTTGTAAAGCGCGCCGCACCCCGAACACCGCCCGGCGCCCGTCGCGCGGCATCACTCACAAATCCACTATCTCCGCCCGCATCGCCGCCGTATCCACGACCGCTATCGTCGCGCGCCCGGTCGTGTATCCGCAGCACTCCCCCGGATTCACCACGAGGGGAACCCCCTCCTTCACCATCGCCTGATGAGTGTGCCCGAAAACCACCAGATCGCACGGCAGCCGCGACATCGCCTCCACCGGCAGCGGCTCGTGAAACATCGCCACCTTCATCCCACCCAGCTCAAACCAGTACGGCGGCTTCGCAAGAACGCCCAACTCCCCGAAAAGCCGGTGCAGCATCAGAACCTCGCCGTCGTTGTTCCCCAACACCCCGTGCCAGACCCCAAACCCCCCCTTCTTCATCTCAAGCACCGTGAACGGCGCCACGATGTCTCCGCAGTGAAGAACCGCCTCCACGCCGGCTTCCCGCATCCTCCCCACAGCCTCCCTCACCATCGGCAGGCCGTCGTGCGTGTCCGCCACTATCCCGATCTTCATTCGCGCTCACCTCCGTTTCCGCGTCCCTAAGCAACGCCGGATTAAAAACAAAGGAAGCATACCAAAAAGCGTGAAAAAAAAGCAAAGAAAACAAATAAATTATGCGGTTGTCGCTGTTGTTTTTATCACTTTAACGCGTGCCCACCATTATTCCCCGCGGCTTGTTTGTTCGAGAAAACAACAACAAAACTACCGGCTGCTTTCCCTGTTTTTTCCGAAAGGCTTTCAACGCTTCCTTTTATGCTTTATTCTCAAAATATTGCGGCAATTCCCCCGTCCCCGGCGCATCCCCGTAAAACCCTCTCAAACCCGGTGATACTCGTTTGACAACCCTCGCGCCTCCAATATAATAAAACCGCCTCGGGGCAGCGCGAAGGCGTTAATTCTTATGAGGAAAATTCTTCTCCCCGTCCTTATCTGTCTTCTGCCGCTCGCGCTTTCCACGGCGCACGGCGCTGAATCTCCCGTCGTGAACATGATCCTCCCCGACGGGCGGCTGCTGATCTACGCCGGGAAAAACCAGGGCGTCCGGACAGGCGCATCCTTCGAAGTCAGAAGAGGAAACAAGCTCATAGCGAGGATCGAAATAACCGAGGCGCTCGACCACTACTCCTACGCGAAGGTGCTGGAAAAATCTGAAGAGATAATGGAAATGGACGTCCTCGCCGCGGCGCCGCAGGCAAAAAAAGAGGAAAAGAAAAAAGAGAAAG
>JBFMFE010000140.1:0-6772 GCA_040752295.1 bacterium
CGCGGTGGATGAGAGTCTTCGTGCTCGGCGGCGTGCGCCGCCCCGGCAGCCACCCGGTCAGCGCCCTGTCGAGGGTTTCCGACGCGATACGCGCCGCCGGCGGGCTGAGCGTGGGTTCCATGAGAAACGTGAAACTCATCGGGACCGACGGAGAGGAGAAAACGCTTGACCTTTTTCACTTTTATTTCACGGGAGACCTTTCCGCGAACCCGTACCTCAAAGTCTGGCAGACGATTTTTGTTCCGCTCGAGAGAAAAACCGTGTCAATCGGGGGCGATGTCTCACGTCCCGGGCGTTACGAGATTCTCGAGGGCGAGACGGTGGACGACCTGATCCGCATGGCGGGCGGCGCGCTCCCCGACGCGGACCTCGAAGACGCCTGGCTCAAGCGCTTCAACAGGGACGGATACTACGAGATCATAAAACTGAACCTCAAGGAAAAAACCGGCGCCGGTCAGCCGCCGGGAGAAATCCTTCTACAGCCGGACGACGTTTTGACTGTCCACTCGTTGAAGAGGAAGGCGGACTACGTCACCGTTGAGGGAAGGGTTGCGGCGCCCGGCAAATACCTCCTGCACGAAAACATGACCGCCTACGACGTCATAACCGAAGCCGGAGGGGTTCTCCTGAACGTCTCCCGCATCATGACCGGGCAGGGGGCGGACGGCGAAACGCAGGGTCCGGCGGACGTTTACAACGCTTACATACTGAGGGCGGATGCCGGGGGCGACGGCGAAACGCGCGCCATCCCCCTGAACCTCTACGCGCTTATCGTCGAGAAGAACATGGAACACGACGTCGTACTCGAGCCGAACGACCGCGTCGTCGTCCCCGCCGCTCACACGATGATCTCCGTGCAGGGAATGGTCGCCAGGCCCGGGATGTACGGCTACGTTCCGAACCGCACGGTCAGCGATTACCTCGAACTCGCCGGCACAGTGTCCGGCGCCGACGTCGTCGGAGTTTCCATCGCGCGGCTCGACGGGTCGGTCCTGAAAGGCAGGGAGACAATTGTGGAACCGGGGGACAGGCTTTTCATCCCGAGGAAGAAGATCGCCAAGTGGACCGGGTATTTCCGGATGATCGCGAGCATTCTCACGACCGCGCTCGGCATAGAGCGGCTTTACGAGGATTGAAAGCGTGACGCCATGAAAGAGATAAGCGTTTCAGATTACATAAGGATAATAATCAAAAGGTGGAAACTGCTGGCGGCGATCTTCTTCGCCGCCACCGCGACCACCGCGGCTGTGAGTCTCTCCATGCCGAGAATCTACCAGGCGAAACTCACCATGTTCGTCGGCGGCGGACCCATAACGTACGTGCCCCCGGCGCTGACGGCGGGTCCAATCTCGATGCTGATGAAGATCACCGGATTCAGCACTGGAAATTTTAACTACGTGGTCTCACTGCTCAAAAGCGACACCGCGAAGTTCAGGCTTTCGGAAAAACTCGATCTCCCCGGCGACCCGGACTTCAACCCGGAGGGCAGGAAGTTTTCTCCCTATGACCTGCTCGAAAAACTGAACAAGGCGATATACGTTGACGCGAAGGAACTGGGGATGGCGGCGATATACGTGGAATCCACGTCGCCCCGTCTCGCGGCGGAGATGGCGAACGCGCTTCCCGCGGTGCTGGACGAACTCATCATCAGCACCGAGAGGAAAAACAGGATATTCATCGAGGAGCAATTGAAGAACAACGTGCGTGAGATCGGCGGACTCGAAGCCCGGATAAAGGCGTTTCAGGAGAAGCACGGGATCGTCGTCCTCGACGAGCAGGCGAGGAAACAGGTTGAGCTTCAGGCGCGCCTGAACGCGGAACTGATACATACGGACATCGCCCTGGAGGCGAGCCGGACGCTGAGGGAAACGGCAGGCTCGCTGGATAAGATGGACGGGCTTATTGATGAAATGACGAACCTCGAAACCAGAAAGACGCTGCTCGAACGGGAGCTTGGCGAACTCGGGGGCGAATTCGAAGAGTACCCCGACGTAATGCTCGAATACGCAAGGATAAAAAGGGACATGATGATCAAGGAAGCCATATACGCCACGCTGAGCCAGGCGTACCAGGAGGCGCTCGTCAACGAGCAGGCGGAGGAGAAAAAATTCCAGATCATAGACAGAGCGGCTGTCCCGGAGCGCCACATCAAGCCCCACAGGCGGATGAACGTCATGATTTCGGCGATGGCGAGCCTGTTCGTCGGGACGATCCTGATATTCTTTCTTGAGTTTATCGAAAGCGTCAGAAAGCCGGAACCCGGCGCGGTGAACGCCGGCGCGGAGGAAGACGCGCCCGGCGGGTGAAGCGCCCCGGCGGACACCCGACCGTGACACATTTTAGCGATCGCGTTTTACGGCTGCGCACCGTTGGCGCCGACTTAAGCTGGAGTTTTTTCTGTCGAATAAAGAGGATGTTGAATGATGAATTTAGAACGAAGAACGATGAATGTAGAATCCCGCATTCCGCACTTCGCGCAAGTGTTTTTAAATAATTTTGCCTGACGAAAAAACCGCTTAACGACAGGCAGATTTATCATTTATAGACTTCGCTTCTTGACTTCATAATGCCCTTCAAAAGAGAGTATTTGCGCTTATCAATGGACTGGAGTCGTTTCAGAACCTCCCGGAACCTACGGTAGCGCCGGACTTTTTCCGCCACCTGAGGCACATCCGACCTGCGGATGACCTGGCATTTTCTCCCGCCCCGCACACTCGTCATGAGTATATCACATTCATGGCATGGTTTTTCGGAGCAGCGGCAATTTGATTTCCCGCACGTGCGCATGACCCTGGACATGCTGCCCATGATCAGGGGGGCGTCGTCGGCGACTTCCGAGATGAGTTCCGCAGTCTCGAAGTTGAGCGCGTGAAGTTCCCCGACAATTTTTCCGGACCTCTTGCTTTTCATGTCTTGTATGATTATAATATAAATATGTATACAAGTCAACCCCCTTCAGTCAACCGGGTGCGAACGGCGCGGGGCGTGGCCGTCCACAGGACGCATTACATCGGACCCCATCCCCTCATCCATTACTTCCTGGAGCGGATGAACCTGAGGGGCATCGTTAATGAACGTCTAGCCCCGGCGCGCGCGGCGGGCTGCGGCGCCTCCTGGGCAGAGAAGATTTCGTTTACGTGGCCGACTCGAAGCTGTGCACGAGAACGAACCTCGGATACATCACAGCGGCCGAAGGAAAATTCGTCACCGTTCTGCCCGGAAGCCGCAGGGAAGACCGCCGCTTCCGCGAACACCTGCGCAAAGAGGGGGTCCGATGGCGCTTCCTGGTTGATATCCCCTCACAACGGCGCAAAGACGATCCGCCGGACCGCTTCAGCGCCTGCGCGGGACCTTTCAACACGACCGAAGAGGGATACCGTCTCATCTGGCTTCGCAGTTCGCACAAGTCCCTCCTGGACCGCCGCGCGCGCGACGCCTCCATCCAGGCGGCGCCGGCCGAACTCGACACGCTCGCCCGCAAACTCAACAGCCGCAATTACAAAACCAGGGCGGCCATCAAGAAAGCCGTCGCCGGCGCCCTCATCGAACGCTGCGTGAGAATCAACATGGCTCGCAACCACATCACCAGCCTGCCCCTCCTGCCGGAAGAAAGAGTGACGCAAACGCCAACCTGTCCCAGAATCCTCGAAGCCTTCTCCCCGCTCACCTGGTACGATTTCCAACAGGGCGATAACTATGTCGCATTCCCTATGAAACTCACCGGCCTGCACAAAACACTTCTGAATCTCTTGGGGGTCCCTGAAAAAATCTATTCGTAACCCGGCGTTGTTCGGCTGTTCGGAAATTCAAAAATACTGTGGACTTTATGTGCGGAATGCAGGCTGTAAGCAGCTCGATTAAACAAAAAACAACGGACTTCAGGCTGATTTTTCCATCCGTGTAATCTGCGCAATCCGCGCCTGAAAAACTGCGCGAAGCACTTAATCTGACGCAGCAAAAAAAAATCGGGGAAATAATGTAACGAAAAAGTTACTGGGTGACAAAAACGTTACACGTTTTTTTGAAACTGCTCTCCCCTGATTATTCACACTCTCCCCTGAAGAAAAGAGCCTCCTGTGCCGACTATCATAGAGAGATGTAATAAAATCAAGGCTGCAAGGAGGCTCACCCTATGGGTGAAAGGAATTATACCACAATAACCCCCGGTTTTGATAAAAACTCATTTTACCGGCGCCACAGCCACCAGCGACGCGGGCGCCCCGATTCCGGCGGAGATGGACGAAAAGCCTCGTCTCGTCCGCAGCCTTGCCGAAACAGCTTACTGCGATCAGACTATGTAAAGCTCCTGTGAAAAATAATTTGAAAAAAACTGGTGTCTGGCATTAAATGTTAAATGAAGACTTTCGACCTCCTTTTCAACGACGGTTTTTTGACGTTTTTTCTTCAACTCTTCCAGTGTCGGTTGCCGGGGGCGACGGTTTCGACGAGGCGTCCCGTGGGGTCGTAACGGAACTGTTGATTCCGGTGCAAAAACCCTTTTCGGCGCGGTATGCCTGCCTGCCGCTCCGTTTTGTTCCACGACCTGTCTGCCGCCTGCCTGTGCGTGCCCGCACGCAGACAGGTGCCAACCTGTCTGCCAGCCAGGCAGGCGGCGCAGGCAGGGAGACCGCACCCTACGTCTCTCGATAATAAAAATATAAGATTTTATGCGGTTTTTTGTAGGGCGGCCCGCCTGTGCGGCAGACAGGCATCTCCGTATGCCGCCGCCGAATTTGATGTTTTTGACTTTTTGCGCCGGAATCAACTATTTGGCGCGGCGGAGGCCTGAAGCCCGTGTTTATTTTTGTGTTCCTTCGCGGCATGATCTATGATTTCCACGCGCCGCCGGAGGTGAAGCGATGGAGATAAACGTCCGCGAATCGAAGGGACACACCGTGATGGACGTCACGGGCGAGGTGATGTTCATGGACACGCAGACGTTCATCGAACGCGCGCGTGAGTTAGTCGAGCGGAACCCCGGCGGCTCGTTCGTGTTCAACTTCACGGACTGCCCCCACCTCGGCACGCTCGCCCTGGGCACCCTGCGCGAAATACATATAAAAGTACACGCGCGCGGACGGAAACTGAAGATTCTCAGCCTCAACGAGACGGGAAGGTTCCGCATGGAGGAAATCCCCGTCGAACCGCCCTTTAGCTTCGTCGAATCCGAAGACGAAATCTGAACCTTTTTTGCCGGCTGGCTCCATGCCGCTATGGAGCTTCTCACCCGTCATCAGGCGCCATCCCGGAGGATGGAACCAGCAAATATTGCGCGTTTGCCGCAGCCCGCGCGGCTGAAATACGAAAAAAAAACGGATAGGATGCGGCGCGTATCGAACCGGTCCGTTTTTTTGCGGGATAATCCAGTGATGGACTCTCTCATTTTTCGACGTCGAATTTCAGAATCAACTTGCCCCTGCCCGTGTGCGCCTGCCCGCCCCTCTTTCTCCCACTTGTTTTACTTCGATATTCGTCATTCGATATTCGACATTCGTTTCTATCAACGCCCGTGCCCCTGCCCGTGTGCGTGCCCGTGCCCCTGCCCGGTCTTTTTTGTTTTTCTCACTTCGACATTCTACATTGGAAATTCTACATTCTGCATTCGCCGCATTCGCTTTTGTTGCCCCCTCGCAAAGCGCCCTGGAGCACCCATCTACCGCCTGCCCGCCCCTCTTTCTCCCACTTGTTTTACTTCGATATTCGTCATTCGATATTCGACATTCGATATTCGTTTCTATCAACGACCCTGCCCGTGCCCGTGCCTGCCCCGCTGCCTGCCTGCCGCAGGCAGGCGATTACCGTGCATCTTACCCGTGCGGCACGCAGGCGTGCAGGGCAAAGGGGCAGGCGCAATTTACACGGCGCAATGCCTGTAATAAATCGGCACTGGAAACAGGGCTGGATTTATTGAAGGCTGCGCGATATAATTTCAGGCGCGATAAAATTTCAGAAAGCGGGAAGTATGAAAAAGCGCCGACAGCATAAGATTCGGCAGGAAAGCAGTCAGCCTTTATTGAATATTGAATGCCTGACACCATTCTATGTGACACAAACTATTATCCTTGGAGAAATGATCAAGTACGACGGAATGTTAACAGACCTTTGCATTCCCGATGTTATTGGTTACGGTGAGTATAATTATATGTTAACGGTATTTGATTCAAATTTTAACTTTGTAGCTCTAGATCCTAATTATTACAAATTTAATCTTAGCGCATTGACTATTTCCCCAATACCTTTCGATCCGAGTATAGATTCGGAAGATTATTCTTCTTCGTCTTTTTACCCCTTGAAAATCGATTACTATGCAGGGAAATCGCCGTACAGTCTGGTTATAACTGACGAGGGGGGCATCAATACAATAAAGACGTTGAAATCGGGAGCAACCGATATAACCAATAATCAGGTTATATGGGACGGAAGAGAGGATGATAGCGATATAGTGGACGAGGGGTGCTTCATGGCGAGGATAACGTGGGAAGGCCATGAAGAGAATGAACCTTTTCTTGTTCTTTATCATGTCGGTGTAGACGATGACATAGAAGAAGAGCAAGGATGGGAAACAGTATGTCAGTGATAAAGAATAAATATTTTCCATTCATTTTCTTTTCTTGTATGGGTTTTCTAATATTCTTGTTTATCGCTTTATATAATTTGTTTTCGCTTTACTTAAAGTTGGATGAACCAATTACTATTTATAAACCCGGATTATTCACACTCCCCCCTGAAGAAAAGAGCCTCCTGAGCCGATTATCATAGAGAGATGTAACAA
>JBFMFE010000141.1:0-5127 GCA_040752295.1 bacterium
GAAAACGAGGTGGTCGCAATGGCGGCGGACCTCCTCCGCGGCGGCGCGGACGCGGTCGGAAACTTCACGTCCGGCGGCACCGAAAGCATCATGATGGCGGTCCTCTCCGCAAGAAACAGGGCGAGGTAACTGAACCCGGATATTAAGGAACCCGAAATGGTTCTGCCGTTCACGGCGCACGCGGCGTTCTACAAGGCGGGTCATTACCTCGGCGTCAGACCCGTCACCGTGCCCGTGAAAGACGGAACCTTCCGAGCGGACGTGGACGCGATGGAGGCGGCGATTGGAACGAACACCATCCTGCTCGCCGCGTCCGCGCCCGGCTACGCCCACGGTGTGGTTGACCCCATCGAGGAGATCGGCAGGCTGGCGATGGAGAAAAACCTGCTCTTCCACGTGGACGCCTGCGTGGGCGGCATACATCTGTCGTACATGAGAAAGCTCGGCATGAACGTCCCCGAATTCGACCTCTCCGTCCCGGGCGTCACCTCCCTCTCGGTGGATCTCCACAAGTACGGCTACTCCGCCAAGAACGCCTCCCTCATTCTTTACAAAAACAGGGATTTGAGGCGCTACCAGATTTTCGCCTGCTCGCGATGGCCGGGATACACCGTCGTGAATCCCACCGCCGGAAGCAGCAAGACCGGCGGCGCGCTCGCGGCGGCGTGGGCGACGCTGAACTACCTCGGAGACGACGGCTACGGCAGGATCGTCGCCGAGGTGATGGGCGCGACCAGACTCGTGGTCGAAGGCATCAGGCGGATCGAGGGACTCGAGATACAGGGCGAGCCGGACATGTGCATGTTCTCCTTCTGCTCGACCTCCGACAGGCTCAACGTGTACCGCCTCGCGGACGAGATGAAGGCACGCGGCGGGTGGTACCTCCAGCCCCAGTTCGCGCGCGGCAACTCAAGGTCCAACCTCCACGTGTCCTTCACCTCCATGACCGTCCCGAGGGCGAGGGAACTGCTTGCCGACCTCGAGGCGACCGTGAAGGACCTCATGAAGGAGCCCGCCGCCGCGCCGTCCGGCGGTCTCTCCGCCGCCGTCGAAAACCTCGACCTTAAACTCGACGAGGAAACCTTCGACGCGCTCCTCGAAATGGCGGGCATCTCAGGCGACGAACCCCCCGCACGCATGGAGGAGATCAACTCCATACTCGAAGCCCTCCCGGACGACATGACCGAGCACATCGTGAGGACCTACATAAACAGGATATTGAGACAGGGCTGACCCGCCGCGGCTCTTCCCCTCGATCACGTCCGCCGGCAGCCGTCCGCTCACCGCGCGCGGAAGAACCTTGCGTCTATCCCTCGCTCGGGGTCAACCAGAACCTTCACTTCCCTGCGGCACAGAGGGCACCGTCCGACGTAGGCGTTCCTCCCGGGGTCGTGGTAAACGTGCCTGTACACGCCGCAGCATTCGAAGTGCACGCCGATGTATTTCTTCGGCGCCCGCTTTTTTTCGCCGTCCTCCCTCTTCACGCCCTTCATCCTGCCCCTTTGTTTCAAAAAGATCGCGAATTTTCACTCAATTTTTAGTGTAAAATTTCAACAATTTCAACCTTTGCTGAAATTCACTAGTAGTGTACTTTCGCACATTCTTCATCACGATGGATTGCGGCGTCAGCCGCCTGCCTGCCCACTCTGCGCCTGCCTGGCCGGGGCACCCCCGTTCACACCATCCGTAAAAAACAACAAACAATAATGTCAATCGGGCAATAGAGCGTTACATTATTGTACCATTTTGTTTTATACGATACATAATTGTTCAATAATCACCGATTTCCACGAAGATTTTTTTAACGAAAAAAACAGAATTTTTCATCAAAAAAATAGCGGTTTATATCGAATTTTACCCGCTTTCGAACCGCTTCCATGAGGTGAAAAGGGTCATGGCACCGCCTTTGCAATCTGCTAAAACCAGCCGACTTTCGTTCGTTTTCTGCCCTTTTTTGACAAAACGGGGTCGCGAACGGAGGTCATACACGTACATATATCGCGCGGCGCGGCGGAAAGCCGCAAAAGCGCGGCGCGGTGGGTGATTGTTAAAAACCAGGGAGGTGCAGGGCAAACGAATATGAGAACGATACCACGAACGGTCTGCGCGGGGATTGAGTTTAAAAACATAAGGAGGTGCAATCCAATTAGAAAATGCTTTGCCGCGGGGATTGAGTTTAAAAACCAGGGAGGTGCAGAGACAGTGAAAAAAGGCATGATAACCGGGCGTTCGCCGGGAAGCGTTTTACTCGCCGGCGCGCGTTTGTTCGAGGCAATGAAAAGAGTCTTGATCGCTGGAATTTTTGCTGGTGCTGCGGCGCTGTTCGCGTGTTCCGGGGCGTTCGCCACGCCGAGCACGATGTATTGGACCGCGTGCATCATGGACGTACAGCCTGCGGGAGTGTGGCACGTGACGTACGACACATACAGCACGCGTCGCGTGGGCGAGGATTTTTCGACAGACCTTGGACTGACGTACGGGTTCAAGCTGTCCGGCGACGTTGGCATGGAGGTGGGCGTGGACTGGCTTTCGAGGACCACCTACCCGTTCTATTTCAACGCGAAGGCGGGCATTGCGGAAGGGGCGCTGTCGTCCGGCTCGCCGGGGATCGGTCTGGGGATTTTCAACGTCGGGACGAAGAAGGGCGACGCGGCGGCTGGTATCGGGGGCACTAACCAGAACGTCATTCACGTGGAATTGGGGAAGACCTTCGGTGACGTGAGGCTTCACGCCGGCTACTACAACGGGAACGACAACATACTCGTAAGCTCCACGGGCGCGAAGGAAGACGATGGTTTCATGATCGCGTTCGATTACGGTTTCGAGCCGGTCGAGGACGCCGATGGTTCGTACAACAAGTACATCCTCGCGGGCGACTGGGCGAGCGGTGACAACCTTCTGGGCGGCGGCGGCGTGGGGCTGTTCTGGTTCTTCACCCGGAACGCGTCGCTGCTGATGGGTCCGGTGTGGTTCAACGACCAGGGGTTGAACGGAAAGATGAAATGGACGACGCAATTGGACGTCAACTTTTAGTGGAGGGTATTTCCGCCCGTGTTGACCGCGGGAGGCGTTCAATCCGCGTGCGGAGCGAGAACGTTCGAAAGCGGGGTGAAGGCGAGTCATGAACGATCCGAAGGTGATAGCCGACACGATCTGGGTGCTTGTGACGGCGATGCTTGTGTTTTTCATGAATCTCGGGTTCGGGATGGTGGAATCGGGTTTCTGCCGGGCGAAGAACTGCGTGAACATACTGTCGAAGAACTTCATAGTATTTGCGACGGCGTCAATCGGGTTTCTGGTATTAGGATGGGGGCTGATGTTCGGGGACGGGACGGGGTTCGCGGGCGTGAAGGGGCTGTTTTTCCTCGGGGGTGCGGACAATTCGCCCGCGGCGGGTGAGGCGTACAGGGGCGTATATTCCTCGATTTCGTGGACGGGGACGCCGCTGCTGGCGAAGTTTTTCTTCCAGCTGGTGTTCTGCGGGACGGCGGCGACGATAGTGTCGGGGGCGGTGGCGGAGAGGGTGAAGTACCTGTCGTTCATAATTTTTTCGTTCTTCATGTCCATGCTGATCTACCCTGTTGTGGGGCACTGGATATGGGGCGGGGGCTGGCTCGCGGGGCTTGGGATGTACGATTTCGCCGGTTCGACGGTAGTACATTCGGTGGGGGGCTGGGCGGCGCTCGCGGGGGTGCTGATGCTGGGACCGCGATTCGGGAAGTACTCGGCGGACGGGAGGATCACGCCGATACCGGGGCACAACATGAGCACGGCGACCATAGGGGCGTTTGTACTGTGGCTTGGGTGGTTCGGATTCAACCCCGGCTCGACGATGGCGGCGGACCCCGGAGCGATATCGCACGTGGTGGTGACGACAAACACGGCGGCGGCGGCGGCGATACTGAGCGCGACGGTAGTGTCGTGGGTGATGCTTGGCAAGCCGGATTTGGGTATGACGCTGAACGGGTGCCTTGCTGGGCTTGTGGCGATAACGGCGCCGTGCGCGTTCGTGAGCGTGGGGAGTTCGCTGGTGATCGGTTTAATCGCCGGTGCAATCGTAGTGGTGGGCGTAGTGTTATTCGACCGGGCGCGTATAGACGATCCGGTGGGGGCGCTTTCGGTGCATTTGTTGAACGGTGTGTTCGGGACGCTTGCGATCGGGCTGTTCGCGAAGGACGGGATAACGGGAGTGGCGACGGGGAACGGGTTGTTTTACGGAGGCGGGTTGAAGCTATTGGGGGCGCAGGCGTTGGGGGTGGCGGCGGCGGGGGCGTTCACGTTCACGATGGCGCTCGCCGTGTGGGGCGCGTTGAAGGCGGTGATGGGTATCAGGGTATCGCTGCGCGAGGAGATCGAGGGGCTTGACGCCGGGGAGCACGGCAACACCGCGTACCCGGATTTTCTCAATCTGAAGCCCTCGTACACGGTGGTGGGCGCGTGCGGAGCGAACGCGAAAGGAGGGAACGGCAGATGAAGCGCGTTGAGGCGATCGTGCGTCCCGAGAGGATGGGGGCTGTGAAGTGCGCCCTCGAAGGCATCGGATATTCGGGTCTGATGATAACCGCGGTGGAGGGGCACGGGAAGCAGAAGGGAGTGGAGCAGACGTGGCGGGGTGAGAAGTACAAGGTGGAGTTCATACCGAAGACGAAGATAGATTTAGTCGTGAGGGACGCGGACGTGGGAAAGGTCGTCAGGGCGGTAACGACGTCCGCGAGGACGGGCGAGGTGGGCGACGGGAAGATATTCGTGTCGCCGGTGGAGAACGCGATAAGGATCAGGACGGGCGAGGAGGGGGAGGAAGCGGTCTGACGCCGCCTGCCGGGGCGCGGGAGTGTGAAGACACACACGCCGAGGAGCGCGAACCGGGGCGGTTGGTATATCCCGGTCCGTTCGAATCAGCGGAACGGATCGGGTTTTTTACGTGGATTTTCCCTGGATTTTGTAACAGATTCCGAGGAACGGGTTGCAAATAATGAACTGGACAGTGCCAAGTTCCGGACAGGATTTTACCCCTTTTTGCTTGATTTGCGAAGTCTCGCGAGTTCCAGTGACAGGTCAACCCAGTCCGTGGTGAGTTTTTTGAACTGCCGATAGTTTTTCAACTGCGTTTTCACATCCGGCAGATTT
>JBFMFE010000142.1:0-3107 GCA_040752295.1 bacterium
AATATATTCAATATTCTAAAGGCGAGTCCGGGATAAAACAACCGCCGGCGCATCAGGCGCCGCCTTTGCCACCGGATGTGATTTTGGCGCTTCCGGATTTAGAGTGGGTAGTGATGACAGACAGGGTACGGAAAAAGCCGTTCATCGGAGCGACCTAACTGCCGGCAGGCAGGAGCGGAGACCCTTGACGGCGGCAAGCGAGCGAGTATAATCGTGAAAAAGGGCGTTTCGGTCAGTTTCTTTGCGATAATATCGGTCTGTCCTCATATTTCCCGATCCCCTCGTATATTTCGTCAGATTTACCGAAACGCCCTTGTAAGTGCCAATATTTTCGCTCGCGCAGCCGCGGTCAAGGGCGGCTTTTTCCAATACATGTTTATACCGGTTCTACCCGCTCAATTTCCGGAAGAACCGTTATTTTAACGGGTTTGCCCGCGCATTCTATTTCCCGAGAGCATCGCGTGCGAACGCCCTGTTTTGTAAACCAGAAAGCGAGGCGGTGTTACGGCCTCGACGTGCTTTATACCCGTCTTTTCCTTCCCGCCGGTTTCCGCCGGTTTTTTCCAAAAGCAGCATCCACTGATTCGGCCCTTCCGGCGTTATCGGGATATGCAGCGCCGTTCTGAAAGGGTGAACGGCGTTCAGGAACATCAGCGCCTCGTCGGAGAACATGTTTCTGAAATGTTCAAAACGTTCGGCGCCGGGTTTCCCGGCGTCGCCGCCTTCTTTCAGAATGATATACACGCTGTTCTCGACGATTAGCAGACGCCCTCCGTGCCTGAGCATTTTTGTTATTTTCGAGAAAACGGCGTCCGGGTCTTCAAAATGGTTGAAGCTCCTCAGAACGAGAACATGGTCGAAGGGACGTCCGTCCCAGACAAAGGATTCCATTGTTCCTTTCACCATCTTCAGTCCGGGCGCGTCGGGCGGATTCAAATCCACGCCCAGGTAGTCAATCTCGCCGCGGGCGATCTTCGTTCGGAGCAGGTCCGCGAAATGCGGAAGTCCGCAGCCGACGTCGAGCACGCGTCCTTTCATGCCCTTAATGATTTCAAGCTCGCTCCGCCTCTGTTCCTTATATACATCCCCGCGGACGGGCGCGAAAACACCCGCGCAGTCGGAAACGGAGCGGCACCGCCCGCATTGCTCATGCAGCGCCAGTTTCCTGTGATCCCTGCGGAAATCCGTGTTTTTTCCGCCCTTTGAGTTGTCAAGATACACCTGCCCCTTGTCGAGTTTTATCATGCGGATTACGTCCTCGCCGAAATCGCCCGTCCGCGTCGTGTAAATTTTCAGCCTGTTCCCGCAAATCATCGCCAGGTCGCGTCGCCGATCGAGTTCTTTCATGCGCTCTTTGCCCCCCGGACAGTCCTTTTCACCGGCTTTCCGGACCACTCTCAGGGGCGTAAACATTATCCCGTTCGATTTGGGACGTGTTATCGCTTTTGCAATCCGCCGGGACGACCGGAGAAGATAGCCCGCATAGATTCCCGGGCAGTTGATGTACTCGCGGCATTTCAGACATTCATCGTTGACGAACTCCCGTTCGCCGTAGTCCACCGGGTGAAGTTCCTTCTCGAACGTCTCGCTCATATAGCCTATGTTGTCCGTGACCAGGTCCGCCCGGAGCGCGTTCCAGTCGTCTATCAGGCACGGGGTAAAGCCGTCGCAACGGAGGCTGACGCCGCGGCTCTTTGCACCGCGTCCGGAGGCGTATTCCAGCGCCTTTTTCACAGCCGCCGCCGCCTCGAGCGCGTCCGGAAACATTCCGCCGCGCGCGCGCGCCGCGCCCTTCGGCTCGGGTAGGGAAAATTTCAGCCTGCACGGCGCCGCAACCCCAAGGGCGAGGTCCACCATACGGCTCAGGCGCCCGACGTTCAGGGACGTTATCACCACGTTCAGTGTGAGATTCGCCACCCTGCCGCGGAGATTCCCGATGCCGGCGACAACCTGGTGAAACGACGGGGCGCGGGTTGCGGCGTCATGTGTTTTTCTGTCGGGACCGTGAATGGAGACGTACGTGTATTCCGGGTCGAGCCCGGCGTAGGCGTCCGCGAAATCCCCGTATGCGAACATTCTCCCGTTCGTGATCAACCCGAAACGCATGCCGCTTCTCAGAACGAGTTCCGCGACGGACGGGAAATCCTTCCGGATGGTCGGCTCTCCTCCGGACACAATGACCGTCCCCGGCTTTTTCTCCCTGCACATCAATATTTTTTTTTCAATCCGCCGCAGATCGAGAGGCCTGCGCGCGCGGTTCGCAACCGCGTGGCAGAATACGCAATTGTTGTTACATTCGTAGCCGAGTTTTATTATGTATCTGGCCGGTTCACCGCTCATGAAATCATATTTTCTTCTTTCGCTTTACCGGGACGAACTCGTCCCAGCCGAAAATCTCGGGGTATTCCTTCCACGGTCCCTCGCAGACACTGTACCATTTGCACTGGATGCACTTTTCCGACTTCGCCTTCCCTTCCACCTGCCTCACTTCCGTGTAGTCCTCTATCGTGTAATCCACGTCATATATTTTCGCGTCGGCGATGAATTTTTCCCCGATGCACATTTCATAGTCTTCCATGAAGCAATAGGGAATCGCCTCCGTCATCGCGAAAATTCCGGAGACAAGGGCAATCCTCAAACCCTCCTTCACGTAAGGCATAATCATTGACTTCCTCGCGGCGACCGAAAGGCGGTTTTTTCCGGCGTTTCCCAGAAGATGCGCGTAGGCGAATTGCACCTGGTCGAGTTCGAGCTTCACCGCAAGGCGGGCGATGTCCGGCAGATGCCGGTAGTTCATTTTTGAGATCACGGTGTTGGTTCCGACTCTCCGCTTCAGTTTTTTCAGGTTTACAATGCCTCTTATGATCTGTTTGAAACTGTCCGTGCCGGTAATGTAATTGTGGAGTTCGGCAATATGTCCCGTGACGGCCATAACGAAAAAAGTGACGCCGGCGTCCGCTGCCTTCCGGCAGAATTCCGGGTAGGCGAACATGCGTCCGTTCGTCTGCAACTGTATTTCCTCGAATTCCAGGTCTCTTGCGTAAGCGACTATATCGAAAAAGTCTTTTCTCAGGGTGGCCTCGCCGCCGGTGAACACGACTCCCTGT
>JBFMFE010000143.1:0-11429 GCA_040752295.1 bacterium
GGAAACAAGGCGGTGTTTGCACTCCAGCCCGCTCACCTTCTCGCGGGCGCTCGCAGACGTGTGCTCCTTCTTCGTCGCACGCTCGCCCGCACTCCAAGGGGCTTCGCGCATACTGTTTTTCGCATGACCTGTCTGCCTACAGGCAGGTCGGATTTGCATCGGACATACATAAAATTCATTTGCCTTTAAAGTTTCCTTTGTGGAGCGGGAACCAAAAAGTACGAAAGTTCACCATATGAGCCAAGAAATTTTTTGAGACACGGATTTCACTGATTTTCACGGATAATACATTTTTCGGGCGCGCCGCAGGCGCGCTTAAAATCTGTGTAATCCGTGTAATCTGTGTCTGAAATCCTTTCACTCCTTATTCTTTGTTTGTTGTTAACCCACGGCGACCGGCAGGTCGTCGGCACGCCAGTCCTGGATTCCGTACTCAAAACGAACCGCTTTAAAACCCTTCGCCCGAAGCTGTTCCACCGCCTTGATCGCCAGGACGCAGTAGGGACCGCGGCAGTAAGCCACGATCTCGCGGTCGAGCGGCAGTTCGGAAAGATGAGCCTCCAGTTCCTTTAAGGGAATGGACACCGCGCCGGGAATGTGCCCGGCGGCGTATTCCTCTTTCGGGCGGACGTCCAGAACCACGACCTCGCCGCTGCGGACGCGGTTCAGGAGTTCGCGGCTGTCCACGGGTTCCATGCCTTCGCGTCCGGCGAGAAAATCGCGTGTGATCTGCCGAACCTCGGCAAGCCGGGACTCCCCCAGAACGCGCAGCGCGCGGTAGAACTCGCAGACCGAACCGTCGGCGAGGCGGTAAACCACGTAAGTTCCCCTTTTTTCGGTCTCCACAAGCCGCGCGGCGCGCAGAGCCTGAAGATGTTTTGAGGTGTTGGCGAGGCTGATGCCCGCCTCCCGCGCAAGCGCCTCGACCGTTCGCGGACCCTGGCAGATCAAATCCAGAAGCTCGAGCCGTTTCGCGCATGAGAGCGCCTTGCCGATGCGCTCGAACTGCTCATAGATTGCGTCTTTGTAAGCCCGGTAGGGATTTGCCGCCGTTTTCATCGCCCCCCCAATCATCAACTTTTCAACTATATGGTTGATTATAATGTTCGAAATTCCTCCCGTCAAGGGGGGTACGAAAAAAAATTCCTTTGCCCGCCTTTGAAACTCGCTGGCTCCATGCTTCGCCATGGAGCCAGGAATTAATACAGGCTTCCGGTCTTTTAGTGGGACAGGCTTCCAGCCTGTCATTTCGGAAATGTAACGGAACAACGGGAACCGTGTTTTGCGCGGCGGAGGCATTGCTCTTTCCTGGTTCCTGACGTATACTATGCACAGGCGAAACATGAAATGAAACAGACAGAGGCGGAATCGTTCCTTACGGCTTTCCATGGGCTTCCCAAATCGCAGCGGAAGGCGGTGATTGCTCATCTTGTAAGAGACAAAGAATTCGGCGCGGACCTCGAGGACATAGTGCTTATCGAGAGAGCGAGACAGGAGAAAGGGAAAGATATTCCTCTCGACGGGTATGTCCGTTCGAGGATGAAAGATGGGCGATAACTATAAAATCGTTCTGCGGCCGGCAGCAAGGAGAGATTTCGACGCCCTCGACAGGCAAACGTTCCGCAGGATTATATCGAAGATAAATGTTTTGAAGAGCGACGCGCGTCCGCCGGGATCGAAAAAACTCGTCGGACGCGATAACGAGCATAGATTGAGAATAGGCAGCTATAGGGTTTTGTACGAGATAGACGATAAAGAAAAAATTATCAGGATATTCCGAGTGTTGCACAGGCGGGAAGCCTATCGTTGACTCTCGCCTGATAAATTCGAAAGTGAAAGTCGGTTTCAGCATTGAATATGAATAAAGCTCATTTGCATTGCCAATTTCTTCGCATGTTGCTTCGGCGGGTCATTCAGGCGGAGTCAAATACTGCGAATGATGGAGGGCGGAGCTTGAAAATTGAATATTGGCAGGTTGTCACTTAAGAAAATTTCCCTTTGTTGAGTCTGAATTTCCTGCGCCGGGATGGAAAAGAGAACCGCCGCGCCGCCGCGCCTCGCGCCGTTGAAAAAACGCGCCGGTTGTTGTAGGATATTATGGGGTAAGGCAAAATACTTCTCATTCACGCAAAGGCGCAATGGGCGCGGTGAAGGATGAAGATGGAAGTATTTCGTGCTCCGAGCGGTAAACGCGGGGGAGAACGATGAGGCTCAGCAACAGGAGCGCGTACGGTGTGCGCGCCGCCCTGGACCTGGCGATGAACTCGTGCCTGAACCCGGTTACGATAAAGGATTTATCCGACAGGCAGGAGGTTTCGATAGATTATCTTGAGCAGATCATGTACCGCCTCGGCAAGGCGGACCTCGTGCGGAGCGTCCGCGGACCGGGCGGCGGATACGTTCTGGCGAAAAACCCCGCGGATATAACGGTCGGTCAGATTGTGCGCGCCCTGGAGGAAGACGGGCTGATCGTTTCCGTGAAATGTTTTAACCCGAGGGAACGCGGAGACGGATGCGATAACGCGCGGAGTTCGGTGTGCGTGACGCGGAAATTATGGGAGCGTATCACGGCGGGGATTGACGGGCTGTTCGACGCCGTTTCCCTCAAAGACCTCTGCTACGAACTGCGGGACCTCATGGTGATGCAGGGCGCCGGGCGCGAGGGCGCGGCGGGGGATAATTCCTGATTACCGGCGCGGCGGGATTGTTTCAACCGTAAAAAAGGCGTCACTTCCCGGAACCGACGTATTTCGTCAGCGTGCGTTTCAGACCGTCGAGTTCCAGCGCGTCCATCGCGCTGAACGCGTGCGAGAGGGCGGCGGGGAGATGCCTGACGTAACGGTTCAGCTTTTTCACGCAGTCGAGATAGGCGAAGGACCCTGCGGCTTTGAGACTGCGCTGGACTTTCACGAGAAGGAACACGCGCTCGAAGCGCGCGCGCTCGACCTTCAGCCCGGCGGACCGCTCCACGCTTCCAATGTACCGCTCCTTGAGCCTCGACGCCGTCGCCGCCGGCAGTGAGACGTACGAGTCGCACAGGAGCGAGACGAGGTCGTACTGGAGAGGACCCATCCGCGCGTCCTGAAAGTCGAGCACGCCGATGCGCCCGTCGTCCCTGACCATGAGGTTCCTGCCGTGGTAATCGCGGTGGGCGAGATAGCGCGGTTCGGAGGCGAGCTCGGAGACTATTTTCCCGAATTCCTCCCGTATGAACCTCCCGTCCCCGGACGCGATGGTCTCTTTCATGTAGGTTCCGACGACGTTTTCGAGGAAGAACTCCAGTTCCCACGTCAGTTTTTCCTCGTCGAAAGCGAGCTGGAAGGGAATGAGAGACGAATCCTTGTCCGCGAGCGTTTTGAACTGTATTTTCAGCAGTATCTCCAGCGCTTCCGAGTAGAGCCGCTCGCATTCGGGCGAATCTTCCCTGCCGGCGACCGCGCCTTCGAGCGTGACGTCTCCGAAATCCTCCAGAAGGAAAAACCTTCCGTCCGGGCTGTTCGTGATGAGCGCCGGCACCGGAACGCCCGCCGATTCGAGAATCCGCCGCGTCTGAACGAAAGCGCGCGCGCCCGCCGAGCCGGGTTCGCGGACGTGCATGAGCACGGCGGTCCGCGCGCCGCGGGGACTGCTCCCCTCGAAACGCACGCGGCAGTAGTCGCGGTCGGACGCGTCGCCCTTCAGCGGTTCGAGGGCGAAACCCCCGGCGGGAAAAGCACCCACGAGGAAATCCATCGCCGACGGCGGAAGTCCGGCGCGGCTCACGCCGTCAGCGGCTCTATCAGTTTTTCCCAGGATTCCCTCACCTTCCCGAGCGTTTCGTCCGGATCGCCCGCGTTGCGTATCTCGACGGTGAAATCGCCGTCGTACCCCGCGTCCCCGAGCGCGCGGCACACTTCCCTCCAGTCTATCTTCCCCTCGCCGGGGATCAGGTGTTCGTCGTTCACGCCGTTGTTGTCGGACGCGTGGAGGCAGAGGAGCCGCGCGCCGCAGTTTCTCACGGCGGACGCGGGTTCCTCGTTCAGGTTGGCGTGCCCGGTGTCGAGGGCGATGCCCATGCCGTGGAAATCGTACCTGTCGAGAATGCCCGCCATTGAGCCTGCGGTGGAGAAGATGCTGACGACGTTCTCGAAGGCGAGCCTTATTCCGGCGCCCGCGGTGAATTCCTGGAGGCTTACGAGCGACGACAGGAGCGCCTCATGCGTTCTCTGCCTGTTCGGATCGAATGCCGTCCCGAAATGGACGACGAGTATGCGGCTGCGGACGAGTTCCATCAGTTCCGCGGCGCGCATGACGACCTCGAGGGCTTTGCGCCGCTTCTTTTCGTTCACGCTCGAGATGGAGATGAACCTGCCTTTCGTCAGGTCCCGGGGCGATTCATAAAACGGCGCGTGCACGGAGTTCACCCTGACGCCCTCGCCGTCGAAAAGCGCGCCGGCGCGCTTCCAGGAGTCGGGGTCGCGGTAGTCGGCATGGGGCGGCATTCCCCACAGTTCCACCGATTCGATCCGGCGCCGCCCGACGAGTTCCGCGTGTTCCTTCTCGAGCTTTTCGTCTATGAAGAAGTACGTGGAGAGACCGAGTTTCATGTCAACGGTCATGTGTCGCGCTGAAAAACGAATATCGAATAACGAACAGGGAATGTCGAATGATGAAGTTTTTCCTGCATTTTCCCTCGATATTCCGCGGTTTCCTGTTCGATTTTCGACATTCGATTTATCACGCCCTGCTGTTCTGTTCGGCGGGGTACGGCGCCCCAGCCCTGCAATTATATAACAGCCTCGAATACGTCACTTTATGGTTGACGAGACACCGGTTTCGCGTCCGGCGCCGCCGGTTGAGCCTGCGTTTAGCCCCCGCGGTCACGCGCGGAGCTTCGTCCGGAAGAACTCGACCGTTTTCGCGATGCCCTCATCGAGGGGCACGACCGGCGCCCAGCCGAGTTCCCTCCGTGCGCGGGAGACGTCGAGGACGCTGCGCCGCAGGTCGCCGTGCCGCGGGGGACCGTGCTTCGCGGCGCCCGTGAAGCCGGCGGCTTCCGCGATCAGCCGGAACACTTCGTTCACGTCGGTCGCCGTCTGCGTGCCGATGTTGTAGATGCGGTTGTCGCCGCGTTCGAGGCACAGGCGGTTGCTGTGCGCGACGTCGGATACATAGACGTAATCCCGGAAATACTTCCCGTCGCCGTTGATTGTGGGCGTTTCGCCGCGGAGCGTCTTCATGGCGAAGATCGCCACGACGCCCGCCTCGCCGTGCGGGTCCTGACGGGGTCCGTAGACGTTTCCGTAACGCAGCACGGTGTAAGCGATTCCGTACTCCACCCTGTAGAATTCGAGATAGTACTCGAAACACATCTTGCCGATGCCGTAGGGGGATTGCGGGTTGAACGGGACGTCCTCCGCCGCGGGTGCGCCGGGGACTTCGCCGTAGACCGTGCCGCCGGACGAAGAGAACACCACCTTGCGCGCGCCGGACCTGCGGGCGTGCTCCATCAGCAGCAGCGAGCCGACGACGTTCACCCGCGCGTCCCCCGCCGGGTCGCGCACCGATTGAGCCACGCTGATCTGCGCGGCGGCGTGAACGACGCACTCGGGACGCTCCCTCTCGAAAACCTCACCTGTCCTCGCGTCCAGTATGTCGAGTCTGTAGAACTTCGCCCCGGGGTTGAGGTTCTCCTCCCGCCCCGTCGAAAGGTCGTCAACGACCGACACCTCGTGCCCCTGCTTCAGGAGGAGGTCCACGACGTGCGACCCGATGAACCCCGCGCCGCCCGTCACGAGCACTCTCATTTTTCCCCGCCCCCGTCCTCTTTGTCTCCGCCGCCCCCGTCCTTTTCGCGGGGTTCATCCTCAAACTCGTAATAGATGAGGTACCTTCCGTCTTCCTTTACGATCTTCTTTTTTTTCATTACGCCGCGCTCACCGGCGCGCGTCCCGGCCCCGCCGCCTCGTTTTCGCCTTTTTTCAATGGGATTTATCATAGGTGAACTTTCGCGCTTCTCAAGCCCTTATGAATCATGAACCGGAATTCGAGGAGGTGATTTATCATATCTTCCGTAGCACCCGGACGCGCATGAATTTCCCGCCTCATCCATTCGGCTCTATCGGCGTTTCCCGCAGAAAACCGGAAAAGTTCGCCTGATCGTCCGCGAGATTCAAACAGACCTGCCTGGGCGTAATATATTCCTCCAATCCATGTTCCCTAATTAAGGAATCCGGAAGCGGCAGACGCTCTAAAGCCCGGGGTTCGACCTTTATGGAATTACCTCCATAGCTTTTTCCGACCTTGCGAAGATTTTGAATCGTGTCCGGATGCGAAAGAACCTTCCACAGCTTATCTACAAAACCTTCGCTTGAGTGTTTTGGATAAATGCACAGTAAACACGTTAATGGAACAACACCAGCTGGGTTTCTGATGAATCTGGCATTTCTACGCCCTAAATAAGCGAACATGATCGGGGGTGTTTTGCGTGTTTCCATGCGGAACCATGGATTTCTCGTCTTCAGAAGAGTTTTTCGGGGCAGACCTTGCTCTTCCCCGTAAAGGATGTATTTCTGGACGCCGGGGGGCAGATGATCGAATGAAATTGAATTAATCGTCAGCAGCCACGTCGGACGACCGTCCGAATCAAGCTTTTCGATATCCTGTTTCGTCAGGTATTCACCCTTAACATCCCTCGTCCTTCCGATGGCTCTTACCAGTAGAGACTTCGGTATATTCAGTTCTTTAACTCGTTTTGACGTCATGAAAAAGAAGTTGTTGTCCCCGGATACAATACCGCGCATGACCGATGCGAAATCCCCAAGCGTGAAATTGTGTTTCTCTTTTGTGGATGGTGGACGCGAAAATCCAGTTGATAGAGCTTCGGTCAGTGAACGCGTATGAACTTCCAACGTATTGTACGAGGCTCTTGGATCAGGTCGGTCATGTTCGATGAGGGAAATCAACTCTGCTGACTCACGACAGCTGCATTTCGCCCAAATAAATTCATTTGCCGGTTTTTCGTTCGAAATCATAATAACGACGGCGTTTGTATCTACTTCAGGAAAAGGCGCGGCTTCCGGAGCAAAAGTTACTATTCCATAGAGCCTGAAGCGTGAACATATCCAGCGCCAGAGAGTATCGGCGAAAACACCTTCGAAGATATCCGCAGAGACTATGAAGGCAAGTCTGCCGCACGGAGCCGTAACCTGAAGCGAACGTATCAGGAAATACACGTGAAGACCCGCGCGGCCGTCTATTTTGAGTCCGGTTGCGGTCACGGCAAAATCGCGCAATGATCGCTTGATCTCCGAAGGCAGGCGATGATGGCGGATGTATGGCGGATTAGCGACTATCGCCGGGAACCCGTCAGTCGGGGGATCCAATACAAAATCCCTGATCTCCACGTTAGTCAGGTCGGAGTCGGTCAGCCCCGAACTTCTTGCTTTCGGTAATACAGAGGGATCAACGTCTCTGCCATAGAGGCACAACCTGAAATCATGTTTTTCAGCGAACCTTTTCGCCGCTCTGAAAAACGCGCCTTCACCAACGCAAGGATCGAGGATTTTCGGCGGTTTATCCTTCAGAACGTATGCAACCATGAAATCAGCCACCCAATCAGGCGTCCAAAATTGCCCCTTAACCCGAAGCGCTTCTCTTCCGGCGCCTGAGCGGGGCAGTGAAGTTCTTTGTTGAACGGACGGTCTATGCATTACTCTTTTCTGCCTCACGAAGAACCGCGATCGCGTCGGTTGACAATTCGGACCTCCCGCCGTCAAACCTTACATAAGGGAGAATATGCCCGTTCTTGTCCGTTATCGAATCGGCGATAAGTTTCGGTTCCTCAACACTCGTTGCCAGATGGTAGGCGTGTTGATAATAAATCTTGAAAATCGTTTTTTCCGTTGTCGCGCCTCCCGGCGCTTGAAAGACTTGCCTTGTAGCTTCAATCTCTCCACTCGAAATTATTTCTTCCGCTTTATCGAGGGAAATGCCGAATGATTCGTCGTAGAAGGCGTGCCACAGGTGTATTGGGATTGTGTGATTGCTCTGCCACTTTCTCAAAGGCGCTCTGTCTTCCTCTTTGATTATTATTGTCGGAAGCACCGCGGTCTTTTTTAACCCGGGTTTACCTCCAAGTCTCCTTTGAGGCGTCAGGGGTGTCCCGTAATCGGGCATTTGTTTTGCCTTCCAAAGGCTGTTCTCGCACTCCACTGCAATTATTGCGTACGAAAGCAGATTCTTCATCCTTGAATCATTTTCAGGCGTGAACGGCAATTCACCCGGACCATTCAATGACGAAACGAGTTTTTGAACCCTTTTCTCATCCCGCGAATTGAATAACAGCAGATCGGGACGCTTCAGGTCTCCGAGTCCGGCATTCTCAAGCCTTTCAAAATAGAGTTCGAACGCCCGAATGTCGTTATCGGGCGCTGTACCGCTGGGACCGTACGGCAATGCTATGTACATACCTGTTGCGTTTACGGCTTGAACCAGGCGTTCTTCGCTCCACACCCCCTGTGCCCATCGCATCAAAAAGTCGCTGCCGCGCAAACGGCGCGGGTTCAGTAATAAATCCGACCATGGCGCCTTGCCCATCCCGCGAAGAATAAATTCTGTTTCTTCCACCTGGACAGCCAGCAGTCGCTCGAATACGTGTCGGTTTCCCAGCCCCCGATTCACAGCGATATGATAACATTTTCATGCGCGGAGTTAAATAATCGGTGACCGGTCAGAATCCGGGGAAGCGGCGCTTTTTCAGCCCCTCGGCGACCATCTTCTGGACGTGTTCCCTGACGCGCTCGACGAGTGCGCGCACGGCGTCGGGGTCGGCGAGGACGCCGCGCTCGCCGCTGAAGTCCATCGGCGCGCCGAAATAGATGTGATAGCGCGATGGAAAGGGAATGAACCCGAGCAGCCCCGCCCAGGGAAACGTCGGCGTCAGCGGGAAGTAGGGCATTCCGAGCGCCCTCGCGACGCCTTCGGCGTTGTGGAGGTTAGGCGCCTGCTCCTCGCCGCCGATCACTGCGGCGGGAACGACCGGCGCGCCGAACCTTATCGCCAGTTCCATGAATCCCACCGTGAAGCGCTGGAGCCGGTAGCGTTTGTCCCACGTCTTGCCCGCGCCGAGGGCGCCCTCGGGAAAGATGAGCACAAGCTCGCCGTTCGCGAGCAGTTTCTCGGCGTTTTCCGTCAGTCCGGTCACCTGCCCGACGCGCGGCATGAGAATCGCGAGGTTGGGAACCGTGGGGAACCACTTTTCGATCATCGCGCGCGGCAGGCGAGGCTTTTCCATCTCCAGCAGGCACGCGACCGCTATCATCATACCGTCGAAGGGAAGCAGACCGGAATGGTTCGGCACGATGACAGCAGGTCCCTCGAGCGGAACGTTGCCGACTCCGACCGCCTCGACGCGGAACCACCTTCTGTAGAGGAAGAGCGCGAGCGGCGCCGCCGCCTTGAGGTAGTCCCTGTGGAAACCGAATTCGTCGTAGCCCGACTCCGAGACGGGTGTTACCTGCAGGCTTTCGATGCGGGAGAGAACGTCATCGGGCAGCCTGCCGCTCATTTTGTCAATGATCAACCTTGAAATCCTGCTCCGCATGGCTCGGCGCCGGTTCCGGCGCGCGTATCCTACGATCGCCCCGTCCCGAAGTCAAACGGAAGCCAATGGGCGGCAGGGGGCGTGGTGAAAAGTGTTATTCCAATGGTTCTATTTTATCCAGCTTTTGATTATTCATCGCCTGGTTCCATACATTTTCAAGATCCTTCCGGTGAATACTGGCCCACTCAATAACAAGTCCTAACGATCTCGGCGGGAGAGAACCCGCAAGTACTGAAAGCGTCTCAATGGAAATCAAAGCTTCGCGTCCGCCATAAAATGCATGAAAATGCGGCGGCACATGCTCGTTGTAATAAATGTAAATGACAATTCCATAAAATCTGCATATTTCCGGCATGGATTCTCTCAGCGGGCAGTAGCTTCACTTTCTTCAAGAACGGTCAGCGGGTCTGCTCCGGTGACCTCCGCGTAAAGCTTATCGGGGCACAAATCTATTCCGCCTTCCCAGGCGATGGTATGTGTCTCGCTGTCTATGAAAACCGAATTGAAAAATTTCACGTCCTCCCAAACCCTGAACACCCCTTTTCCCACAAGCCCGGACAGATCAACCGTCCCCTCGGTTCCTTCGGAGAATCTTATCCGCATTCTGTAATTTTCCAGCGGTTTTGCCTCAACGATCTTTCTCATTTTGTCCCCGTGTTCACCTGCCGTACACAGTATAACACACCTGAAATTTCTCAGCTAACTTCGAAAAAATCCGTTTCAGAAACGCGACCGGCGCGCGTATCCTACGATCGCCCCGTCCCGAAGTCAAACGGAAGCGGCCGGACAGCCCGCGACCCCCGCGCGGATTCACTCGATGTTCTCGATGAAATCGCTCCACTGCGTCTCAAGCTCATTTAGTTTCTTCCCGCCGAGGAACTCCTCGAGCGTCGTGTCTGAGCCGCGCAGAAGCCCGGTCATGTATTCCTTGAACGTGTCTCTGTTTTCTTTCGAGGTGTGAAGGAACAGAGCGACCATGATCCACGACTGCGCATAGCCGATGATCTGCTGAAGCGGGTTCTGGTAGTTTATGACCTCGAAGTCGCCGCTTCGCGTGTTGATGAATTCGTCGAACGGGACGTAGTGCCCGAGCTTGAACGCCTTTTTGAGTTCGCCGAGCATCCATGGATTCACCCTCCCGTAATCGAAAGAGTAATCGCCGGCGACGCTGTTTTCGAAGTACACCGCGAAGCCCTCGTTCAGCCACAGCGGCGGCTTGTGTACGTGGTTGTCTATTATGTAATGAGTGGTTTCGTGCGTCGCGTTGCGGTACAGCGTGAGGTCGTCCCTGTCTCCGGCGTAGAGGACGATTTCCTTGTAATAGGACAGGTAGCTGCCGCCGGACGTCCGCTTTTCGATCCCGAGCAGTTCCCTGTAGTTCTCGTAGTTTTCCTTCGTGTCGAATATCTTCACCTCGATGAGCGGCGTTTTCTCGTGCCGCATAAAGCCGAACTCTTTTTCCAAAAAACCGTGCACGGCGGGGTATATCGTGTCTATCTTTTTCTCGATTTCCGTTTTGAAGTTTTCGCCGACGAACGTGATGCTGTAACGCTTTGTCTTGACGTTTTTCGACCTGTCAAACACCACTTTCACCCTGCCGACCGCCCCGACGGTCTTTTCAAGCATCACCTGAAGCTGGTTCATATTCATCATGAGAAACCCGTTCCGGTTTTTCAGATCCCCGATTTCTTTTTCCAGCCTCCCGGCTTCCTTCAGATGGTAATCGAGTACTTTTTCGTGCTCCAGCCTTATCCGCCTTATTGTCCCATCGTGCCACCGGAACAGCGAATAACCCAGCGCGCCGAGCGACGCGAGAAGCAGAATCACGGATATGAAACGGGGGGAA
>JBFMFE010000144.1:0-5872 GCA_040752295.1 bacterium
GGGCGCCGCGCCGAAAACCGATGTTCGTTCTCAAAAGACTGAAAGTTTTCCTCGCGGCGGTTCTGGTCCTCGCGCTCGCCGCAGCGGCGAGGTGGGGCGGGACGACTTCGCTTTTCGAGCGGCTCGTGTACGGGACGGTCGGCGCCGTGAGGGTCACCTGGCTGAACACGCTGCTGCCGTACGGCGGCGCGGAGCGGGCGAAACTTCTTTTAGCCGAAAGGAGCCGGGAGGTTGTGCGCCTGCGGCGCCGCAACGCCGCGCTCGAAGAGCGCCTCCGGCGGCTGAGCGCGGAAAGGGGCGGCGTCCCCGCGGGCGGCGATGCAGTGTACGTCACGGCGCGCGTGGCGGGGCGCGACCCGCGCACGTGGCGCCACGAAGTCGTCGTGGACCGCGGCAGCCGCGACGGCGTTCGCGCCGGGGCGATGGTGATGGACCACGCCGGACTCGTGGGCAGGACGTCGCGGGTCAGCGGGCGGACGGCGCGCGTGAGGCTGATCACCGACCCCGGGACCGCGACGAGCTGCAAGATACTGCCCGCGGATGCGTATTGCATCGCCATGGGGACAGGCTCGAAGACGCTGAGGCTCGAACTCGTGCCCGCGCCCTACAGGGTCGGCGCCGGCGACAGGGTCGTGACGTCGGGCTACGGGGGGCACTATCCGCCCGGCATCCCGATAGGGCGGGTCTCGAGCGTGATTGAGCAGTCGCACCGGCTCACGAAGCCCGTGACGTGCCGCCCCTCCGCGCGGCTCGACCGCATGGACTACGTCATGATAATCGTCGAGGGCGCGTCCGGACGCCGCCCGGCGCGCGACAAAACTCCGGCGCGGGAAGCGCCCGCCCGACAGCCCGGCGCGCAGCGGGAGCAAACAGGCGGCGAACCATGAAACCGGGGACCGGAATAAAACCCTTACCGGCGCTCGCGCTCGCCGCACTTGGGACGGCGCTGGACTGCTGGAATTTCAGCGGAGCGCTGCACACCCTCAATTTCGCCGATTTCGCGCTCTGCGCGCTTCTGCCGGCTGCGCTGTTCGGCGACGAGGCGTCCTTTCTGATCGCCGCCGCCGTTTCGGGGCTGGCGCTCGATTCGATGACGGGCGAGGTTTTCCACGTTCCAGCGTTCATCGCCGCCGGCTTCGCCGCGAGGTCCGCCGGCGCGCTGTTCTTCCACCCGCGTTCGGGTCCGCACGTGATGACCGTGTGGATGATGGTCATGGTTTACTCATGCGCCGCATACTTGCTGTGTTATCTGCGCGACGGCGAAGCCGCTTCGTCCGGCGTCCTCGCCGCCGGCATAGCTGTAAACACGGGGGCGTTTTTTCTGTTCTGCGCCTTCACCGCGGGAATGTACCCGAGAAAGTCGCTGTTCTGACGCTCGTCCGCGGGAAAAAAGGAAACCGGTGAATTGTGCTCGTCTTCTGAAATCCGCAGTCTGCGGTCCGAAGCCCGCGGTCCGGCGTCCGGTTCCGTCGCCGAGGGGACGATGACATGAGGGAAGCGTCGGCGGTGAAAAGAAAAAACATCGTGCGCATCGCCACGCTTTACGTTGTTTTCGTGTTCATTGCCGCCGCCATCCTCGCGAAGCTCGCCCAGTTGCAGATCGTCGAGCACGGGCGTCACGCGCGGAGGGCGGAACGGAACGCGGTGAGGAGCGTTCCCCTGCCGCTCGTGCGCGGCGAGATCGTGGACGCCAACGGGACGATCATCGCCCTCGACCTGCCCCGCATAAGGCGGGTGAAGTTCGAGAGGGGCGGAGAATGGGAGGCGGAGAACGTCGGCTTCGAAGAGGCGTCGGTCTTCATGGAATCCGCCCGCGGACCCGGCCGCTTCGTGGACACGGCGCCGCTGCGCCGTTATCCCCTGGGCGAGCTGACGGCGCACGTCACGGGCTACCTGGGCGAGATATCGCGGGAGGAACTGGCGAAGTGGCGCTCGGTGGGATACATGCCGGGCGACCTCGTCGGGAAAGCAGGCGTCGAGAGGGAATACGAAACCCGCCTCACGGGCGGGCGCGGGATGAGGACCGTCCGTCTCGACGCCCGGGGGAGGATTCTCCCCGGCAGCCGCGTCGAGCACTCCACGAAAGGGGACACGCTGACACTGACGCTCGACGTTCGTCTCCAGCGGGCGGCGGTGGAGGCGATGGAAGGAAGAAAGGGCGCGGTGGTCATCATGGACGTCCGCACCGGCGGCATCGTCGCGCTCGTGAGCGTCCCGGCGTTCGACCCCGGCGCGCTCACGGGGGGCGTCACGGGCGGCGCGTGGAGCGAACTGACGGGGCATCCCGACCACCCGCTCATGAACCGCGCCGTCTCCGCCGCGGTGCCGCCCGGCTCGGTGTTCAAGCTCGTCGTCGCAGCCGGCGCGCTGGAAGAGGGAATCGCAACGCCGCGGACAACCTTCCGCTGCGGCGGGCGGTTCGTCATGAAAGGGAAGGTCTTCCAGTGCTGGCGTCCCGGCGGGCACGGAAGGATTGACTTCGAGACCGCCGTCGCGCAGTCGTGTGACGTTGCTTTCTACCAGCTCGGCGCCGCTCTCGGCATCGAGCGGATCAAGAAATACGGCAGGCTCTTCGGCTTCGGGAGCAAGACGGGCATTGATCTGCCGGGCGAGGCGATAGGACTGCTCCCCGACGACGAATGGAAGCGGCGGTTCAGGGGCGAGGGATGGTACGACGGCGACACGGTGAACGCGAGCATCGGGCAGGGCTACGTGCAGGCGACACCGCTTCAGATGGCTGTGATGACGAGCGCGATCGCCGCGGGGGGGATGAAGGTCGCGCCCCGCCTTGTCCGGGGCGGGGGAAGCGCGCCGGAGAAACTCCCGCTTTCGGAGGAGACGCTCGCGTTCCTGAAGCGGGGGATGCGCGCGGCGGTCACAAGGGGCACGTGCGCCGGCATGAAGACCTTTCCGGCGCCGACGGCGGCGAAGACGGGCACCGCCGACGACCCGCCGAGGGAGAAACCGCACGCGTGGTTCACGGGATTCGTCCCGGCGGACGAGCCGCGGCTCGCGTGGGCGGTGTTCGTCGAGAACGGAGGAACGGGCGCCGCCGCCGCGCTGCCCGTGGCGCGGACGGTACTGGAAAAAGCTTTCGAGATCGGTTATTTTAAGGATTACGAAACCGCCGGGGATGACTCGGGGGGAACGACGGCGTCGGCGTACGCCGGACGGGACGGGAACTGACGAAGGGGTGACTGAAACTTGGAGATATTCTTTCTTTCGATCCACTTTCTCATCGCGGCGCTTCTCATCGCGGGCATACTGATTCACACCACGAAGAGCGAGGGACTCGGCGGCACGATCGGCGGGGGCAGCGACTCCGTGTTCAGGGGCGGTTCGGCAAAGGGATTCGAGGGCTTCATCGAAAGGATGCTCACCTACATCGCCTGGGCGTTCCTGATCACCTCGTTTTTCAACTCGATCTTTCTCCCGGGAATCCTGTGAAGCGCCCGCGGAACGCCGCGTTAAAGAGAGGCGCGGCGGGCGTTTTCCCCGGGAAGCCGCTGGAAGAACCGGGGTGAGAGGACCGGCGGCTGGAGGCGACGGACGCATGAAAGAGCTGAAAGGCGCGGGCGACATAGCGGGCATCGAGGTTGACGGAAAGCGAAAGTTGTTTTCCGCCACGCACGATGAGATAGAGGCCGGCGCGACGACCGACGTCTACTGGCTGCGCACTTACGACATACTCGGAAAGCTCGGGCTTATGGACGCGCGCGTCGTCGCCGACGTTTTCGCGCGCGACCCCGGCGTGTTCTGCGGCGTGGAGGAAACCAGGCGCTTCCTCGAGGGGAGAAACGTCGGCGTTCTCGCCGTGCCCGAAGGCGAGAGATTCGAGGCGAAACAGACGGTAATGCAGATAAGCGGGAGGTACGGCGGCTTCGGGATGTACGAGACGGTCGTCCTCGGGATACTGGCGAGTTCGTCCGGGTGGGCGACCGCGGCGGCGGAGATCAAGGAAGCCGCGGGCGATTCCGCCGTGATATGCTTCGGCTCGCGGCACATTCACCCCGCCGTCGCCCCCGTGATGGAGCGCGCGTCCCTCGTGGGCGGCATGGACGGGTGCAGCTGCATTCTCGGCGCGCTGCTGAAGGGGACAAAGCCGGTGGGCACCGTCCCGCACGCCTCGATACTCATCGCGGGCGACACGGTGCGCGTCGCAGAGGTCTTCGACGAAATCTACGCGGACGACGTGCCGAGGATCATCCTCGTGGACACGTTCAAGGACGAGGGCGAGGAAGCCCTGCGCGTCGCGCACGCCCTGAAAAAACGCCTCGCGGGCGTGAGACTGGACACTCCCTCCGAGCGCGGCGGCGTCACCCCCGACCTCGTCAGGGAAGTCCGCCGGCGGCTCGACATCGAGGGCTTCGACCACGTGAAGATAGTGGTTTCCGGGGGGCTGACACCGGAAAAGATCAGGATACACAAGCGGATGGGCGCCGACATGTTCGGCGTCGGAAGCTGGGTCGCATGCGCCTCGCCCATCGAGATGACGATGGACATCAAGGAAATCAACGGCAGACCCGTGGCAAAACGCGGCAGGCTGCCCGGACCGGACACGAACGAGAAGCTCGTCAGGATCATCTGAGCGGCAGCGCCGGCGCGCTTTTTTTCCGTGAACCGCCCCGTCCCGGCTTCAGCGGGGACGCGGCGCGCGGACACGTGAGCCGAACGAAGAACGGCGGGATGAAAAAGAAAGAACTCCTGAAGCGGATAAGCGGAACCGTCGAGGAAACGTGCCGCGTACAGAGCGGAGTGCCCGCCGCTTGCGGCGCGGAGACGGCGACCGCCGCCCGGTGGATGGCGGCGGCGATCGCGCGCGGGCGCAAGGTGATGACGTGCGGCAACGGCGGCAGCGCCGCCGACGCCCAGCACGTCGCCGCCGAACTCGTGGGACGCTTCATGAAAGAGCGCCCGCCCTTCGCCGCCGTCGCGCTGACCACCGACACTTCCGTCATAACAAGCGTCGGCAACGATTACGGGTTCGACGACGTCTTCGCGCGCCAGGTCGAGGGCGTCGGCAGACCCGGCGACGTGCTGCTGATATTCACTACGAGCGGAAACTCGCCGAACGTCATCAAAGCCGCCCGCGCCGCGCGGGCGCGGGGGATCAGAACCATCGGCGTCTCCGGAAAGGGAGGCGGAAGGCTCGCCGGACACGTTGACCTCCTCATAGCCGCGCCGTCGGAGCGGACGCCGAGAATTCAGGAGGCTCACGGGCTGATCGGGCACCTTCTGTGCGAGTTCACCGAGCTTCTCCTCGCCGACCGCTCCTGAACCTCCCCGCCGTTCCTCCTCTTGCCGCAATCCGCGGGCGTCTCCCGCGAACCGTCACCAGTAAACAAAAAACGTAACTATTTACCGATCTGAAGTAACGTGAGCGAAAGAGAAAGAGAATGATGAACGGTAAGGCTCCATGACGGAGCATGGAGCCAGCAAATAAACAAAAAACGGACTGAACATGTGAACTTTCGCACTTTTTGGTTCCCGCTCCACGCCTGTCTGCCGTGCCCGGCACAGGCAGGGAGGAAGCTTTAAAGACAGATGAATTTTATTTATGTCCGATGCACGATCATGCGAAAAATCAATATGCGCGAAGCGCCTTGGAGTGCGGGCGAGCGTGCGACGAAGAAGGAGCACACGTCTGCGAGCGCCCGCGAGAAGGTGAGCGGGCTGGAGCGCAAACATCGCCTTGTTTCCCGCGCTCCGCTCGGGAGTGAAGGCGGCGATGACTCGCCGCAGTCCAAGGCTGCCTGCCGCCTGCCTGTGCGGGTGGGCATCTCCCGCACGCAGACAGGGCAGGCAGGCGGCTGACGCCGCAATCCATCGTGACGAAGAATGTGCGAAAGTTCACAATATATAATGAGTTGTC
>JBFMFE010000145.1:0-12710 GCA_040752295.1 bacterium
TCGTACCGGAAGTTCGCCGCCAGAAGTCCTGCTTCCGCGCCCTGAACACGAGCGTTACGCCCGCCGCCGTCGAACAGCAGATACCGCACGCCGAACAGAGCGTCATACTGGTCCTGCGCACCCGGGTCGACTCTTCCGTCCAGTTCAGCCGCGTCCCCCCTGGTGACGCTGGATGTAAAACCGACGGTTGGCAGGTATTCCGATTTTGCCTGACCGGTTCGGGCAGCCGCGGCGCGGGCGGCCTGCCATGATCCGGCGGCCTGCGGGTTGCGTTCCAGCGCGATGCTGATACACTCGGCAAGTGTGAGTGTTCGGTTGGCAAATTCATCGTCCGGCTGAAAGACCGCAACGGTGTTTCCTCCATCGGCAGGACTGTGATTTGTCAACCGCTGCGATGGCGAGATCGGGGCCTTGTCCGACTCGTCCCATACCTCCATAGCCGCGCAATCTGAAAGAAGAACAATCCCGGCGAGGCAGCATAATGCCATGATTCGTTTTACCAAATAACACCTCCGACTGAAACAACCAATTTGCTCGTAACCAGAAGCCGTTCACCCGCCCGCCGCTGTCTTTCTTACGGCATCGGAAACGGTGCGCGGCGGCACTATACGGTTCCGTTATGGAGAACGCCGGTTCCGCCCATTCCCGCCAGGAGGACATGGCGGTTGACCAGGGTGTCCGCCGAATCCGGACATGTGGCCTCCGCCGCCGAGGCAACGTGAGCGAAGCATCTTGAAGAACCGCTTCTGCTGTTCGGGAGTAAGGATTTCTCTTTCCGCGAGAATATGATCGATAACAAGCCCCTGCATCTTTTTCTGGACCGCGAATATCTCTTCCCGCTTTGCCCTCACCGCGTCTTTATCCACCTCGGGGTCCGTCAGCAGTTCCATCATTTGCGGGTGCAATTTCTCTATTTCATCCCGCGTCTTTTGTATCTCCGCCCGAAACTGGATGAATTGAGACCTGAGCGTTTCCATCTGCTCCGGGTTGACGCCAAGCTCGCGGTGAATTTCGCGCAATGCGTCCACCATGTTATGATCGCGGGGCGCGGCGACATCCGTCGAGGGCGATGTCAGCCCGCCGACCGTCCGCGCCGCCCAGAAGACGATGAAAGCGATATTAAGACCGAGAGAAAAAATCAGCAGGGGTGTTCGTATCCTATTCCATATATTCATTATTTTCCCTCCTCTCCGCCGTTTTTCGCCATGGCAAAAGCGGATTCGATGGAACCGTAAGGCGCGGCGCCGAAAACATCGAGACTGTAAACGACTTCCACATTGACGCTGCCGGGATCATCGCTTGCCGAAGGCGCCGACTTCCCGCGCCCTGCGCTCCATCCAAAAAACGAGCCTGCCGCAAGTCCTATCATGAGAACCGCCGCGACCGCCGCGCGGGAAAATGCGGGTCCGATGCGCGCCGTCCACGCCGCCGGAACATCGCGAACTCCGGGAAATTCTCCCGCAGTCCTTCTCCCGGCTTCAGTCATTATGTTTTTTATGAGATTTTCAGGCACACTGGGAACGTCGTATTCTCGCAGAAGCGGATCGAGCATCTTTAACTCGTCCAGGGCGCGGCGGCACCCGGAACAACTCTCCACATGGCTCAAAACGATTTTCATGTCCTTTCCGGACAGTTCCCCGTCAATGCAGGCGCTTAAGCGGCATCTGACGTATCCGCATCGTCTGCTTTTGAACATCATCAATTATCAGCCTCCGTTCATATAAACCGGCGACGCGCCGATAACCCCCGTCCCGGAAAAAAATTATTTTTTCAGCCATTCGGGTAATGAAGCCCGCATTCCGGCCCGGCCGCGTGATAAAAGTCTTTCGACGGCTTTTTCGGATATTTGCATCGCGTTTGCGATTTCCTTGTATCCCATTCCCTCATAGTATCGCAGCACCACCGCCATGCGCTGCGCGGGCGGAAGAGCGGCCAGAGATGACCGGACGGCGCGCCGCTTTTCGGATTCCATCAGCCTTTCAGCCGCCCCGGGTTCGGGGCCGGGAATGTCTTCGGGTAAGTCGGCGTCCGGCTTGCGCCTGTCAATTCTATTCAGGCAGAGGCGTATGAGTATTGTGTAAAAGAAAGTCTTGAAAGAAGCGTCGGGCCTGTAACGAGGGGCGGCGTCAAAAATCCGTATAAAAGCATCCTGAACAACATCCTCGGCATCCTCGTGATTGTAGAGAAAACGGTATGCCGTGTTCCATGCGGAGCGCTGATAGCGCGAGACGATTTCCTCGAACGCTTCAAGCTCGCCGCGGCCCGCGGCAAGCATCAGGTCTTCATCGCTTAATATCCTCACCCCGACGTATTATATCTTTATCCATCCCTTACGTAACGACACATCGAGGATAATCCCTACGAGGAAAGCAACACCCATGTTCCACATTGCGAAACCGGCCACGATGAGCATCACGTAGAAGTCATTCTTCTTTTCGCCGATGTCTCTCACGGTCAGAGCGAGTTCGGAACCAGCGAAGAAAACGATCACGCCCAGAACCGCATTGGGAAATATCTTGAATATCAATGATACGGAATCGCTCAAAAACAGCGCGATCACGATTACGATGCTCCCCAGTATGACGAGGGCGCCGCCCGTCTTTGCGCCGAACCGGACGTGGCCTGCCATGCCGCCTGCTCCATGACACATGGGCACCCCGCCGAAAATCGGTGAAACGAGGTTCATGATCCCCTGCGAAACGGCTATTTTTTTCTCCGTGACGGGTCGGTCGGGAAAAAGCTCGTTGTTCTCGGCGGTAATGGCGATTACGGCGTTGCCCAGGGTCAGAGGGATTTGCGGCAGGGTGAAAAGCAGTGTCCCTTTTGCAATATCTTGCCAGGTAATTTGTGCGAGGGCGAATTCCGGAAGTTTGAAGCCGATGTGGACCCGGGCGAGTTCCGATAAAATGCCGGGATTCAGGACCACCGCTGAAACGACGCCAATGATCAGCAGAACGAACATCGCGGGAATTTTCGGATTTGAAAGCAGCGCGTATGTGACGGCGAGGGCGATAACGGCGAGAGCCGGAGAAGTCGACATGCGTTTGACCCCTTCAACGATGAACGCCATTCCAAGACCGAGTATTATTCCGCGCACGACCGGTTTTGTGGCCAGTTTTGCTATGCTTCCAATGGTCCCAGTCGCTCCAGCAATAAGCCAGAACAACCCTGTTGTTATGCCGGACCCGAAAAGAACGGCGGGGCTTATGCCGCCTGCAATTGCCGCCGCCCCGATGGCCTTCATGGGCTGAATAGGAACGGGGGTTTTGTAGTATAGCCCGGCCACGATCTTGGATATCCCGAACATGAAGAGAAGCCCGAGAGGGTTCACTCCCACAATCGTGATATAGGCAACCACGAAAGGAATCAGCGTGCCGATGTCACCAAACGCTCCGGCCCACTCCATCCTGTCATAGCGATTACCGATTTTCTTATGAACCTTGTCCGGATTGACCGGCGGCTCAGTCACTATTTCCATTTTTTCCCCCAGGGAGTGGGTTTTTTGATAATGAATTATACTTGCTCCTGAACGCAAGCGCGACATTTACAAGCGATATGAGCACGGGAACCTCGACGAGCGGACCTATGACCGCGGCGAATGCCGCGCCTGAATCGATCCCGAACACGGCGACGGCTACTGCTATGGCCAGTTCAAAGTTGTTGCTGGCTGCCGTGAATGACAGCGTGGCTGCCTGCCTGTAATTCGCGCCGACTTTTTTGCTCATGAAAAATGTGATCAGGAACATCAACAGGAAGTAAACCAGAAGCGGAATTGCTATGCGTACGACGTCGAGCGGGATTTTGACGATGTATTCACCCTTGAGCGAGAACATGACAATGATTGTGAACAGGAGGGCGACAAGGGTGATCGGGCTGATTTTGGGAACGAAAACACCGTGATACCACTCTTTGTCCTTGATTTTAATCAGTGAAAACCGGGTTATGATACCGGCGATGAAAGGTATGCCGAGATAGATGAAGACGCTCCTGGCTATCTCCCCGATGGTTATCTTTTCGAGATTGATTTCCCTGACCGTGTCCTCCAGCCCGAACCAGACCGGGAATATCTTGATGAACACGTAAGCGTAGACGGAAAAAAAGAGAACCTGGAAGATGGAGTTGAACGCCACCAGTCCGGCGCAGTATTCGGTGTCGCCGTCGGCGAGGTCGTTCCACACAATGACCATGGCGATGCAGCGGGCAAGTCCGATCATTATCAGCCCGACCATGTATTCCGGGTATCCGCGCAGAAAGACGATTGACAGAACGAACATAAGGATCGGACCTATAATCCAGTTCTGTACGAGTGAAAGCCCGAGCACCCTGAAATCGCGGAACACCTCTCCAAGCTCCTCGTATTTCACCTTCGCCAGCGGCGGGTACATCATCAGGATCAAGCCGACGGCGATGGGAACGTTGGTCGTCCCCTTTTGAAATAAAGGCTGTGTAATGAACTTAACCCATGCGTCGCTGAAGTATCCCGCGCCAACGCCGGCAGCCATCGCAAGAAATATCCACAGCGTGAGATAGCGGTCAAGGAATGAGAGTCTTTTCATTATCAGGTCTCCGGCACATTCGATTCATTCGGTTTTCCGGGCGGTCACCTTGATGCTCGCTATATATCCGCTCGCGTCGCCGTCTTCAAAAACGTCCTTCATCTTTTCACTGACCGGGCCTTCAGCGGCGAAAAACATATCCCCGAAATCCTGCTTCGAGACCACAGTGACGTCGGACAGCCCGGCGCGCGCGACTGCTGAAAGATATTCGTCATACATCAGAGTGCCGGCTATGCACGCCGAGACGGCATCGGGGTCGTTCTGGATGACATCGGGAAGCGTTCTCAGTTTCACGATGTCGGACACGGCCATCTCGCCGCCGGGTTTAAGCACCCGGAATATCTCCTGAAACGCCTTCAGCTTGTCGGGCACAAGATTCAGCACACAGTTGCTTATCACCACGTCCACGCTGTCGTCATCCACGGGAAGCGATTCAATCTCTCCGAAGCGGAACTCGATGTTCGTGAACTCAGATTTTCGGAGGTTCTCATTCGCCTTTTCGACCATTTCCGGCGTCATGTCCACGCCGATGACTTTTCCCCCGGGGCCGACCCTGGCCGCCGCGAGAAAGCAATCCATACCCGCGCCGCTTCCGAGGTCGAGCACAACATCCCCGGATTTTAAAGAAGCGATAGCCGTGGGATTACCGCAGCCGAGACCGAGGTTGACCTCCTCCGGCAGCGCGGCAAGCTCCTCGTCGGTATATCCGAGTTTTCTGGCGATACTACCCGGATCAGACGCTTTCGTGCTCAAAAACTTGTTCACGCGCTCCTGTTCGCCGGTGTCCGCGCCGCAACATGGAGACGGGCCGCAGCAGCCTTGCCTTTCGCCCTTTGCGATGGAGCCGTATTCAGTTCTGACGCTTGTCTTGATGCTTTCACTCTTTTTGTTGTCCATCTGAAAAAAACCTTCCTTTCTATCGTCTGCCCGCAAGCGCAGCGCCCGTAAAATAATCCGCCAGCTCTTCAAGAACGCCAACGCGCACTTCGTAGTACGACCACTGTCCGCGATTGTAAACATTCACTATTCCGGCGTTCCTCAGTTCCTTGAGGTGGTGTGAAAGCGTGGGAGCGGTCACGTCCATCTGCTTCAGAATCTCGCACACGCACACGGCGTCTTCAGGAATGTCCTCCGGCATGTTCTCTTTCGTGCACCTGGCGATATTGGTGTGTCCTCTTCTGATGATCTCAAACACTCTCAACCTGTTTTCATTGGAAAGCGCCTTGAACACGAGCCATAAAGCCGTATCTGTCTTCTTTTTCATAGCCCGCCTCTTGTTAGACAATTAGACAACAATCGAACAAATTATAATCACACCGCACGCCTTTGTCAATCGTCGGCAGCGGGATTTCGGCAGCCGTTTTTTGTTATTCCGGCGCCGGTTCGAGTTCAGGATATGACGGAAGCGGAGTTTTCGTGTTTCGCTCTTGCCTGATTCCGGCGCAAAAACCCTTTTCGGGGCGGTACGCCTGCCCGCCGCGCCGTTTTGTTCCGCGTCTGTCCGCCGTGCCAATGGCGCAGGCAGGGAGACCGCGCCTTACAACTATCGTTAATGAAAATATAAGATTTTACGCGGTTTTTTGTAGGGCGGACTGCCTGTGCCGTAGCCGTCACCTGCCTGCGTGCCTGTCTGCCGTGCCGGGCACCTGCCTGCCGCCCCAGCCTGTCTGCGTGCGTTCACCTGCCTGACGCCCCCTGTCTGCCGTGCGGGGCACGGCACAGGCAGGCATCAGGGCAGGCAGGGGGCAGACAGGCATCTCCGTCTGACGCCGCCTAATCTGATATTTTTGACTTTTTGCACCAGAATCCTACTTCGATATTCCACGTTCGATATCCGCTTTTCATCTCTCCGGAAAATTGCGGCGGTTTCACCGGCGAAAGACTTTCGGGCACGGTCCGGAGCAAGGACCGGCGCGCGGGCGCGGTCCGGCGAACGTTACGTATGAGTAACCGGGATCACCGGCGGAATTATCCGACCCCGTTTTCCGAGGATTTTTTCACGGGAACATTCGGGGTTTAATCGCTGTTTAGTAGTTGACGTCGTCTGAAAGGGGGTGGGGGAGGGCGTCGAAGAATTTCAATTCCGGATTATTCCGGGAATTTCGGGGACATGACCGGAATTTTTAGAATTTCGATTCCGGATTATTCCCCGGTCGCGGGAAACAGATGCTGAACTAACGTAAGGAAAGCGAGGTGTTGAAACATGAAATATGAGACGTGGAGATTGAGGAACGCCCGCGGGTTTGTCGCGGCGGTCGTTCTCGCGTTCGCGGCGGCGGGGGGCGCGCCGGGAGCAGGCGAGCATCCGTCGGAACACCCTTCGGAAGACGCCGTGAAACGCGCCGAAAAACCCTCCCTGACCGCGAAGGACATCGCAAAGGCGATAAAGTCTTACGTCGAGAAGGACTCGAAGATCAAGGGCGGGCTGTTCGTCGTGTACGACGCCGGGGACCGGAAGCCGCTCGCCCTCACGCTGAAGAAGGTGCACGAGGAGCGGCTCTCGCGTGTGTCCGGGGACACGTACTTCGCCTGCGCGGATTTCGTGACACCCGACGGCGTCGTGTACGATTTAGACGTTTTCATGCAGAAGGGCGGACACGGGATTGAAGCGACCGAGGTGAGGGTTCATAAGAAGGAAGGCAAGGAACGTTACACCTGGGTGGAGGAAAAGGGCGTGTGGAAGCGAAAGGACGTGGAAGCGAAGAAAAAAGGGACCGGTGATTGACACCGATAACGCGTTTTCGGCGCGCGCACGCCGCGGTATTGTTCCCGGAAGATGTATAATTCCGATAGAGGGAAAAGCGGCGGAAGCGAAGGCGGTGTGATAGGAACTTGGGCATGATGCGTGGAGTTGCCTGTGCGGCGGCGGTTGCGGGGGTGTTCGTTCTGGCGGCGTGCTCGCGGACAGGGGAGTTGTCCGCGAGCCGGAGCGGCTCGCGCGGCGGCTGGCCGTTGAGCGTTTTCACCACGCCGGAGGGGAAGCCGTTCTTCGCGGGGACGTTTTTCCCGGCCGAGGACGGATACGGGAGGAAGGGGTTTAAATCCATACTGCGCGAAATCGCCGGGCTGTGGCGCGAGGAGCGCGGCAGAATGCTGAAAACAGCGGAAGAAGTGACGAGCCTTCTGCGTTCCACGCCCGCCCTGGGAGCGACGGTCGAACTCGACGAAAGGACGCAGGACAAAGCCTACCGGAACCTTCTCGCCGCATACGACGACGTGTACGGCGGGTTCGGCGTCTCGCCGAAGTTCCCGACGAGCCACAACCTGACTTTCCTTCTCGGCTACTGGAAAAGGACGGGCGAGCCGGCGGCGCTGGAGATGGTGGACAGAACGCTGGACAGGGTCGAAAGGGGCGGAATACACGACCACGTAGGCGGCGGGTTCCACCGTTATTCCACCGACAGGCAATGGCTCGTCCCGCATTTCGAGAAGATGCTGTACGACCAGGCGCTGCTCGCGCGCGCGTATATCTTGGCGTACCAGGCGACGGGGGAAAAGAGGTACGCCGACGCCGCGCGGGACATATTCGGGTACGTACTGCGCGACATGACTCACCCCGGCGGCGGCTTCTACACCGCGCAGGACGCCGAAACCGGGGGTGAGGAGGGTAAGTATTACGTCTGGAAAAAGAAGGAAATAGACGCGCTGCTGGGCGCGGACGCGGCGATATTCGAGGAGTTTTACGGGGTGACGGAAGCCGGGAACTTCGATGGGGGGACCAACGTACTCCATATGCCGCGCCCGCGGGAGGACTTCTACCGCGTGTCGGGATACAAGAGGGAGAGAATAGACCGCGCGCTTGAGCGTGGGAAGAAGGCGCTGCTCGAAGCCCGCGCGAAGCGCAAGAGACCGCACGTTGACGACAAGGTGCTCGCGTCGTGGAACGGGTTGATGATCTCGGCGCTGTCGCTGGGAGCGAGGGTCCTGGACGAGCCGCGGTACGCGAACGCGGGGCGCAAGGCAGCGGTTTTCGTCCTGAAAAACCTGCGCAGGGACGGCACTCTGTACAGGCGTTACAGGGACGGCGAGGCTGCCGTGCCGGCGTTTCTGGACGATTACGCGTTTCTGGCGATGGGGCTGATTGACCTGTACGAAGCCACCTTCGAGCTTAAGTGGCTGATCGAAGCGCGGAAACTCGCGGACGAAATGATAAAAAAGTTCCGTGACGCAGAAAAAGGCGGCTTCCTTCTCACGCAGAATAAGGGAGAAAAGCTGATCGCGGAAATTAAAGAAGCGTACGACGGCGCGGAGCCGTCCGGCGACTCCGTCGCGGCGCTCCTGCTGCTGAAGCTTTCGAGGTTCACCATGAACGACGGATACGAGACGGCGGCGCGGGGGATTTTCGACGCGTTCTCGGGGCAGATCGCCGCGCGCCCCGAGGAATTCACACAGATGCTCGCCGCGCTGGACTTCGCGATAGGTCCCTCGCGGGAGATCGTCATAGCGGGGGCAAAAGACGACCCCGCGACACGCGAGATGCTCCGGATCGTCAACGGCGAGTTCCTCCCGAATAAGATAATCGTGTTGAACCCCGGCGGCGGAAAGGACGCGAAGATCGAATCGGTGATTCCGCTCGCCTCGATGAAGGAAATGATAGGCGGCAAAACCACGGCGTTTGTCTGCGTGGACTTCACGTGCAGGTTCCCCACGAACGACGCGGCGAGGCTGCGGGAGCTGTTGAGGGCGCCGGCGGGGAGCGTGCCGTGACCGGCGCCGCGCCGCGGGCGGGCGCGACCGGCGGGGTGGAGGAGATGAAGACCGTTCATGGGGAGGGCGTGTTTTTCGAGGACCGCCTCGACGACGGACGGCGGCCTGCGGAACCGGGCGTTTTTCGCGGATCGTTGCAAGACCGCGCCGGCGGAAGTATAATTAAAAATGACGGTGCCGGCGTGAGGTTGAAATGGCGATAATAAATCCGCCCAGGGAGTTGAGGGAAAAACTCGGCGACGCGGGGACGGACGCGCTCGTTGCGCTTATAAACCGGGCGAACGATAAGGTGAAGGAAGACGTTATCGTGCTCGTCGAGGAAAAATTCGAGAGGCGTCTCGCGGAGGAAATCGCGAAAGTAAGAGTGGAAATCGCGGGATTAAGAGTGGAAATCGCGGAGACCAAGTCGGAACTCATCCGTTGGATGTTCATATTCTGGGCGGGGCAGATAGTTGTCCTGACGGGACTGCTTTTCGCGTTCTTCAAGTAGGGGCGGCGTGTAAGCGATTAGACGCCCGGGGCTTTCGAGGTATCGAAATGGCGATAATAAATCCGCCAAGGGAATTGAGGGAAAAACTCGGCGACGCGGGGACGGACGCGCTCGTTGCGCTTATAAACCGGGCGGATGATAAGGTGAAGGAAGACGTTATCGTGCTCGTCGAGGAAAAATTCGAGAGGCGGCTCACGGAGGAAATCGCGAAATTAAGAGTGGAAATCGCGGAGACCAAGTCGGAACTCATCCGTTGGATGTTCATATTCTGGGCGGGGCAGATAGTTGTCCTGACGGGTCTGCTTTTCGCGTTCTTCAGATAGCCCCGGCGGCTGACCGCCGCAAACTCACGAAGAAAAAAGCGATATAACGCCGAAGGCGCGTGGCATCAGGGACGACGGCGCGCGCCGGCGGACGTTCACCTTCCGCGTCGTCTGAAAGAACGTCATGGAACCGCGCCCGTGGGGAGAGTCGAAACGCGGAGACGCCCCGCGCCGGGGCGCAGGTCAGGTCCTGCCGGCGACCTGAAGGCGTGTGAGCGCCCTGTAGAGGGCGGCGCGGGCGCGGTCGAGGTCGGTGTCGGGCGATTTTTCCGAAAGGCGTTTTCCCGCGCGGTCTCTCGCGGCTTCGGCGCGGGCGACGTCAATTTCGCCGGCTGCCTCGGCGGTGTTGACCATTACGTGGGCGTGGTTGGCGAACATCTCAAAGAGTCCGTCTCCCACGCAGAAGACGGTCTCCTTCCCGTCCGGGAGCCTGACCCTGAGGCTGCCGAATTTCAGAGCCGCGATGATCGGTGCGTGGTGCGAGAGGACGCCGAACAGCCCGTCGGTTCCAAGCGCCTGGAGGTACTCGACCTCGCCCTCGAAGGTTTTTTTCAGAGGAGTTATGACGCTGAGCGTGAACATGCCCAGGTGTTCTCCCGGTCACTCCGCCTGTAGTTTTTTCGCCTTTTCGACCGCTTCCTCGATGGGACCGACCATGTAGAAAGCCTGCTCCGGGAGGTCGTCGTATCCGCCGTCCACGATGCCCCGGAAACCCTCGATGGTTTTCTCGAGCGGGACGTACCTGCCGGCTTCGCCGGTGAAGGCTTCCGCGACGAAGAAAGGCTGCGAGAGGAACCGCTGTATTTTGCGTGCGCGCGAGACGGCGACCTTGTCCTCTTCGGAAAGCTCCTCCATGCCGAGGATGTTGATGATGTCCTGGAGTTCCTTGTAGCGCTGGAGGATGTTCTGCACGTCGCGCGCGGTCTGGTAGTGGCGTTCGCCGACGATGCGGGGGTCGAGCATGCGGGAGGTGGAGTCGAGGGGGTCAACGGCGGGATATATTCCGAGTTCCGCGATCTGGCGGGAGAGTACGGTCGTGGCGTCCAGGTGGGCGAAGGTGGTGGCGGGGGCGGGGTCTGTGAGGTCGTCTGCGGGCACGTAGATCGCCTGTACCGAGGTGATGGAGCCTTTTTTCGTCGAGGTGATGCGTTCCTGTAGCGCGCCCATCTCGGTGGAGAGCGTGGGCTGGTATCCGACGGCGGAAGGCATGCGCCCGAGGAGCGCGCTGACCTCGGAGCCTGCCTGCGTGAAGCGGAAGATGTTGTCTATGAACAGCAGGACGTCCTGTCCTTCCTGGTCGCGGAAGTATTCCGCCATGGTGAGACCCGACAGCCCGACGCGGAGGCGCGCGCCGGGCGGCTCGTTCATCTGTCCGAAGACGAGGACGGTCTTGTCAATGACGCCCGATTCCTTCATTTCGAGCCACAGGTCGTTTCCCTCGCGGGTGCGCTCGCCGACGCCGGAGAAGACGGAGAAGCCGCCGTGCTCGTACGCGATGTTGCGGATAAGCTCCATGATTATGACCGTTTTCCCGACGCCCGCGCCGCCGAACAGTCCCACCTTGCCGCCCTTCGCGTACGGTTCCAGCAGGTCTATGACCTTGATGCCGGTCTCGAGGATTTCGGTTATCAGCCCCTGCTCATCGAAGGACGGCGCGGGACGGTGTATGGGCATGCTGGCGGTGGTCCTGGGCGGCGCCATCTCGTCTATAGGCTCCCCGAGGAGATTGAACAGCCTGCCGAGGCATTCCCTTCCGACGGGGACCTCGATGGGTTTGCCCGTGTCAACGACTTTCATGCCGCGGCGCAGTCCGTCGGTGGACTTCATCCCCACGCAGCGGACGATGTTGTTGCCGAGGTGCTGCGCGACCTCCACCACGATTTTGCCTTCGCCCCTGGGGTCGTCAACGTGGAGCGCGGAATAGATTTCCGGCAGCGCGTCGGGCGGAAACTCCGCGTCGAGCGTGGGACCTATTATCTGAACGATCCTTCCTTCCGCCATCGTAGATTCACCTCTGTTTCAGTATTCGGTCTTCGCGGCGTCACCTTGATTTCAAAGCCTCGGCGCCGCTGACCACTTCGAGTATCTCCTTCGTGATAGCCGCCTGCCGCGCCTTGTTGAAGTGGAGAGTGAGGTAATCAATCATTTCCCCCGCGTTGTCCGTGGCGTTGGTCATGGCGACCATGCGCTGTCCCTGTTCGCTCGCCATAGCCTCGGCGAGCGCAAGCGTCACTTTCGTGTGGAGGTACTTGGGATAGAAGACGTCCACGACCTCGTGCACTGTCGGCTGGAAGATGTACTTCACCCGGGCGTGGGCGGCTTCGGTTTTCGGCGGCGCGAGCGGGAGCAGGGGCACGATTTCGATCCGGCTGATCTGCGCTTTGACGTACCTGTGGTAGGCGATGAGGATTTCATCGGCGCGCCCGGCGAGAAAATCCCCCGCCGCGGCGTCCACTATGTTTTTGATCTCGCGGTATTCGAGATGGAAGCTTATGTTCACGAATTCGCGCGCGATGTTCCATTTTCTCCTTCTGAAATAGTCGCGCGCCTTGCGCCCCGCCGCGTAGATGACCTTTCGCCGTGGACGCCGGCCGCATGGCTTTCGACCGCGCGCAAGAGGTTGGTGTTGTAGCT
>JBFMFE010000146.1:0-7846 GCA_040752295.1 bacterium
AAATACTGAACATGCCCCCGGACGAGCGGGATTACGCCCTTGCAGGGATTGACCCGGACGTGGTGAAACTCATGAGGTCGGTCACCGCGCGCGAAGCCTCGGAAATAAGAAAGGAGCTGAAAAGCTTCAAAGGCAAAATCGTCGTGGTCGGGCGCACTGCCGTCGGCACAGAGGACCTCAACCCCACGCCGCTCGAACCGCGATACCCCATCCTCGGGCTGCACGCGAACATGATCAACACCATAATCGAGCGCGCTTTCATACGCCGGACGCCGGTCGTCATCGTGGCTGCGCTCTTCTTCGCCCTCGCCGTTTCCCTCGGCTTCGTCGGCGGGACGGTTCACCACGCCTCCTCGTTCGTGACCGGCGCGATAAATTTCTCCATCATGATCGCCACCGCCGCCGTCTTCCTCGCCGTCTGCTTCGCGCTCTTCATCTGGCGCTTCATTGACCTCCCGCTTCTCACCCCCATGATCCTGATCGTCCTCACGTTCCTTCTCGTGTTCCTGTACCGGTTCCTCACCGAGGAGCAGGAAAAGAAGAAAATGAAGGGGATGTTTTCGACGTACGTCAACCGCGAGGTCGTCGAAAGCCTCATAGAAGACCCGGACAAGCTGAAACTCGGCGGCGAATGGATGGACTGCACGGTGTTCTTCTCCGACGTCGCCGGGTTCACCACCATCTCGGAAAGCATGCCCCCGGAAGACCTCGTCGAGCTTCTCAACGAGTACCTCACCGCGATGACCGACATCATATTCCAGTACGGGGGGACGCTCGACAAGTACGTCGGGGACGCCATCGTCGCCGTCTACGGCGCGCCGGTGCCCTTCGACGACCACGCCGTCAGGGCGTGCCTCGCCACGCTCGACATGCAGAAGAAGCTCGCCGAAATGCGCGCCGCGTGGCGCGAGCAGGGAAAGGTCGAACTCACCGCCAGATGCGGCATCAACACCGGCGCCATGATCGCCGGCAACATGGGTTCCGCCACGCGCTTCAACTACACGGTCATGGGCAGGAACGTCGAGTTCGGCGAGCACCTCGAAAGCGGCGGCAAGAAATGGGGCTCGACCATCTCCATAAGCGAGACGACGCGCGAAAAGGCGAAAGACCACGTGATCACCCGCTGGCTCGACGTTGACCTCCTCGAGGGAAAACCCGTGAAGATTTTCGAGCTTCTCGCCAGAAGCTCCGACGGACTGCCCGAAAACGTGAAAAAAGGCGTCGAGACCTACGAGGAGGGACTGAAGCTGTACTTCATGAAAAAGTGGGACGAGGCGATCGCCAGATTCAACGAGGTCTTCGAGCACGTCCCGGGCGACGGTCCGGCGAAAAAGGCGCTCCAGCGGTGCGAAGAAGCCAGATCGAACGCCCCCGGCGCCGAATTCGACGTGTGCGCCGCGCACGCCCTCGGGGGCGGCGCCTGACACCCCGCACGCGAAAAACGCTTTTGTTAAGCCGTTTCTCAAAACGCCAAAGAGCGAATAATCTGAAAATGGGACTCTTTGCGCAGGAATCAGTTTTCCATTCGCGAACGACGCGCCCGTTCGGATTGTCTCCAGCTATAATCAGGAAATAGCGTCAATCGTGATGGACTCGACCGGCAGCCACGAGCGGTGCGCGTCGAATGCATGGAGGATTGACGCGGCGCGGGAATTATGGCATAATTCAAATGAGAATCACTTCAAAACCTTACGGAGACGAAAATGAACACAATTACCATCAAAAGCGAAAAACCAATCGTGGCGATTCCGCTGGAAGATTACGAGAGCATGAAAGAAACCATAGAACTTCTGTCGGCAAACCCCGGTCTGGCTGATGAATTGAGAAAGGAGAGGAGGAAAATAAAAAAGGGGCATTTTATCGCCCTTTCCGATTTTAAGAAGAAATACGGGGTCAAATAGTGTACAGGGTCCTCCTTTCACGAAGCGCTGAAAAGCTCCTGACCGGGATTCAAAAGAAAAACAAGAGGCTTTTCAGCGGAATCATTCGAGCGATAGGCATGATTTCGGAGAACCCTTATTGCGCGAAGCCGCTGATGGGAAATCTGACGGGATATTATGAAAAAGCGATAAACGATTATCTCGATTACGTACGTAATGAATCCATTACGCCGTCCCCATTCCCGTTGAGGAAATTGATGAATTTTTAAGGGATACGTCTCCCGAAGGAAATTTATGGCGAAAGGCCATAAGGAATGGTTCAGACAGGCGGATTACGATATAGGCGCCGCTCAAATCATGTTCGACGGCGGAAGATATATTTACGCCGTTTTCATGTGCCATCTGTCCATCGAGAAAGCATTGAAGGGGCATTTCTTAAAAAAACATGGGAAACAACCGCCGAAAACACATAATCTCATGTATCTTATACGGGAGTCGGAAATCGAATTTACGGAGAACATGAAGGAATTCATCGCTAAGCTCAATCGGGAAAGTATAGTGACCCGGTACCCTGATGACATACGAAGGATATCAAAAAATTATAACAGGAAAGCAACCGTTGAAATAATTTCAAAAAGCAAAGAGGCGCTCGAATGGCTTCGAAAAAATTTATGAATGCGATTCGATACCTGCGCGAGCGGGTGGAAGCAAACGGTGTACACGTTGACCGCATGGTCCTCTTCGGCTCACACGCGAAAGGAAAAGCGGCTGATGAAAGCGATATTGACGTCGTCATCATATCCGAGGATTTCCGGCGAAAGAATCGCTTCAAACGCACCGAAATGACGTGGCGCGCGGAATGGGAAACGATTAAGAAATTCAGGGTCCCGTTCGACATCGTTACAATGACCCCGGAAGAATTTGACAGGGGCGACACCATTATCGCGGACTACGCGCGCGAAGGAAAAGTCGTCTACGCGGCATGATGCTTCTGATGTTGAAAATATACCCCGTTCGCGCTATTCGCCCTCCAGCTCTTTCAGGTAAGTGTCCGCCGCGCGGAGCTCTCCGAGTTCCTGATATATCCGCGCCAGCATGAACGTCCGCGTCGTGCGCATGGCGTCCGGGACCCCTTCCTCGGATTTCAGTGCCGTGAGAGCCTTCACGAACTCGCCCGTCGCGTCGCCGTACCGCCCCTCCGCCCTGTAAACGAGTCCGAGGAGAAAGTGAGAGCGCGCGCTGCGCGGATCGAGCGCCGACGCCCGCGAGAGAAATTCCTCCGCGCGGAACGTCTCCCGGTTCCTGTAGAAGTTCTCCCCGATGTCCGTGAAATAGACGGCGACGACCGAGGCCGCGCGCGGGTCTGCGACCAGCGCCCCCGCGCCGGGCGCGAGCGTTTCACCCACGTCGAACACCGCCGGTTCGCCGGTCTGAAGCCGGAACGCGAGGCGCTCGGGCATGAACGACGCGCGCCCAAGCTGCCCGCTCGTCGTGAACTGGGCGACCGACGTGAAATAAACAGGCAGCGTCCGCCCGTTCTTGACGGCGATCATCTCCGTCAGGATGAGCTGCGCCGTCTCGCCGGCGCGCTTTTTCACCGCCGGGTGAGGTGCTTCACCCCCGACGATCCCCGACAGAACCTGCTCGATCAACGCCCCGTAATCGCTCTCGGACGGGAATACGACCTCTTCCCCGTACTCGCGCCTCACCGACGCGCGGTACCCTTTCCTCGGGAAGGAGAGGGGGTAGAGGAGTTTCACGTCGGGACGGATTCGCTCGAGGCGGTGCGCCGCGCCGAGGACGACAAGCGGGTCCGCTTCCGACACGGCGAACAGAATCGAGTCCCGCGGCAGGCTGGTCAGCACCTCGCGGGCGTAGCGCCCCGATTGATCGCTCGCGCGCAGAACGAGCGGGGCGGGGCGCTCCAGCGGGAAGGTGAAGGGGACCAGGACGGCGGCTGCCCATAGGAGATGCGGCGCGGCGCGGATGAGCCGCGCGGGGCGCCGTGCGGACGACGTCAGCGTTTTGTGAAGGCAGTCGGCGCCGAACGCGCCCGCCGTGAAGACCAGCGTCCACGTCATCAGCAGCCACAGCCCCGCGTCCCTGTGGGGCGAGAGCGCTAAAAGAACCGCAAGCACCGGCACGAATGCGACCGCCGTCAGCGCGGGTAACGGCACGGGTCTCGCGAGGAGAATGAACGGAAGAAGGATCATCACCGGGATATACACTCCCGCCGCGTCGTCGGCGAAACCGAAGATGAATTTTTTCAGCGCGGCTGGCGAGGCGAGCAGTTCCGGCGCCTCCCTCAGCGCCCCCGGCTCGGACGTGACGACAGCCGCGGACAGGGGCGTGTCCCACCTGAGCGGCGCGGGCGGGCGCAGGGCGGTGAAGATGAGCGCGGCGCACGCGACGGCGGAAAGAAGAATGATGAGCGCGGCGGCGCGGTTTGCCGCCGCACCCGTGCGGCGCGCCGGCTGCGGCAGATCGAAGAGGGCGAGCGTCAGCGCGAACAGCGCGGGCGCGGCGTGAATCCCGGCGCACAACAAAACGAACAGCGCGGAAAAAAGGTGTCCCCTCGGCGAACTGTCCCCGGCGCGGCACATGGCGGCGGCGAAGAGCATGAACACGAACGCCTCGACGCCCGCATCCGCGGAGATTTCCCAGAAGCGCGGAACGGTGAAAACGAGCAGGACGGGCGTCAGGGCGAGCCGTGCGGCGAGTCCCCTGCGGACAAGCGCGGCGAATATCAGCGCCGCGCCCGCGGCGCAGGAGACCGCCGACAGAACGTTAACGCCGAAAACCGGCGAATTTACGGGTAAAAAGCCGGACAGCCTCGCGAGCTGGAGGTAAAGCGGACAGCCCGGCAGCGACGTTGGACGGAGGCTCAGCGCGCCGTGCGCCGCCTCGCCGCCGTCGCCCCAGCCCGTGAATTCACGGACGCCGGCGAGGGCGGCGCCGCACGCCAGGATGAAAACCGCCGCCGCAACCCTCCACCTCGTGTCGCCCCCGCCGCGTCCGTCTTCCGTCATTGTTCAGGCATCACTATGCGGGCTTTTCGCTTGTACATCTCCCTGCCCAGCCCGCGGTAAAGTATCAGCCCCACGATTGGCACCAGGAGCGCGATGAACCATACTATCTTGTCGAGCGCGGTGAAGTCGCGCCGCCGGACGCAGTGAACGACGTGGGTTATCCACACCGCGAGGAAGGCGAGCGCGGACAGCGCGGCGGCGGCTGCGGCTGCCTTTTCGTACGGACTCGTTTCATTCATCGGCTCTTGACGACATTTTACACCGATCGACAGCCGCGGGAAACCGGAGTGAATCAGCCGCTGATTACGCGGTTGAACTCCCCGCCCCGACGGCGCTTGCAGCCCGTACGAACGCGCGCCGCGTTTTGACCGCCTCCGGCGCATGTGTTAATATTTCCCCGCCGTCCGGGAGGTTCGTCCGCGTCGCGCGGACGTTCGCGCCGGGCGGAAAACCCGAACGTGAGCGGGAGCAGGGATGAGCGGCGGCGTGATACTCGCCATAGACCAGGGAACCACGAGTTCGAGGGCGATCGTTTTCGACGCGGAAGGAAGGCCGCTCGGCGCAGCCGGGAGGGAGTTCACCCAGCGCTACCCGAAGCCGGGCTGGGTGGAGCACGACCCGGATGAGATCATGCGCGCGACGCTCGACGCCGTGGTCGCCGCCCTCGCCGCGGCGCGCGCGCGCCCGTCGGACGCAGCAGCGATAGGGATAACGAACCAGAGGGAGACGACCGTGGTCTGGGAGCGCTCCACCGGCAGACCCGTCTCCAACGCCGTCGTCTGGCAGTGCAGGCGCACCGCCCCCATATGCGAAAAGCTCAAAAAGGCGGGACTCGAAAAAACCTTCCGCCGCAAAACGGGGCTGGTCATAGACGCCTACTTCTCGGGGACAAAGGTGAAGTGGATACTCGACAACGTGCCCGGCGCGCGCCGCCGCGCGGCGAAAGGAGAACTGCTCTTCGGCACGATAGACTCCTGGCTGCTGTGGAACCTCACCGGCGGCGCCGTCCACGCGATTGAAATTTCCAACGCCTCGCGCACGCTGCTCTTCAACATAAGAACGCTTCGCTGGGACGACGACATACTCGACGCGCTCGGCGTCCCCGCTTCAATCCTCCCCCGCGTCTGCGCCTCGAGCGAAATCGTCGGCAAAACGAAGGGACTCAAAGAGCTTCCCGACGGGATACCGGTCGCGGGCATCGCCGGAGACCAGCAGGCTGCTCTGTTCGGTCAGGCTTGTTTCGCCGGCGGCGATTCCAAGTGCACGTACGGCACAGGCGCGTTTCTGCTGATGAACACCGGCGCGCGCCCCGTGCCGTCGAAATCCGGTCTTTTGACGACCATCGCGTGGAAGCTGAACGGCAGGACGGTCTACGCCCTCGAGGGCAGCGTTTTCATCTCGGGCGCCGTCGTCCAGTGGCTCAGGGACGAACTGGGATTCTTCGGGAACGCGTCCGAGAGCGAGGCGCTCGCCGGCTCCGTCGCCGACACGGGCGGGGTCTACATCGTGCCCGCGTTCGTCGGACTCGGCGCGCCCCACTGGGACATGTACGCCCGCGGCACGATAACGGGGATCACGAGGGGCACGGGACGCGCCCATATCACCCGCGCGGCGCTCGAGGCGATGGCATACCAGACGCGCGACCTCGTGGACGCCATGGAAGCGGACTCGGGTCTGAAGCTCAAAACCCTGAACGCCGACGGCGGCGCGGTCGCCAACAATTTCCTGATGCAGTTCCAGGCGGACGTTCTCGGCGTGCCGGTCGTCAGACCGCGGGTCTCCGAGACCACCGCGCTCGGAGCTGCTTTCCTCGCCGGACTTGCCGTGGGCTTCTGGACCAGCCCCGACGCACTCCGGCGGGTGCGGCGGACAGACCGCGTGTTCAAACCCGCGATGAAGCCCGCCGTGAGAAAGAAGCTTTACGAGGGCTGGCGGACGGCGGTGGAACGCTCCATGGGACAGGCGCGGTGAACGCGCCGCGAAGCCCATGCCGGGGAAACGGTGAGGGATGGAATACCTGGACGTCGTCGTCGCCGTGAGTGACCGCGTGGCGGTGGTGACGATCAACCGCCCGGAGCGCCGCAACGCCCTTGCGGCGCGGACTCTCGACGAGCTGGACGCCGCGTTCGCCGCCCTGCGCGACGGCGGCGCCGCGGGCGCCGTGGTGCTTACAGGCGCCGGCGACAGGGCTTTCTGCGCCGGCGCCGACCTCGAGACGGGGTTCTCCGGCGGCGACGTCAAGGCGTTCGTACGCAGGGGACAGGAGGTCTTCCGCCGCATCGAATATTTTCCAGCCCCCGTCGTCGCCGCCGTAAACGGTTACGCGCTCGGCGGCGGGTTCGAACTGATGATGTGCTGCGACATCGTGGTCGCAGCCGAAAACGCCGCACTGGGGCAGCCCGAGGTGAACCGCGGGATTATCCCCGGCTGGGGGGGCACACAGATGCTGCCGCGGCGCGTCCCCAAACAGAAGGCGATGGAAATACTCATGCTCGGCGGCAGAATGAGGGCGCGTGAAGCCGAGCGCCTCGGGCTTGTCAACCTTGTGACGCCGAAGGGGAAGGAGATGGACGCCGCCATGGAGATAGCGGGCAGGCTGTCGCGCGCCCCGCAAACGGCGCTCAGGATGGTCAAGGACGCCGTCCTTCGCGGTTCGAGGCTTCCCCCCGACGAAGGGCTTGAGGTTGAGGCGGACAACTTCGTCGAGGCGTTTGAAAAGTCGGGCATCAAGCCCAAATAAACCTTATTTCATGCACGGGCGAAAGACGTTATCGCTCTCCGCGCTTCGTTCACGCGTCCGACATATCTTCCACCCGCCGCAATCCGTGTGCTTATCCGTATCCTGTTTATATTCTGTCCCTCAAAATGCCCATAATGTCCATTCCGGAGAATTCCGCCCGTGTCCCGGCAGGCTGAAACCGCGATTTTAACGGGAAT
>JBFMFE010000147.1:0-5912 GCA_040752295.1 bacterium
CGCGCGCTGCGGCCGCGACGCCCCCTCCGCCCCCCCCCTTCCGGGGGACGCGCGGGCGGCGCCGCTGCCCGAAGCCCATGATCTGCCGCCGCTGCCCCCGCTCGTCCTTCGCAATCCGCCCGACCTCCGCCTGACGGCGATCTCCCTCTCAACCGGCGGCGGGGGATTCGCAGTCCTCAACGGCGAAATCGTCCGCGAAGGCTCCATCATCGGCAAGTACGTCGTCGAGTCCATCGCCGCCGACACCGTCGAGCTTATAAGCGCATCGGGCGAAAGGGCGATACTCGAAATAAAACACGCTTACGCGCCGGGCTTCGACGTCTCCGCCGGCAGTATCTCCAATATAGAGGAAGAACAGCCGGGCGAACCCCCGGCGGGCGGATTCCTCCCGATGCCCGGTGACCTCGCCCTCCCTCCCGGGATTCCCGTCAGCGAGCCTCTCAGTGAATGACCTTACTTCTTCCATTGATTTTATAAACTTGAATTTGAAAATCATATTACAGCGTAACATTTATGAATTGTCATGAACAATACGCTTTCAATAAACCCGCGCCCGTGTGCGTGCCCGTGCCTTTGCCCGTGCCCGTGCCCGTGTGCGTGCCCGTAGAAATAATCAATGACCCATTTTGATCATGAGAAGCTCGAAGTATATCAGGCGGCTATAGATTTTGTGGCGGTTGCCGATAACATAGTAGAGCGCCTGCCGCGAGGTAGATGCTATCTGGCGGATCAACTCCAGCGAGCCGCAACTTCAATTCCCTTGAATATAGCTGAGGGGGCAGGTGAGTTCTCAAAGAAAGAGAAAGCAAGATTTTATCGTATTGCGAAACGTTCAGCCACTGAATGTTCAGCAATTGTGGATGTATCTCGGCGATTGATGTTGGTGGACGAAAATGATGCCTCTGTCGCTTGTGAGCTGTTGCTTCGTATCGTATCTATGCTGGTCCGAATGATTCAAGGATGCAATGATTCGGGCACGGGCAGGGGCACGGGCAGGGGCACGGGCAGGGGCACGGGCACGAGCAGGGGCACGGGCACGAGCAGGTAGTATATGAATTACAGTAGGGGAAAAGATTTTAGTGTATAAAATTTACGGCGAATTCAAGTGAATGACAAGCCGACGCCGGAAGCGCCCCGGAATGAAACGGAAATCGCGCGCGGGGTCAGTCGAAATTCAGCGCTCTGGATCACGCTTCTGTTCCTTCTGTGCCTGCTGAGCGCGCTCGTTTTTTTAGGCAACTCGCTCAACCCGTTCGGACCGGTCAGAACCTTCATCTTCCGCGCCTTCTGCATGGTTTTCGTTTTCGTCTGGACGTGGGAGTGGCTCACCCGCCGCGCCATCGCGGTCGTGAGAACGCCGCTCGACACGCCGCTCGCGCTTCTGTGCCTGTGGAGCGCCGCCTCGTTCCTGTACGCCGCCAACCCGATCTACGCGCTCGACTCGTTCATACAACTCGTGTGCGGCGTTTTCATCTTCATGGTCGTTTCAAGAAAGGTACACGGCGGCGGCGCGAGGACGCTGGTTCTTCTCGTGCTGATCGCGGGCGCCGCGGCGTGCGTCTTCGGGTACGTTGACTTCTCCCGGCGGGCGCTGTTCATCTGGGACGCGCTGTTCGAAAACCGTTTCTACTCGCTCTGGGCGCACGTGAAGCCCCCGCTCCACGAGCGTCTCGGCTGGCCCCATTTCTTCGAGGGGCGGACGTCGTCGTCGTTCGGCAATCCCGTCTATTTCGCCGGCTGCCTCGTCCTCCTCCTGCCGGCGTGCCTCGGATTCTTCCTCTCGTCCCGGCGCCTGATCGAGAGGCTCGCGGCGTTCGTGATCCTGCCATTGCTTTTCAGCAATCTCGTTATGACCTTCACCCGCGGCGCGTGGGCGTGCGCCGCGGCGGGCGTCGTCTTCACGGCGGTTTCAGCCGGCTCGGGTGAAACGCGTAAAATCCTGAAAAAGAACCTCGCCTGGCTCCTACCTCCGGCGGCAGCCTGCGCGCTCTTCGCCGCCGCGTTTCTCACGACGAACCCGCTGCACCAGAACGGGTTCACCATCGCCGGGCGCATCGGCTCACTCGCGAACAGGGGCGACGAGAGCGCGCTCCAGCGCGCGCTGATCTGGAAAACCTCCTTGAGAATGGCGCTGGACCGCCCCCTCATCGGCGTCGGCTTCGGAAACTACGGCATATTCCACCCCGTTTACCAGAAGGACTTTCTCGACGATCCGTTCTGGAAGAAGCACTACAGTTTCGCCGACTCCCCGCACAACGAGTATCTCGAGATGGTGTGCGAGCGCGGGTTGCCGGCGCTTGCGCTTTTCCTGTGGTTCGCGCTCAGGCTCGTTTCGATGGGGGCGGGAACAAGCCGCAGGGGCGGCGCGGAACGCCCCGATTGGCTGTGCGCAGGCGTAACGGGCGGCGTCGCCGCCCTGCTCCTGTACGCTCTCGTTCAGTTCCCGTTCCGCATCGTGCCCGTCGCCGTGCACTTCTGGCTCTTCGCGGGACTCGTCGCGGGGATCAGCGCGCGGCGTGAGACGGCGCGTCTTCCCGCCGCCGCCGAAAGGATGAGGGAAAAGATGGGAACGGGCGGCGCAGCCGCGCTCATGCTCCTCGCGGGCGCTCTCCTCGCCCTCGTCATCTTCGCTTCGTCCGCCCCGGTGAGGGGGCACGTCCTTGCCTACTGGGGCAACAGGGCGTTCCACCTCGGAATGGAAGAGCGGGGACTGCGGCTTCTCAACCGCGCGCTGCGTCTCGCGTCGTACGACCAGGAAGTGCTGTTTTACGCCGCCTCGGCGACGCTCCTGTCGGCGCAGTCCGAGTCCGACCCGCTCAGGCGGGCGGGTCTCATGTACGCCGCGCGCGACGTCCTGCTCCGCGCCCGCGAGCTGAACCCCAACGACACTCTCGTGCTCAACAAGCTGGGCAACGTTTATCTTTTCACGGACGACGCCGACGGGGCGATAGCCCAGTACGAAAAAGCCGCCTCCCTCGAACCGGACCCCGCAGGCGCGTTTTACAACCTCGGGATTGCCTATTACCGCAAAAGAGCATATAATCAGGCGGTCGGGGCTTTCAGAAAAAGCCTCTCGTTTGACCCGGAAAACGGGCTGGCGTATTATAATGTCGCTAAATCGCTTGCCGCCGCCGACATGCGGAGCGAAGCCGTGGAAGCCTTTCGCGAAGCGATCGGGCGAGACCCCGAAAACCCTGAAATCTTCCACAGCCTCGGGCAGGCTTACGACAGGTGGGGGGATTTCGACCGGGCGGTCTCGTGCTACCGCAGGGCGCTCGCCCTCAAGCCCGATCACTTCGACGTCAGGGGAAACCTCGCCATCTCGCTTATAAACAGGAAAAACTACCCGGATGCGGTGGAAATTCTGTCATCTCTCGTCGAGGAACAACCCGATTCCGCGATCGCCTTCTATCATCTGGGCAAGGCGTACAGGGGACTGGGCGACGCGCCGCGGGCAGCCTCCTCCTTCCGCCGCGCAGCGGAACTCGAACCGGGAAACACCGCTTACAAAGACGCGCTCGAACGGCTTATGAAGGAGGCGGAACCTTGAACGCAATCCCACGGGCGGTTTTCAGGCGGGCATCGCCGTTCGCTCTCGCCTGGCTTTTGACGTTCGCGGCGGCGCTCCCCGGCGCCGCTGAAACCGGGAAACCGTTCCCCGGCGCCGACAACGTGATCTCGGTCAACCTCAAGGGCGCAAGCGTCGTGGACGTCTTCCGCCTCATCGCCGAACAGAACAACATCAACGTTCTCGTCTCCCCCGACGTCCAGGGAACGATAACGCTCCACCTGACCGACATCACCGTCGCAGAGGTGATGGACGTCGTCCTCGAGGCGTCCAACGCGAAGATGCAGATTGACAGGAACATCGTCCGCATAGTCCCACGCGCCGAAAAGCCCGCCGCCGTCGAGGGCGAACCCCTCATCACCGAGATAATTCCACTCAGATACGCCAACTCCGAACGGCTCGTTTCCATACTCCAGCAGCACATAAGCGAGAGGGGACGCATACAGACCTACGCCCCCGGCGCCGTGGCGGACGCAAGAAAACCCAAAACCCTCATCGTCACGGACACGCCCGAAAGCATAGACGCCGTGCGGAGGCTGATCGAGTCCCTCGACGTCGAAGTGCCCCAGGTGCTCATCGAATCGAAGATGGTCGAAACCGCCCTCGGCACGAACGACATATTCGGCGTGAGCTGGAACGTCGCCGCCTCGTTCAGCGGTCCGCCGTTCCGAACGGACACCGACCTCGCAGAGGGCGGCAAGATCAGGCTCGGAACCCTGTCGTTAAGCCAGTTCTCCGCCGCGCTCGAGGTCCTCAAGAAGGACAACAGCAGCAACATTCTCTCCGACGTGAAGATAGCCACAAGCGACGGCGAGACCGCAAACGTCCACGTGGGCGAAAGCATCCCGGTCGGGCTTACAGGCTTCGGCGCGGGCGGCGCGGGCACTGTCATCGGGACGACGGGTATCCAGTCGTTCGAGACAGGCATAAAACTGAAGGTCACGCCCACGGTCATTGACAATAACAAGGTATTCCTTCATATACAACCGGAGATCAGCACCGTCACCGGCTTCACCTCGCTCGGCGGACTCGATGCCGGCGACGCCCCCGTCACCAACACGCGCACCGCCGAGACGAACGTCATCGTCAGAAGCGGCGACACCGTCGTCATCGCGGGACTCCTTCAGGAAACTCTGACCGAAAACAGGGAGAAAGTCCCCGTCGTCGGCGACCTCCCAATCGTCGGTCCCATCTTCCGCAAAAAAACCACAGACAGGTCTAAAACCAACCTCTTCATTTTCATCACCGCGCACATCATGGAGCCTTTCGAGACCCCGCCGGAACGCGCGGGGAAACCGGAAAGTAAAACCCTCGACGATTTCCTGGAATACAAATGAAATCAGCCGGGACCGCTGTAAAAATCTTCATCGTCTCCTGCGCCGTCCTTTTATGCGCCGCCGCGCGCGCCGGCGCGCCGGACGCGAACATCGCCGCCGCATGGTACGGCACCTACGCACTCATCTACCTCGGCTCTGACCACGGTATCGAACCCGGCGACACCTTCGACGTGTTCAGGAACGACCGGAAGATCGGAACTCTCCAAATCTTCAGCGTCAGCAACGCCTTCTCGAAAGGCAGGTTCCTTCCCTCAGGCGAAATACAAACCATCGAACCGGGCGACGCGGTACGCAGAACGGACGCCGCAAAAACAACCGAAATCCCTCATAAGAAACAACCCGCCCCTGCGGCGAAAGAATTGAAACCGGAAATCAAACCCGAAAAAACGGCGGAAACCACGCCGCCGCCGAAAAAAGAACTTGAAACGGAAGAACCTCGCAAGGAGATGAAACCTGAAGAACCGCAGCCCGAAAAGAAAGAAACCATCGTTGCCGAGGCTGAAAAACCGCAAGACGTATCACCAAAGCCCTCCCCTGAAGAACGGAAAGAAACCGTAAAACCCCAGCCGCCTGAAAAAGTCGCGACCGCCGCGCCAGAATCTCAACCCCCCTCTTCAAAAGACTACGCCGCCCCGACGGAAACGGGCTACGTACTTCAACCCGACCCCCTGTCCTTCCCCACGAAAGACGATGACCTCGCGAAAGCAAAACAATACCTCGTTTCTGGCGCCGCTTTCCTCGAATCGGGGGATTTCAACAACGCCATCGCGGCGCTGAAACTGTCCGTCAAGTACGGTCCGGAAAGCCCCGAAGCTCACGATCTTCTCGAAATGGCTTACGAAAAAACGGGCGAAGCCGGATTAGCGGCGAGAGAACGCGAAATCGTAGCTCTCCTCCGCGAATATCAAGCCAAACCCGTCGAAATCGCCCAAAAGCGGCCGGGGGGGGGGGGGGGGGGGGGGGGGGGTGGGGGGGGGGGGGGGGGTGGGGGGGGGGGGGGGGGGGGG
>JBFMFE010000148.1:0-5222 GCA_040752295.1 bacterium
GGCAAGGTATGTCAATACATTTATTAAAATTTCATTTTTCAAATTAGAGACAACATTTGAAAGCAAAAAAAGATAAAAATATCAGATGCAAAGCCTCCTTTTCTCAATCTTTCGGGGGTAAGTTGGGATTTACAGAAAAATTCCGGTCATGTCCCCGAAATTCTCCGATTTGCCGGCTGCATGATCAGTCATGGAGCCATAAGCAGGCTCCATCCCGGAGGATGGAGCCGGCGGTTTCCATCTTCACGGAGCGTAAGAGAGTACGGCAAGTCCATCTCGACCTTGCTAAAAATGCGAAAGACCGGTCAAAGGAAGATGTCAGTTTGTTCGGCAGGCGCCCGACCGCTGCCGCCTATCACCACGCGGCAGACAAAGCTCAGAGGACCATCGGGAGCGGTTTCAATTCTCTTTTCAGCGGGTCCAGAACAAGACCGAGAGATTCGAGCGTGGTCGCTCCGAGGAGCGCGCTGTCTCCCGGTTCGCCGAATATGACGTCGGCGACTCCTACTTTTTCTCCGTACTTGAATGTTGAACGTGGATGCCCGCGCTCCCGGAAAACTGAGGTCTTTACACCAGATTCAAGCATAGATTTTCAGTTTTTCGCGATTTCCGATTTCCGAGCCGCGAGTTCCGAGCTCCGGTCGGGGGATAATTGTTACTGGGGTTTTACATTGATCTTTCCGTCCCGGTCAAGTTTCAGAATGAGCGCGTTGCCGTTTTCGCGGTGAAAGGGGCGTACCTTTTTTCGGCGCCGGCAGCGGCGTTGCCTTTCCTAACCCGGACAAGCGGGAACAAAAAGGGTCTTTTCTTCCGGGGTTCGTAACGTGTCCCTGCCCGTGTCCGTCCTTTCCGGGCACGCCTGCCTGACCGGCGGGCAGGCACACCGTTTACCGATTACCGATCACCTATCGTTCTTTCCGTGCACGTCTGTCTGCGTGCGGACACGCACAGGGACGCACACGGGCACGCACACGGGCACGGGTTTTCTGAAATCCTGCATTCTTTTTTATAATCTTTGCCGTTTTGCGCAGGATTTCACTTACAGGGTACTATTACCGACGCGGCTGCCGCGGCGGTGCGGCGCGGTTTGAAGGGCAGCCGGCGCTATTTGTCGGGGAATTTCAGGTCGGCTTTTTTCCAGTCGTCGAGGAAGGCTTTGATGCCTTTGTCGGTGAGCGGGTGGTTGAAGAGTTTCATAAGGGTGTCGTAGGGGAGCGTGGCGACGTGGGCGCCTGCCTGGAGCGAGCGTATCACGTGGAGCGGTCCGCGGATGCTTGCGGAGATGACTTCGGCGGCGAAGCCGTAGCGTTCGATGAGGTCCACGGAGTCGGCGACGAGTTCGATGCCGTCGTGACCGGCGTCGTCGAGGCGCCCGACGAAGGGGCTGACGAATGCGGCGCCGGCGCGGCAGGCGAGGAATGCCTGGTTTAGGGAGAATACGAGCGTGACGTTTGTTTTAATCCCTTCGGCGGAGAGTGTCCTGACAGCCTTGAGTCCGTCTGGGGTGATGGGGACTTTGACGACGATGTTATTCGCCCATTTTGCCAGGATACGCGCCTCGCGGACGATTCCGTCCGCGTCCGTGCTGACGACTTCGGCGCTGACCGGACCGGGGACGATGCGGCAGATTTCGAGTATGAGGTCTTTGAATTCCCTTTTTTCCCTGGCGACGAGCGTGGGGTTGGTGGTGACGCCGTCGAGGAGTCCGAGGGCGGCGACCTCGCGGATGTGGTTCACGTTCGCGGTGTCGAGGAAGATTTTCATGGCTGTCCCCCCGTGGGTATTATATAAGATTTCCGGCTGGGGAGTTCAAGGATTCACAAGGGCGGCGGCGGTCAGTCCATCCATCGCCTGACGAAATCGTATATGTGCTTTGCCGTGAGTCCGAAGTGTTCGAGGAGGGCGGAAGCGGGAGCGGAGAAGCAGAACTGGTCGGTGACGCCGATGCGGCGGACGGGGACGGGGAATTCTTCGGAGACGACCTCGGCGACGGCGCTGCCGAGTCCGCCGATAACGGAGTGTTCCTCGACGGTGAGTATGCGCCCGGTGTGTTCGGCGCATTGGACGATGAGGTCTCTGTCAATGGGCTTGATGGAGGACATGTTGACGACTGATGCCTGGATGCCGTGTTCGGCGAGCATATCGGCGGCGGAGAGAGCCGATGAGACCATGAGGCCGGCGGCTATGATGGAGAGGTGCGCGCCGTCCTTGAGGAGGGTGCCCTTACCGGGGTTGAAGCGGTGGTTTTCGTCGAAGATGACGGGGAATTTTTCCCTGCTCGTTCTGATGTAGACGGGGCCCTGGATTTCGAGGGATTTTTCGATCATTTTTTCGGTTTCGACGGCGTCGGCTGGGACGAGGACCATCATGTTGGGGAGTGCGCGCATGAGGGCGAGGTCCTCTGTCATCTGGTGGGAGGGGCCGTCCTCACCGACGGTGATGCCGCCGTGGCTGGCGACGATGCGGACGTTGAGGTTTGAGCGCGCGATGCCCTGTCGTATCTGGTCGTAGGTTCTGCCTGCTGCGAAGACGGCGAATGTGGAGGCGAAGACGATTTTGCCGGTGGCGGCGAGTCCGGCGGCGATGCCCATCATGTTCTGTTCGGCGACGCCGGCGTTGAAGAAGCGGTGTGGGAAGTCGGCGCGGAACTTGGCGGTGCGCGTGGATTCCGAGAGGTCGGCGTCGAGGACGACGATGTTATCGTGTGTCGCGCCGAGTCTTTTGAGGGCGGCGCCGTAGGCGTCGCGCGGGCTGATCATCGCGGTTTTCATGAGCCTCGCTCCAGTTCTTCGAGGGCGCGTTGTTTTTCGTCTGGACCGGGGGCGACGCCGTGGAAGTGAACGACGTTTTCCATGAACGAGACGCCCTTGCCCTTGACGGTGTGCGCGAGGACGAGGTGCGGGGTGTCCTTTTTCTTTTTCATCGTGAGGGCGGCGGCGAGTGAGGGGACGTGGTGACCATCGGTCTCGGTGACGCGCCAGCCGAAGGCTTTCCATTTTTTCGCGAGGGGTTCGAGGCGCATGACGTCTTCGGTTGCGCCGTCAATCTGGAGTCTGTTTCTGTCAATTATTCCGGTGAGGTTGTCGAGTTTGTAGTGAGCGGCGCTCATGGCGGCTTCCCAGATTTGACCCGAGTCCTGCTCGCCGTCGCCCATGAGGACGTAGGTGTGGAACCTTTTGCGGTCGAGCCTGGCGGCGAGGGCGACGCCGACGCCGAAGGAGAGACCCTGACCGAGCGAGCCGGTGGTCGCCTCGATACCGTGGGCGACGTCGCGGAGGGGGTGTCCTTCGAGGAAGCTGCCCTGTTTGCGGAGGTTTTTCAGTTCAGCGGCGGGGAAGTAGCCGCATTCGGCGAGCGCGGCGTAGAGGGCGGGGACGGCGTGCCCCTTGCTGAGTATGAAGCGGTCGCGGTTTTTCCATGCCGGGTTGCCGGGTTTGTGTTTCATGACGTGGAAGAAGAGGACGGTGATGATGTCGGCGGCGGAGAGCGAGCCGCCTGGGTGCCCGGAGCCGGCTTCGGCGAGCATCTCGACGACGTGTCGGCGGATGGAACGCGCCTTGTCGGCGAGGGAGCGGAATTCGTCTTCGGAGAGGGAGGGCGGCTTTTTTGCCACTATGGAGGGAGATTATACCACCGGCGTGAAGGGTTTAAACATCATTTCAGCGAAAGAGGGGGCTGCCGGGGGGCTTATGAGGACCAGTCCGACACGTGGGGCTGTTGGACCCGTCGGACACTAAAAGGCAAAAAATCCGCGGCTGTGGTGGGTGGTCAGAGAGGGACGACGCTTATCCTGCGCTTTGATCTTCCGGCGCTTTCGAAGACCACGCGACCGGCGGCGAGCGCGAAGAGCGTGAAGTCCCTGCCCATGCCGACGTTGTCGCCGGGGAGGAACCTGGAACCGCGCTGACGGACGATGATGTGCCCCGGCTGGACTGCCTGTCCGCCGAAGCGTTTCACGCCGAGCATTTTGGGGTTGCTGTCCCTGCCGTTGCTCGAGCTGCCCTGTCCTTTTTTATGAGCCATTGGCGTTCACCTCTTTTTGAGGGGCGGGTGGTTTCCCGTCGTCGGGGTCCGCTTTTTTCTCCGCGTCGGCGGGGGCGGACTTCACCTTTTTCTCCGCGTTATCGGGCGCGGTTATTTTTTCGACGCGGATGAGGGAGAAATCCTGCCTGTGTCCCCGGGTCACCCGCACGCGTTTTTTCGGTTTGTACTTGAAGACGACGATCTTGGGGTTTTTGCCGTGCGAGAGGACCTGGGCGTGGACCGAGGCACCAGCCACGTGTGGGGTTCCGAAGAGGGAATCGCCGCCGTCGAGGAGCGCGAGCACCGAGTTGATCGCGACGGTCTCGCCTTCCCCGGCGTCGAGGCGGTCCACCTTCAGTGTTTCGCCCGTGGAGACAATGTGCTGTCTTCCGCCGATTTCAACGATAGCCTGCATGACGTTTCCCTCCGCACATGACAGGAAGGCATTATATCGCGCCGGTCGTTGGATTTCAAGGGGGCTGGCGAGAACGGGCTTTTCATCTTCCCGCCTTTCTCCGCCGGGGCAGTCTTCCTTCGCGCGAGCGGTTCTTCCACGCGGGTGCGCACGGATGTATTTGTATCCATTTTGACAGCGCGTGTATATGCGGTTCTTCCACGCGGGCGCGCACGGACGTATAATCATTCCGGATTGTTAATCCGGGCAAACCGGTATAATGCCAAACCAGCGGCGTTGACGCGCTCGTTGACCTTGTGAACAAAGTTACCGAGAAGCAGAAAGAAGACATACTCGTTTTTGTTGGAGAGAAATTCGAGGCAAAGATCGAAAGCAAGCTGGAAGTCCTCGAGGAAAAGTTCGAGAGAAGACTGGCGGAGGAGATAGCAAAGGTTCGGGTTGAACTCGGCGAGAAGATATCGGGAGTGAAATCCGAACTCGAGGTTAAGATCGCGCAGACAAAATCCGAAATCATAAAGTGGATGTTCATCTTCTGGGCGGGGCAGATAGGCGTCATCACCGGGCTGCTTTTCGCTTTTTCCGGGAGGCTTTGAAAGCGGGAATGACAACGAGAGGGATGTCGCGTTATTTATGACGCTGTGTATGTGAACTTTCGTGCTTTTTGATTCCCGCTCCACGGAGGAAGCTTTAAAGGCAAATGAATTTTATGTATGTCCGATGCAAATCCGACCTGCCTGTAGGCAGACAGGTCATGCGAAAAACAGTATGCGCGAAGCCCCTTGGA
>JBFMFE010000149.1:0-2693 GCA_040752295.1 bacterium
GGTGAACTCATAACCCACCTCGCGTATCTCGAACCCCTTCAGCCCCGCCGCGCACAGAAACTCGATGCAGTACTCCCCGTGTCCCGCGGATGGAATGGGCGCCGCCCCGAAAACATCCCTGCGCGCCGCCACGAAACCGCTGTCGTAATCGCTCACCTTGACGGGCAGAAGCAGGTTCGCGAACAGGTTGATGAGCCGGCTGGTGATAACCCGAAGCAGGGGGCGCGCGTCCCTCCCCCCGGTCGCGTATCTCGAACCCACGGCGACGTCCGCTCCGGCGTCTATCGCGTCGAGAAGCCGCGGCACGTCCTCCGGCGGCATTGACTGGTCGGCGTCCATCCAGACCACAACTTCTCCCCCCGACTCTTCCACCCCCCTCTTCAACGCCGAAGCCAGCCCTCTCTCCCCGACGCGCCGGATAACGCGCGCGCCGGCTTCCTGCGCGACCTTCCACGTCAGGTCGGGCGAATCGTCGTCCACCACGATGATCTCCGCGTCCCCCAGCGCGCTCCTCAGCCGCCCGATCATCGCGGCGACGTTCTGCGCCTCGTTGTAGGTAGGCAGAACCACCGTCACCGTCCGCGGCGGAAGCTCCACGTTTACGACTTCCCCTCCGCGATTTCCCGCACCGCTGCGGCGACGGTCTCTATCTGCTCTTCGGTGAGATGACTGCTCGACGGAAGGTAAAGCCCCCGCGCTCCGAGCATCTCCGCCACCTTCAACCCCCCCCTCGCCACAGGCGCGTTCGGAAGCCCCGCCCCATACGCCGGCTGGAGGTGCATCGGATGGAAAAACGCCCTCGTCTCGATCCCGCGCTCACTCAACCCCTCCATGAGTCCATCCCGCGTCGCCGGGAAGTCCTCGTCGAGCAGCACGCCGTACATCCAGTACACGTTCTTCACCCACGGCGCCTCCGGGGGCGTGCGCACCCCGCGCGCCCCGGCGAGAAGCCCGTTGTATGCGGCTGCGTTGCGCCGTCTCGATTCCACCAGCCGCTCGGCGTTCTCGAGCTGGGCAAGCCCGATCGCCGCCTGTACGTTCGTCATCCTGTAGTTGAAACCGACCTCATCGTGAACGAACCGCGGGACGCCGAAACAATGGTTGCGCAGTTTCCTCGCGCGTTCTGCGAGCCGGGCGTCGTTCGTCGTCACCGCGCCCCCTTCACCCGTTGTGATTATCTTGTTGGCGTAGAAACTGAACGCCCCCATGGTCCCAAGCCCGCCGCACCGCCGCCCCCTGTACTCCGCGCCGTGCGCCTCGGCGGCGTCCTCGATCACCGCGATCCCCCGCTCCCGCGCGATCCCGTTCACAGCGTCCATGTCCGCGGGGTGCCCGTACGTGTGCACGACGATTATCGCCCGCGTCTTCCCGCTCACCGCCTCCGCGACCCGCCCGCAGTCAACGTTCCACGTCCCCGGCTCGGAGTCCACAAGTACGGGCGTCGCGCCGGTGTATATCACGGCGTTGCACGTCGCGATCATCGTGAACGAGGGCACGATGACCTCGTCGCCGGGACCCGTCCCTATCGCCGCCAGGGCGAGATGCAGCGCCGCCGTCCCGTTGCAGCAGCACACGCAGTGCTCCACGCCGCACCACGCCGCGAACGCCGCCTCGAATCTCTCGATGTAGCCGCCCGCCGACGATATCCATCCCGTCGCGAGGCAGTCCTCCACGTACTCCCTCTCCCTGCCCGTCAGGGTAGGCTCGCAGACGGGGATCATCAGGAGTCGCCTTTCAGGGGTCTTTTGTCCTTCTCCCTCGTGTAGTACGGTCCCTGCTTTATCTCGACGATCTTGACGTCCTCAAGAAACTCGATGCTGTGCCCGCGCAGGAGGAGTATCGAGTCGCCGGGACCCAGCTCCACGCTCGAGTGATATTTCTCAGCCCCGTCGTACAGCCTGATTTTCATCCTTCCCTTCTCGAGATAGAGAAACTCCTGTATCGGGAGCGACACCAGCCCTTCGATGCTCCTGTGAACGTGCGGCGGAATCGTTTCGCCCGCGGGTCTGATGTGGACGCCGAGCTGAAGATTGTATTCGCCCGGAGTGACGAAATAACGCCCCTGCTCCGTCAGCGTGCTCCTCACGATCACGGCTAAAACGTCGCCGCCGTCACGAATTTCCTCTATCGAACCGCTCAACGCGCCCTCCTTAAAGCGGGCTTCGGACTTCAGGCTTCTGATTAAAACAAAATCAAGGCTTCGGACGTCGGTTTACTTTACCTCGATTCATCCGGTTTTACACGAGGGGCGATCCCCTCCAGGACACAATGCCATGCAGTTTCTTTCTCGATTGCCGCTATTATAATCCCGAACGGGTGTTCAATCCATATACGGCGCCCGGTATGCGGAATTACTGGCCCGGCATCAGCAATTCCTCTTCTCTTCTGAAGCCTGCCTGTACCAGAAAGCTCTGCCCCCGCCTGCCCGTAGCCACACCCGTCCGCCCGGATTTTCAAACTGTTGCCCGGCGCCGGACGATCCAATAAAATTGAGGTTCTTCCGGAAATTGAGTGGGTAGAATCGAGATAAACATGTATTGGAAAGAGCCGCCCTTGACCGCGGCTGCGCGAGCGAAAATATTGGCACTTACAAGGGCGTTTCGGTAAATCTGACGAAATATACGAGGGGATAGGGAAATATGTGGACAAGCCGATATTATCGCAAAGAAACTGACCGAAACGCCCTTTTTCAC
>JBFMFE010000150.1:0-8897 GCA_040752295.1 bacterium
AACGCGCGAGACCACCGTGTACACCGTCCCCTTCCACAGCACGTCGGGGGAACGCAGCGCGTGGTTCCGATCCTCCACTATTTCCCCGCTCGGAAAATAAAGCTCGCTCGGAAGATACGCGCCGTATATTATGTTGGGCATGTCCCGCTCGATGAAAAACGTCTGGTACACTTCCTCCGAGACGAAAATCTCGGAGGGGTCCCTGTAACCTCCGGCGCCTTCGAGCGAAAAATAGTTCGCGCCCTCCGAGCCGGCGATCTTCACACCCTCGATGTCGGTCACTTCCCAGCCCGCGCCGATGTACCTGTCGAAAACCATCCCCCTGTAATAATTCGCGGACATCGTTTTTACGCGAAACACCGGCTCCTCCGGCATCCTGCCCCGCGCGTTCAGGTCCATTGAGGGAACGAATCCGAAATACGCGTCGCCCGACTGGAGGTACTCCGACGCGGAGGTCGTCTCCGCCCGCCCGTCGGGACCCCGCCGCCCCATCCTGCTCGGCATCCTCGGGTATATCATCTCTCCGCGGAATTCCTCGATAGCGCGCCTGATCCTGCCGGACACCGGAAAACCTTCGAAGGCGTGCGTCTCGAAACGCGGCATCAGAAGAAAGAAAACCGGGAACCCGAGGAACAGGGACAACAGCGTCGCGGCTAAAAGCCCCCACAGCGACGCCGGCTTCCCCACAAGCCTGCCCCCCTCGCTCATCTCCTGAAGGTGATAAATGACAAGCATCACCAGCGCCACGACGATGAAACACACCAAAAAAACGCCGAACATCATCGTCCGGCTGAGCACGCCCCCCACGCACATCATCATGAACGCCGCGAGGATCGAGTATATCAGGTCCTTGCGCCGGGGCAGGTCGAAACTGTGCAGTATCTGAAGGTATATGAGCATCTCCGTGAGCACCAGTATGTGATCCTCCGACGTGTAAAGCATCCTGTTGATATGAATCGCGCCGATGATCACAACCGCCGCCGTGAGAAAAACCTTCAGCCACGTGTTTCTGTATCCTCTCCGCAGATAGCTGAAGACGTAACCGGCGGTGACGCCGGCGAAGCCCGCCGCCATGGGAAGGTAAAGTCCGTTGTAATACGCGGAGACGAAAACGCCGCCCGCCACCGCCGCGAACGTCATGAGCCTGAGCCACACCGAGTGCTCGACGTCGCCGCCGCGGGGGCTGTTAAGAAACCGCCGCCATCTCGAACCTGCGCCGTACTTCCTCGAGCCGTCAGTCATTGAAGGCGCCCCGCGCCGCGGCTCCGGCTGCCTTTATCATCGGTGAGAGCGAAAGAGACCGAAACGGGCGGGAAATCCGGAGTCCAGCGTTTGTTCGACGTTCGAAATTCGTTTTTGCCGGGGAGTGCAGTAAAGGGTTTACAGCAGCGGCTCAAGCGGCTTGACGACCTCCCCGTCGTGGACCGCCGTTCTCCCGTTGAAGTCCGACGCCCTCACGTCCGGATAGATGATGCAGTTCCGCCCCACGAACGTGCCCGCCGGCACCTCGGCTTCCATTCCTATGAGGGTGACGCCCGACCGCAGCAGGCTCGGATGATCCCCGTTCGGAACGCCCGCCCCCTCGCCGCCTATCCTGCTGCCGGAGCCTATGTTCGGTTCCGTTCCTATGTGAGTGGTCCTGGACACAGTGTCGAGAATGGAACGTCTTATCACCGTGTTTTCGCCAATGTAGTTGTTGGGCATGATCAGCGAATCGTAAACCTCCGCTCCCTTGTCAATCCTCACGTGCGGAAAGACGATGGAGCGCTCCACGTGACCGTCCACGAGGCAGCCCTGCGATATTATCGAATTCTTCACGGAGCCGTGCTCGCATATCTTCGCGGGCGGCTCGAACCGTGTTCTCGACCGGACGGGGTTCCTGACGTCGTAAAGGTTCAGTTCCGGCATGATCTTTATGAGTTCGAGGTTCGCCTCGAAATACGCGTCAATCGTGCCGACGTCGCGCCAGTATCCGTCGAACCTGTACGCGTAGACCGCGTCGTCCTTCTCGAGCATCCGCGGAATAAGCCCGTACGTGAAACTGATCGGGCTTACCAGCTTCGCCTCCTCGCTTATGCGCCGAACGAGGACGTCTATGTTGAAGAGATAGATGCCCATCGAAGCGAAACGGGTCTCCACGGGGTCTATCGGCTTCTCGACGTAGTGCGAAAGCCTGCCGTCGCCGCCGACATCCATCATGCCGAACCTGTGGGTCATCTTCTCGGGCACCATCGTTCCGGCGATGGTCATGTCGGCGTTCTTCTCGTCGTGAAACTCTATGATCCGCCGGTAATCAATGATGGAAACGTAATCGCCGGGGACGATCAGGACGTGGCTCGGGTTCTTGTCGAGGATGTAGTCCAGCCGCTTGAGGACGGCGTCCGCCGGACTCAAATACCTGTCCTCCGCCTTGTGGGGGAACAGAAGGTCCACGCGGCAGAAATCCCTGTCCATCCGCCAGGCGAAGCCGAGGTGCTTCAACAGCGAGTCCGGCTCGTACTGGCACAGTATGCCCATGTCGTGTATATCCGAGTTCAGTATGTTACTCAGGACGAAATCAATGATCCGGTACTTGCCGCCGAACAGCACCACCGGCTTCGCCCTTCGCTGGGTCAGCGTGAGAAGCCTTTTTCCCTCGCCGCCCGCAAGCACGACCGCAAGCGTTTTTTTCATACCGCTGATCTCCCCGTTATCCTTCGCTCAGGACCCCGTTCTTTTTTCCGCTCCCGCGCGACGATTTACAATTATAATCATCCCATGTCCATTTTTACAGTGCCGGCGCCCTCTTTCTTCGGCGCGTCCCCCAGAGGGGAAGCGAGCGCGACCGGCGGCTCACCCGCGCAGACCGCCGGTCCCCGCTCTCCGGGAGCGCGGCGCCGGCTGAAAGGACTCACGCAGCACCCGCTGTACGGGTTCGTTCTCCTTTTCCTTTCCGCGTTCATCTTCAGCGTCATGATCGCCGCCGTGAAGCTCGCGACGCCGCACGTTCCGGTCGGTCAGCTTGTGTTCTGCCGTTTCTTTCTGGGTTTCGCCGCGCTTAGTGCGGTGCGCTCCGCGGGGCTGGTGGCGTTCGCCCCCGTCAACCGCGGCGGGCTGCTCCTGCGCGGGCTTTTCGGCGGTGTCGCCGTCCTGTGCTACTTCGTCGCAGTGTACGGCGGGACCATCACCAACGCCGCCGTTCTCAACTCCACGTATCCCATGTTCGTCGCCATGTTTTCCGCCGTCTACATAGGGGAGAGGGTGCGCGGGCGGCTCATCCTGCCGCTTGCGGCGGCGTTTCTCGGCGTGGTTCTCATCATCAGCCCTGCCGGGGATACCCCCCGGCTCTCCGATCTCGCCGGGCTTGTCTCCGGCGTGTGCGCCGGTCTCGCCATACTGACCGTGCGCCGCCTCAGGAAAACGGATTCGGTGTGGACGATAGTGTACTACTTCAATATCGTCGGCAGCGCGCTGACGGCGCCCCTGCTGGTCGCGGATGCCGCGCTCCCGTCCGCGAAAGGCGCCATGTTCGCGGTCCTCGTTTCGCTCCTCGCCAACCTCGCGCAGTTCCTTCTCACCACCGCCTACCGCCACACGCGCGCCGCGGAGGGGAGCGTCGTCACCCTCACCACCCCCGTCTTCTCCGCCGCATGGGGGGTGCTGCTGTTTGGAGAACCGCTCGGCGCCGCGAAAGCGCTCGGCGGCGCGCTCGTGCTCGGAACCGGCTTCTTCCTCTCAGCCTCGTCTCGAGAAAATTCCCGAAGCCGGAAGGAATCCCGCCGGCGCCGGGCATAAATTCAAACCGCCGGAAAGGAGAAACGGCATGACGGCTGGTAAATACGAACACCTAATCGTGAGGCGCCCCGTCCCTGTCTCAAGCCTCCCGCACCACGAAAACATGCCCTCCGTCCAGTACCCGGTCCTGATGTCCAAATCCCTTGTTCCCGAAGCGGACGTGTGGGCGACCATGCTCTTCGCGAGCAGCATTCCCGACATCCTCGCCGAGAACATTCAGAGCTTCGGAAGGGCTGCGCCCCACAAACACACCGCGCCGGAAATCTACATCCTCGTCGGCGACGATGACGCCATCGCCGCCGAGATCACCCTCGGCGGCGAAAAATACGAGGTGTCCTCGCCCTGCTGCGTTTACATCCCCGCGGGACTCCCGCACAGCATACGCCCCATCCGCGCCCGCGCCGGCAAAGCGGCGGGCTTCATCCCGGTCGTCCTGTCCGGCGAATACGTCACCGAAGACGCGTGAGCCGCGCCGCTCTCAGTCTTTCAAAACGAGTATCTTCCCGAGTTCCGAGAATGAGCCTATCCGCACTCCGTCCCCGCCGGGATAACGTCCGTCTCGATCTATGAGCACAGGCGTCAGCCCCGCCGAAACGGCGCCCTCCACGTCGTCCACGGGATTATCGCCCACCAGCGCCGCCTCGGACGGACCAACGCCCGCTCTCTCCAGCGCAAGTTCGAAAATCCCCCGCTCCGGCTTCTGAAACCCGACCGCCGCCGAGATCACGACCGGCGAAAAGTAGTGGTGAACGCCCAGGAAACGGAGAACGTCGTCCAGCATGGTGCAGAAGTTGGAAACCACCCCCATCCTGATGCCCGCGCGGCGAAGGGATTCGAGCGTGTCGGGCACGTCCGGAAAAAGCTCAAACGCGTCTTCCCTCCTGAAGTTATGATATACCTCCGACGCCACCGCCCTTCGCTCGCCCGCGAAATCGAGCCGTTCGAGCAGGCGCTCGTACACGTCCGTCCAGAACTCCTCGTCCGCCTCGTCCGACACCGCGTACCTTCGACCCGAATATATCCGATCAATCGCGTATCTCAGCACGTCGGGCGTTGCTTTTTTCAGCGCTTCCGGGGCGACGCTGAAACCGTTGCGGTTCAGAACCATCCCTATCCGCGCTTCGTACGACGGCGAGGGATGAAAAAGCGTGTTTCCCGCGTCCATGAAGACGATCCTGCATGGTATCGTGGGCGAAACGTTCGAACTCATCGTCACCGTCGGAACAAGACCGCCGCTCAGCCGTCGAGAAGCCCGTGCCGCCTCGCGAGCGGAAAAGCCTTCTTCAGAATCGCCTCGTGGTCGAAGGCAAGCGGGGGAAGCGACCCCTGTGAAAAAAGCGCCGCGTCCAGAGCGTCGTCCGCGCCCCGGAGCACGCCCGACTCCGGCGCCGCCAGAAAAGCGATCGAAACCGCGTGACCGCGCGGGTCGCGCCGGGGGTCTGAAAAAACGCCCACAAGGTCAACGATCCTCACACGCAGCGACGTTTCCTCGAGCGCCTCCCTCGCCGCCGCGTCCTCGACCGTCTCGCCGACGTCAACGAAGCCCCCGGGGAGCGCGCGCATCCCCTCGAACGGAGGCTTCCCGCGCGTGACCAGAACAACCTTCCCTTCGACCACGATAACCACGTCAACGGTGAGGAGAGGACATTTCGGAAGCGCCAATTCCCGATCCCCTTTCCATCAATATAATAAATCGGTTGGAATTATGAGGCGGGTCATGGTCTTTTGCAACAAAGTCGTGTTCGGCGCGGTGGTTCTGTGCCTGTCCGCCCGCGCGGCTGCGGGCGCGACCCTCCACGTCACCGACGCGTGGGAAAAACAGATTCATCCCGGCGTCACCTACAGGCACTACAAGGGATACATTGACTCGTTTCCCGTGCACGTGTACGCCGTCGAAATCCACCTCAACGGCGACGCCGTGCGCATCCGTCCCGCCCTGGCGAACGACACCATCGGCAGTCTGGAAACGGTGCCGTCCATGGCGAAAAGGTACGACGCGCTTGCGGCGGTCAACGGCTCGTTCTTCAACAGGAAGGAGGAATCACCCTATCCCGTGGGCTTCCTGATGATGGACGGAAACCCCGTCTTCTTCTCGCACAGGAACCGCAGCGCCTTCGGCGTCACCCGCGCCGGCGACGTCGTCTTCGGCTACCCGCGCGCACGGGGGATAGTTTACGTGGAGGACAGCGGGAGATACTTCCAGGTGTGGAGCATGAACAACCCGCGGCGGGAGAACGAGGTCGTGGTGTACACGCCCGAACACGGAGACAGGACAAGGACGAACGAATACGGCAGGGAGGTCGTCGTCGAGAAAAACAAAGTTAAAGAGCTGCGTGCCGGCAACTCCCCCCTGCCGCACGACGGCTACGTGATCTCGATGCACGGCAAGTCGAGGGAATACGTGAACCTTTTCCGCGAAGGAGCAAACCTCAGGCTCTACTTCGTCGTGGACGATGAATGGGTGGCGGTGGAAAACGCCGTCACGGGCGGACCCCTCCTTCTCAAGGACGGGAACCTCGCCGTCGGTTCCGTGTACACCGAGGAATTGAAGAACGGCTACAGAAGCCGGATACCCCAGACCGCGGTGGCGAGCGCCGGACGCGGACACCTGCTCCTCGTCGTCGTGGACGGCAGAAACAAAAGGCACAGTATAGGACTGACGTACACGGAACTCGCGGAGTTCCTCATGCGGACCGGCGCCGTGAACGCGGTGGGAATGGACGGCGGCGGCTCCAGCACAATGGTGATAAACGGCGAGGTGGTGAACAAGCCGTCGGACGGAAAACCGAGAAGGGTGAACAACGCAATACTCGTGTTGAAAAAACCGTGACCGTGAAGCAGAATTACGAAACGCCGTACCGTGAGGAAGGGGGGCGTTCCGTCCGGAAGCCATCCGCGCCCCTCAGGGGCGCAGAGCGTGTGAAAATACCGGGAGGTTCCTGAATGACTGAAGAAAAATGGATCGAGAAATTCAACGTGGAGATCGAGGACTCGGCGAAGCGCGGCGAATACACCAACTTCGTCAGAATTCAGCACTCCCCGCTCGATTTCCGACTCGACCTCGCGCGGGTGGTCCAGGAGGACAGGGCGATCTACGTGCATTCGAGAGTGTTCATGAGCCCGCAGCACGCAAAGCTCTTCCTCCAGGCGCTCCAGGACAACGTCGCCAAATACGAGAAGCAGTTCGGGGCGATCGCCGTGGGAACCGAAAGACTGTTCGAAGCGCCGTCGAAGCAAAAACATTGAAACCCCGGGCGCTGAAACGGCGCCGGGAAAAAAACCAGTCCCCCGCCCCGACTGCGCCGCCGGCGGCCTCCCACCCGCGAGTCAATCAACGTGCCCCCCAACGCGTCGGACGCCGGTGCTCTCGTTCCGCGAACTTTCGATGCCCTCAAAACACCGCCGCACGAAAACAAGACAACCCGACACGGCACTCTTGCTGCGGGTCTATGAAACAATGCTGAACTCTATCGGACCCCGGGGCTGGTGGCCCGGCAGGACGAGATTCGAGGTGATAACGGGCGCCATCCTCACGCAGAACACCGCCTGGGAAAACGTCGAACAGGCGATAAGAAACCTCAAGCGGGCGGGCGCGCTGAACCCGGGCGCCATGGCGGAACTCGATGAACGGAAATTAGCCGGACTCATCGTGCCGTCAGGCTACTACAGGATGAAAGCGAGGCGCCTGAAAAACTTCCTTAAGTTCCTCTTCGACGGCTACGGCGGCTCACTCGACCGCCTCTTCCGGCTCGACGCGCCCAGCCTTCGCGCGGAACTCCTCTCCGTGAACGGCATCGGAAGGGAGACCGCCGACTCGATCATACTCTACGCCGCCGGAAAGCCCGTCTTCGTGATTGACGCCTACACGCGGCGCATATTCTCACGCCACGGATGGTGCGGGCGACGGACCGATTACGACGAACTCCAGAGGCTCTTCATGGAGAAACTCCCGGGCGACGCGGACCTTTTCAACGAGTACCACGCGCTTCTCGTCCACGTGGGAAAACACTTCTGCCGCCCCGCTCTCCCCCACTGCGACGGCTGCCCTCTCGTTGACTTCCCGCTCCCGGGCTAACCCGGGTTCCCCGGCGCGGTCCGCTGAATTCCGCGTGTCCGGTTGACGGAAAAAGAGGATCGGATTTTCACGAGGAGTCGTAAGTATTTAGCGTTCTGAAAAACACCGCATAAATACGGGGATTTTTCAAAACTGGCGCATTGTGACGCAAATTCTTGACACCTGCCCGTGCCCCTGCCCGTTCCCGATGAAAAACTGTTTGTACGCAGTTACGGGCACGCACACGGACACGGGAAAAATATTCATATCTGTCATTCATGTCACAGAACACTAGGCTTTTTCGCACTTTTGTGTTGTTTTGTTTTCGTGAGCGGTGGAACACACAGAAAACCATCGTACGAAAAGCTCGAAAAACGCGTTGCGGCGCTTGAGGCTGAAAACGCCGCACTGAAAAAAGAAAACGCTGAACTGCGAGCGCTCGTCGTCAAACTCACCGCCCGCATCGAGGAACTCGAAAGAAAACTTGCCGAGCGGCAACCTCCGACGAAACCCAACCCACCCCCCTTCGTGAAGCCGAGTGCCAAAAAGCACAACAAGAAACCCGGCCGCCCGGAAGGACACGAGGGCTGCGCGAGAGAGAAACCGCCCGACGCGGATGAGGAAATCAATCCGGCGATCTCCAGTTGTCCCGATTGCGGCGCGCGGTTGGGCGACCCCGTCGCGGTGCGCGAGCACGTGCAGGAGGACATAGTGCCGGCGAAGAAAAAAGTGACGGTGTACAGAAGATACCGTTACTGGTGTCCCTGCTGCCGACTGCTGGTGGAGTCGCCTGTCGGCGGTCGTCATCCGCAAAATCTCCGGCGGCAGCCGCACGCCCAGCGGCGCGAACGCCACCGCCGACCTCATGAGCCTTGCCCAGACCTGCCGTCAAAACGGCGCCGGCTTCGTCCCCTTTCTCCTCAAAGCACTTCGCCATCATCTCAGCCCTGCGGAATGAATTTTTTTCGCACCTTGCCCTGACAAACCCATGCCGGGCGAGTTCCCCCCTGTAATCAGGCGATAGCATTCCATCCGCAAACGAACGGCGGAAAAATATTTTTTTCGCACT
>JBFMFE010000151.1:0-2222 GCA_040752295.1 bacterium
TCCATCTCCTCATCCCAACTCGTCATAAATCTTCTCCAGCCCCACCGCGCGCTGCTCGCCTGCACTCATGTCACGTATGATCGCCTCGCCGCGCTTCATCTCGTCCGGCATCAGCAGCACTACGTAATCGCAGCCGGCGGCAGCCGCTTCGCCCATCTGCCGCTTCAGGTCCTGCCTCATCACGTCAACTTCGACCCTCTTCCCCAGCCGCCGCCTCAAACCCTCCGCCAACTCTATCGCCGCCACACGGTACTCGTCGGCGCCCGCGGCTACGTAAATCTCCGCCTTCCTGTCCGCCGGCGGCTCAAGCCCGCTCAGCCTGTAAGCCTCCACGAGCCGGTCGAAACCAAACGCGAACCCGGTGGCGGGCGTCGCCGGTCCCCCGAACTCCTCCACCAGCCTGTCGTACCTCCCGCCCCCGCATATCTGCTTCTGCGCCCCGAGTCCCGGAAAATCTATCTCGAACACAGTGTCGGTGTAGAAATCAAGCCCCCTCGCCACGCCGAGAACCACCTGGCAGCCGGGTATCCCGTATGCCTCGAGCTGTTTCAGCGCCCGCTCGAGCTTCACGAGCGATTCCCTCGCCGCCGGCTCCTCCACGAGCGCCTCCGCCTCGCCCATCACTTCCTCACTCGTCCCGCGAACGCGCGAAATGCGCAGAAGCAGCCCCGCAAGGTCTTCCGGCAGGTTCTTCCGCCTCAGCCACATCGTCCGGAACGTGTCCTCCACCACCGCCGGCAGGCGCTCCAGCCACCCGCGCGCCTCCTCCTCCGTGGCTTTCCTCCTCTGCGGGATTATCTCGTGCTCGCCTTCGTATCCGGTCTCGTCCTGTATCTGGTACATGTCCTGAAGCTTGCCCTCGACGTACCTGAAGTCGTCGTCGTTCAACTGCGCCTTTGCGGCTATCGCCTCGCACTTTTCCCTCACGCTCATCACGTCGTCTATGTTCCCGATCAGCCCGCTCTGAAAATCGTAATCGTAGCCCCGCGCGTCGAGGATGCCGCGGAATATGCCTATGTTTCCCGCTTTCAGCCTGAAGTCGCGCAGACCTATTCTCTCAACCGTCCTCACCGCCAGCGCCATGACCTCCGCGTCGGCGGCGGGGTGGGGCGACCCCATCAGTTCCACCCCCGCCTGACGGAACTCCCTGTACCGTCCCGCCTGCGGTCTCTCGTACCTGAAGCAGTGCCCCACGTAAAACAGCCTGTAAGGCTTCGGCAGACCGGCGAGCCTGCCGCTCGCTATCAGACGCGACACGGGCGCGCTCCACTCCGGGCGAAGCGCGTATTCCGTGTTGTCGCACATGAACGTGAACATCTTCTCGCGTATCTCCTCGCCCGACCTCGCCGCCAGAAGCTCGAACTCCTCGAACGTCGGCGTCTGTATCCTCCGGTACCCGTAGCTCTTGAACGAATCAACGATCACGCCTTCGACGTGTTCCCTCAGGCTCATGTCGTCGGGCAGAAAATCGTTCGTTCCCCTCGGCGGTCTGAAACCCGGCATCTTCAATGCCCCCTTAATACTGCGGCGCTGTTTTTATCTTTCATTCTTACTTCGATATTCCCCGTTCGTTATTCGTTTTCCGCTTTTCATCATCGCCCCTCCGCGTCCTCCGCGGCTGATTCGGCGTCGCGGCGTTGACGCCTATTCCAGCGGGGAGCGGACGACAACAAAAAAGCTCCGAGAACCTCTTCCCGGAGCCTCGGATCGGGCGCGCCTCTTCATCAGCCTCCGCTCAAAGGCTCCGTTGTTCCGCCGGGATGAGCGTGATCGAGCGCGACACGCGCCATTTGCCCGTGCCCCCGTTCCATGACTGTTTTCAATATAGCGTCCCGCGCCCGATGTGTCAAGTTTGCCGTTAAGTGAGTCCGACGGGTCCGACATGTCCGACATGTCCGACTGGTCCGACTGGTCGGACTGGTCGGACGCGGCGATATATGCGGGCCTGGTGTCCCGGCGGCGAAGATTTGGTGCGTCCGGGGCAATTTTTTCCGGTTTTTTCGGATTGTATCAAATGGGTATATAATATGCAGGCGACGGTTTCCCATGGGCGCCGCGTGAACGGCGCGGTTGAATCACAGGGTAAGTGACCGATTATGCCGGTTTTCACGTACAAAGCGCGCGACCCTGGCGGGCAGGTAGTCGCGAGCACGATGGAGGCGGAAAACCCCCAGGCTGTCCGCTCTCGCCTGCGCGAACGCAATTTCATCGTCACGTCCCTA
>JBFMFE010000152.1:0-10582 GCA_040752295.1 bacterium
AATATAAAGTACGCGAGGAAATAAACAAGGACCGCCGCCGCCACGGCGAACGACGGGACGAAGAAAGCCATGAAGAAATAGGCGCGGGGGAATTGTTCCGGGGCGCCTGCGTCAAGCAGCCTGTGGAGACCGTCGAGCAGGATACCCGTTGCGTGCGGTTGAAGAAATAGCCCGGACACCGGTTATTTCACCGCCGGTAGACGAAAACGCCGCCGCGGACCGGCTGAGCGGAACAGCCGGGGCAGGCGTAGCGGGAAACGATTTCGTCTACGCGTTTTTTCAGTTTGAATTCGATTTCCACCGCGTTCGCGAACGCGGCGTCGTTTGAAAGGGCGATGCCGGCGGGGGGAACCGGCAGGAAGACCATCGTGTCGGCGTCCGGGACGTAGTCTCCGGCCGTCAAGACGGAGGTTGTCTCGAAGAGCCGTTGGAGGGCGTTCGCGGCTCGCTGCGCCTCTCCTTCGCGCCCCGAGACGATCAGCCGCGGAGGTCTATCCCTCCCCAGCGATTTCAGAAAGAGTTCCGCCTCGACCATCGAGACCTGCGGGTTCATCCCGGCGAACGGTTTCATGAAGTTTCCGAGGTACGCGAGGTCGGCAAGCAGGACGAACAGCGCGAACGTCAGGACCGGCAGTCCGCGCCGGAGGAATCCACGTTTCATGAAGAAATAGACGAACGCCGCCGCGGCGGCAAGGTAGAGTCCGAAGCCGAGCAGAGCGTTCCGCACGGCGCTGGTCAGGATTTTGTAAAGAGGGGGCGCAGCCTCGAAATCGAAGCGTTTCGACAGGAAGTACCCGACCGGGTTCAGCGCGTCAACGTGGAAATCACCGTGTTTTTCGAGGTATTCGTCGAGCCGTCCGGCGTTGACTTTGAGGAGCGAGACGCGTCTCCCGTGGGCGACGGCGTCGGCAAAGGGGAGGTTCGGGAAAAGGTCGCCGGGCCACACGCGGGTGTAGATGACGTGCCCGGCGCCGTATTTTTTTATGACCTTCGCCATGGTGACGATGGAGCCGTAGGGGAGGGGTACGGTGGGGCGGTCGCAGAAAAAGTGGGTCGAGAGGAACGGGAAGGTCATGATGACCGCGTCCGGTGGCGTGTTGTCTTGAATGTACCGGCAGGTGGTCTCGAGTTCCCTGGACGTGGACTCGGACGCCGGTTCGAGCAGGCGGGTCGCGTTCAGGACGAAGAATCCGGCGGACTCGGTGAGAAGGACGAAAAGGACAAGCCCCAGCGCGGGCGGGGGGACGGGTAACGGGTTCCCGCCCCGCGAAAGAAGGTTCTGCGCCCTGTTCAACCCTTCCGCCGATACGAGAAACGCGAGGGGGAGGACGCAGAGGAGGTACCGGTCGCTGTAGATGGGGACCGCCGCGTGCATGACGACCTGGAGGATAATGATGAGGGAGACGAGAACCGTCGCGGGGGATTTTTTTAAAGTTGCGGACTGGAACAGCATGAAGGGCAGCAGAAGAGAGCAAAAGACCTGAAGGATTCCGGGGATATAGAGTATCGAAGATTTGCCGCCGAGGAGCGCGGCTTTCAGGTTTATCGTGAGCACGCGCGAGACGGCGTCGAGCTTTTCGCCGGCGTTCGCGGGACTGGGATCGGGCGCTTCGTTGTAGGCTTCGTAGTTGAATATGATGCCGAAGAGGTCGCCGTCGGCGAGCCTGTCCTGCATCATTCCCCCGAAAACGCGGGAGACGCCCGCGAACTGCTCCGTGTAGAACGGGTCGTTGAAGACCATGAAGTTCCTGACGAGAAACGGCATGACGACGATGAGAGCGGCGCCGAACAGCCCGGCGGCGGCGCCGAGGGTTTTTTTGCGGCGGAAGATCAGGAGCCAGATCGCCGCGGCGGGGATGAGGACCGCGCTGTTGCGCTTGAACGCGAGGGCAAGTCCCATCATGAATCCCGCGCGGGCGTACCTTTCTTCGGTCAGCGCCAGGACAAAGAGGAGATAGAATATCATCTGCCATACTTCCGGCAGCCCCGGGTCCAGAAACGTGTACTGTCTCAACAGGCTTGGGGAGAGGAGCGAGAGGAGCGCCGCGTAAAACCCCGTGCTTTCCGAAAACAATCTTTTTCCCGCCCGGTACGTGACGAGCGGCAGGATGAAAATACCGATGAAGGCGGGGACGAGGAACGTCCATTGCGTCGCGCGGAAAACCGCGTAGAAGGGGACGAGCGAGAGCGAGTACAGGTTCGCCCTCAGCGCTGGCGGGTGCGGGAGAGGTTGATCTCTGACGCAGTAGTTCCTCAGAAGGTCTTCGCGCAGGGCGCCCGTGCGGTAAAAGTTTCTCGCTATGCCGGCGTATTCGAAGGAATCGCCGTCGTGAACCGGCGCCCTCCAGTGGACGAACAGGTGGAACGCGCAGAACAGGAGGCTCGCGATGAAGAGCGTCTTCAGACGCGGGTCTCGTTTTCCCTCGGAGCTTTCCTGCATTGAAAGTTTTTTCTCCGTAGAGGGAATTATAGCCCGCCTGTTCGCCGGATGAAATTGCGTCTTGCCTTTCGTTGCGGGGAGACGGGAGGTTCGCGATTCCGGATGAGTCGTTATGGATGCCCTCGTCCGTCACGGCGGCGACCGCCGGTCGTGACGGTTCCCCGTTTAATCAATATCCGACGATTATCCGGAAGTAAGGTTCGGGGTCCGCGATCTCGATGAAGCCCACGGGATCGTCTCCCGAGGCAGCGGCGCCGACCACGCCTTTTCCGAACGTCGTGAGTTCTTTCATGGCGTGATACTTCAGAACAGCCCTTCCGCCGTCCGGTCTCACCCTGTAGCATCGTATGCCGCGCGCGTCGGCGACGACGTAGCCCTCGCCGGCGAGGAAAGGCTTGTATTCGAATCGCGCGCGTTCGAAGATCGTGAACCTGCCGACGGTCTTAAGACGCCTGAATTCGTCCGGCGGCGCGGAAAAGACTTTTTTGCACTCCCCGCTCCAGCAGACGATCCGGCGCACGCCGTAGCGGTCGAGTTCCCCGTAGAGAACCTGCGCCCGGTAGCTTTCGAGCGGCTTTCCGAGGAACTTTCCATCGTGGAAGTCGGCGTAATGGTGCGCGAGAAACACATAGGGGTATGGACCGCCGATAAACTCGGTTCCCGTCAGGTCTGATATGAGCGAGGGGAACTGGCTTTTGCCGTACTTGGGCGGCGAGCCGTCGCGGTCGTTCCATCCGGAGTCTTCCAGCATAACGCGTCCCGCGGTGACGGCGTCCCGCTGAAGGAACGCGGAGAGGGCGACGGTGTCGTCGTCGAGCCGGCTTGCCAGTTCCCTTGTAAAGAAGAGAAAGGGCGCCGCGGAGGCGGCGAGCAGGACGGCGAGAGCCGGCGCCGCGATGACCGGCGCCGCGCGCCGGGCGAGTGAGTTGACTTTGAAGCGCTCCCACGCGAAGCCGATGAACGCCCCCGCCGGGACGGCGAGCATGGAATCAAGGTATCCGATGTACCTTGTGGGGTAGGCCAGCGACGCCGGGCGCCAGAACGAGCCGAAGTATATCAGGGCGAGGAACAGCGCCGTGAAGAGGGCGAAGAATGCCGCGCCCGAACGCCGTCCCCGGCGCCACCACGTCACGACCCCGCATGAGCCGAGGAAAAGGAGGGCGTTTTTCAGAACGGTGTTCACGAATAGAAGGAGAAAAGTGTCTTTGTCCGCCTCGATGACCCTGTGCCCCATGATCTTGGAGAGGGTGAAGTAGTCCTTGAATATTCGGAGCGGGTCGTAGCACAGTCCGTGCGGCGCGTCGGGGAGAAAGACCCTGTAGTCGAGGAGTTTCAGGAAGGGGATGAGCCAGAACGAGTTGACCGCCAGAACAAGCCCGCCGATGAGGAGGAGGTGCGCGAAGCGCCGGGCGTTTATCGCGCGCGGGCTGGACGCGAGGAGTATCATCAACGGGACGCCGATCGTGACTATCGCGGTTTTGTGAGCCAGAAAGCACATAGGGGTGAGCGCATAAAGGAGCGCCAGTACGCGTTCGTCGCGCTCGATGAAATATCTGTAGAAAAGCGAAACGAGGTAAAACGACAGGTGGAAGACCATCAGGGCGGAGGGCATTCCGATGAGCATGAACACAGCGGGAAGTCCCGTCCACCATGCGGCGATGGCGAGGATCACCGCAGCCGCCCGTTTTCCGCCTTTCAAGCCGAAATTGCCAAGCCCCAGCCAGAACATCGCCGGCGCCATCGCGACGGACGCCGCCGTGGCGACGAGCAGGACGACGTGCTCCCTCGCGGGGTGGAAGACAAGGGACAGAAACTGGAGTACCGCGCTGCTGTTCCAGATGAAGCTCAGAGGGTATCCCGCCGAATAGAACGGGTCGTAACCCCAGAGGCTGCGGGATTCCCCGAAGAATTCCACCGCCTTGTGCTGCTGATATATCATAGTAGAGTAATCGTTGAGAAGAAGCGGCCCGGAGATCGCGAGAGCGAGAACGACCGGCGCCGACACGTGCGCGGCGACGAAAAGCCGCATGAAAAATCTCAACGTTGCAGCCATTTGCAGATTCCCGGTTCCCCCGGTGTTTCCAATACGCTTTTAAAACAGGGCTGAATCGGCGTATTCCCGGAGATTTTTCCCATTTCTTGTCTCCGCGGGCATGATTCACCGCCGGCATCCGATGGCGCTTGTCCGACGCCTGAATTATAATAGGAACAATCGTCTCAATAAAAACGGGGAAACGGAAGGGCTTTTTGTCTTCCGGGCGCAGTTGGGAAATCTTCGTGACGAGTGCGGCGGGTTGCGGGGGGAATGACGGGCAGTCCCTGCATGTGCGTATATCTTTCCCTCTCCGCGCCTGAAATGAGGTTATGACCGGGAGAATCGGTTCAGGTTCGCGGGCGGGTTGGAGATTCGTCGCGGCGGCGCTCGTCTGGGTCGTTCTTATCGTTACGATCCCGGTTCAGTACTTAGTGTTGAAAGTCGGTCTGTATTTCAGCGCCTGGTCGTTTTTTTTCCTTGCGTTCCTCGTTGTTTTGTGGCTTTGGCTCAACCGGTACGCGGGAACGAACCCGGAAGCCGTACGCAGGTACGCCTCTTCCCGCACGGTTCCGCTCGCGCATATCGTCGCGATCTCAGCTTCGAGGTATCTCTTTTTCCGGCTGCCCTCTATACCCTTCGTCAATATCGGTTTTGTTCTGTATTTTTTCTGCTGGGCGTACTTCCGGCTTCTCCTCAACGCCGTCGGCGGGGACAAGCCTTCGCGGAGATGCGTTTTTTACGTGCTTTTCCTTGCCGCGACGGTCCTTACCGCTGTTTTTCTGAATTACCCGGAACAGGTCTGGGTCGGCGCGTTTGCGCCGGTTATTCTCGTGTTCGAGGTTTTTTATTTCCTGAAGCTTCACCGGCGTCTGAGAAGGGTTTACTTTTTCCTCGTGAATTTCATTGACCTTGCCGTTCCGGGGGCGCTCGTTCTGACGTTGCCGGGGGTCGGCGTTAAGGACTCCATCGTGCTGTACGTTCTGTCCTTCGCGGGGTTCGCCGCTGTCTCGCTCGTGTCGCTTGCCGCCCGGAGGAGTTTTTCCGGGGCGACGGGTTTTGCGTGCACGCTTGCGGTTTTTTTTCTCGCCGTTTCCGTCCTCAATTCGTCGTTTCAGAAGCTCAGGGCGTGCGATTACGAGCGGATAGGGCGGGATTTCCTTGTCCATTCGCGAAGGGGCGGCGCTTACGACATGGTCCTCGACCCCGGGGGGAGATACCTGTACGCGATTTTCGGGGACGGCGAGAATTCGGTTGACAGGATAGACACAACGGGCGTGAGGGAGACCGGGTCGTTCGGCTTGAGCCGGAAGGCTCAGCCTCAGAGGCTGATTCACGACGCGGCGCGGAACCGCGTGCTCGTCGCCGTGTGGGGGGCGCCGGAGATGACGCTGCTCGTTCTGGACGCTGGTTCGCTTGAGAGCGTCAGGATTTTCAGGGACGGGAGAATTCCGAAGGGTCCGGTTGATATAACGATGGGGCGTGAAGGAAGGTATTTCTATCTCCTCGGCGAGACCGCAGGCGAGATAGTGAAGATGAACGCGGAGACTCTCGAACCGGTCGCGTGGGGGGAAGCCTTTCAGAACGTGGCTTACAGCGTGTCTTTTAATCCGGTGCGCAGGAGCGTGTTCGTGTCCTCGTGGATATTTCCATCCATGAGCGAGCTGACGGAAGGGGGACTGACGGGGAAGAAAAAGGTCCGCTCGCCTTTCGTCACGTATGAACTGGAGAGCGATCCGTTCACCGGAGACCTCTTCGCGGCGAACCCGGCGGGGGGCAGGATTGACGTGTACGACGGTGAAGACCTCCGCCTCCGTCGGCGTTACGAGACCGGTTTCTGGGTCCGCGATTTTCAGGTTGTCCCGGAGAGAAACCTGCTGGTGGCGGGGAGCTACGTTCAGGGCGTCCTCGATGTTATCGATCTGACGACGGGTAAGAGGCTCGGGCGGTGGAGACCGGAGTCGCACATACGGGGCGTTTACTACGACGCCGGTTCCGGGCGCGTCTTCGCCGCGTGCAGGTGCGGAATCGTCGAGCTTAAGAAGCGTTTCAGGAAGCGGATCGCTCCGTGAGACGCGGGGATATGCCCGCAGGCGGCGGCTTTGCGCTTTTTTTCCGCCGGCAGGCGCTGGAGTGAACGGAGGTGCGGCGTACGGACCTCGTGACGGGGGGATCGGGGCTGCTGGGGCTGGCGCTCGCCCGCAGGCTTGCCGGGGCGGGGCGGGCGGTGAGGTTGTTCGACGTCAGGCGTCCCGACGCGCTGCCGGGCGGCGCCGAGTTCCGTGAAGGTGACATACGGGACGCCGCTGCCGTTGACGCCGCCGCCGGTGGCGCGGAGCGGATATTTCATCTCGCCGCGCTGATGCACGTAGGCAGGATCGTGCCGCGGATCGTCAGGGAGGTCAACATTGGGGGGCTTCTTAACGTCATGAACGCGGCGGAGAAGAATGGGGTGAGGCGGGTCGTCTTCACCTCGACGATTGAAATCTACGGGACGGAGCCGGATTATCCGTGCTACGAGGATTCGAGGATCGATCCGCCCCCCGGTTACGCCCTGCATAAATGGATGGGAGAGAAGCTGCTGACGCGGTTCAGCAGGCGGACGGGCACAGAGGTCGCGTTTACGCGGATGCCGATGATATTCGGACCCGGATTTTATCATTTCAAGGCTGTTCTGCGGCTGTTCGACGCCATACTCGCCGGACTGCCGATCCCGGTTTTAGACGGAGGGGAAAGAAAGGGGAAGGTGGTTTCGCTGGAAGACGCCGTTCAGGGACTTGCGCTTGCCGGCGAGCGCGGGGAAGCCGCGGGCGAGGCTTTCAACATCTGCTGCGGCGACGTGTTCACTCACAGGAGCTTCGTGGAAGGGATAGCGCGCGCCGTCGGGTCGCGCAGCCGCGTTGTGAGCGTGCCGTCGCGGCTGGTGAAACCCGCTTTCGAGGCGATGTGCAGGCTCGGCTTGTCGCCCGTCTCACCGGAGCATTTTCATTTTACGCTCAGCGACTGCGTTTACGACATTTCCAAGGCGGAGCGGCTTCTCGGATACACGCCCGCGAAAACCTCAGTCGAGGCGGCGGCGGAAGCGCTGAAACACTACGGAGCATCGAGGCGGAAGTACAGGAAGAAACCCGTAACGAACCTTCTTGTGGGGAAATAGCGCGGTTTCTCCCGGATTTTGATTTCCGGTTTCGCGGGAAGACGATTCCGCGGACGTTCCCGGGAGGCGGTTGAACGAAAAATTCCGCTGTGATAACATACGCGGCGTAACGGGTCTCGCCGCTTCAGGAAGCCGGGGAATTTAGGAAAGGGGGAAGTGCGCATGGCGATACCGGAGTATTTTGAGTTTCAGGATCGGACGAAGATAATTTTCGGGATTGACACGCTGGATGAGACCGGCAAGGAGGTAAAGAAGCTGGGGGGGAAGAACGTTCTGATCGTCACCGGCTCGACGGCGCAGAGGCTCGGATACGTGGACCGCATAAAGAAGGCGCTGGGCGAGCAGGGGATCGGGGTCGCCGGCGTGTTCGACGGAATCCCCGAGAACTCCGAGGCTGCGGTGGTGGAAAAGGGGCGGAAGACGGCGGAGGAGACGGGTGCGGACATGATAGTGACAATCGGGGGCGGCAGCGTGATGGACACGGCGAAGGGGATCAACGTGCTGATGTCCCTCGGCGGCAGCCTGCTCGATGATTACCAGGGCGCGAACCTTATCAACGAGCCTCTGAAGCCGATGGTGGCGATACCGATGACCGCGGGGTCGGCGAGCGAGGTCACGTTCGCGGCGGTCATTCTTGACAAGTCGCAGGACATGAAGCTCGCCTTTCTCAGCCCCTACCTTGCGCCGAGCACGGCGATACTCGACCCGAAGCTGACGGTTTCGATGCCGCCCAGGCTGACGGCTTCGACCGGAATGGACGCGCTCACGCACGCCGTGGAGGCGCTTCATTCGACGTCGCGCGAGCCGGTGGCGACGGCGCTGGCGCTTTCGGCGATCACGATGATAAGCGGGAACCTGAGGGAAGCGGCGAAGAACGGGGGGAACCTCGAGGCGCGCAGCAACATGCTTATCGCGAGCACGATGGCGGGGCTTGCGTTCACGAACGCGATGGTGGGGTGCGTGCACGCCATGGCTCATTCGGCGGGAGGCATCGCGGGGGTCCCCCACGGGATCGCGAACGCCATCTTTCTTCCTTTCGGGATGGAGTACAATCTCGACGCGTGCCCCGAACAGTACGCGCTCGCGGCGCACGCGATGGGCGTGGACACGACCGGCATGAGCGCGAAGGACGCCGCCGTGAAGGCGATAGAAGCCGTCAGAAAGCTCACGTCGGATTGCGGACTTCCCCAGAGGCTCAGCGAGGTGGGCGTGACGGAGGACCAGGTCGCGATGATCGCGGACTACACACTGATGGACGGCGCCATCGTCACGAATCCGCGCGAGCCTGACCCGGATGCGATCCTCGAAATGGTGAAGCGGGCGTTTTGATGAGAGCCGGCTGCGCGAAGCGCCCTGAGTGCCTGCCTGTGCGTTGCCTGCCTGTGCCGAGCGCGGCAGACGGGCACGCAGACGGGCGGCGGGCAATCGCCGCCTTCATGAAAATGCGAAGGTACGGTTGAGCTTCGCTTCGGCAAAATGACGCGATTCGAAGGACGGTGATGGCGATGGGAGACGAAAAGGAAAGAGAAGAAGCGCGGGGGAGTGGAATCGAGGGCGGGGAAGGCGCGCCCGGCGGGGAGGGCGGCGCGGACGCCGCAAGGCCCGGGGCGCTTTCGCGCGCTGCCTCCGCCGCGGGCGCCGCCGCGTCACGGGTGAAGGAGGCAATCCAGTCGGTCATCCCCACGACCGTCTCGGCGGAGCGCCCGACGATCACGCCCGACGAGATGTACAAGATCGCCAGGGTCTTCGCCGAGAAGATTTTCGGGCTTGAGGAAGTGGTGCCGAAACTCCTCGAGTCGAAAGTGATCGTGAGGTTCAAGTACTACGACGAGAACTGGGGGGACGTGGAGCCGGAGATCACAATTGACTGCACCGGCGACAGGATCGTGCTTCACACGGGTCCCTGCGAACTGGAGCCTGTCGTGACGATGAGAATGCACGGCGACACGGCGCACAAGTTCTGGAAGCAGAAGGTGAACCTGATGGCGGCGATAACAAAAGGGGAAATTTCCGCCAAGGGACCAATCCCCAAGGTGATGAAGCTGCTGCCGATCATAAAGCCGAGTTACCCGCTGTACCTCGAGACACTTAAGGACCTCGGCTTCTCGGAGTTGTTGAATTATCCTCCCGAAGAACCGCGTCCCGGGCAGGTGAACGCGGAGCAGTAGGGTCTTACCGTCCGGCGCGTCACGCGGCGCCGCGGGGAACGCGACGCTTGTGTAAACGGCATTATTCCAAAGCCTGAAAACGGAAGCCCGGAGTCCGGAATTTTCTCCGTCAGTCTATGATGTCCGCGCGGAGGAAGGCGACGAACGCCGCCATGAAGAAGAACACGGCGAAGCCGAAGAGGAGAAATATATCGGTCAGCACGATTGCGATCCTGTCGCCGAGCGGCATGGGCTTGTAGTTGAACCGCGGCATGTCGTCCAGGTTGTACTCCGGCTCGCGGAAGAAGCCGCCGAAGATTGAATGAGTGCGCTGGTCGTCCGGCAGCGTGAATTTCTTTTCGAGGAAGTCCCTGAACTGCGTCTGGTAGTTCCACAGCGCTTCCTTCAGGTGCCATTCGCGTTCGATGCCCGTGTTCGCGAGGTCGGTGGCGGCGTAGATGAAGGATGACACGGGTGAGACGCGCGAGACCATCTTTGTGAGGCTGACCTGCGTGCGTACCTCGCGTTCGAACCGGTCCATTTCCTCCTTGCTTATCAGGCTGTTGTTCTTGTTCGCCGCGATGATGGTTTTGTAGAAGTCGTCGTAGTATCTGGCTTTCACGTCTTCCGGCTGTTCCATGAAGCTCGTGACGGTATCCTGGAGCGACATTTTTTTCTTTGGTTTGGGGGCCTGCGCCGCCTGGGGTTGCTGCTGAGGCGTCCGGGCGGCGATCTGACCGGCGGCTTTCTTTTTCAGTTCGAGGAGTTCGTTTTTCCTGGCTTCGCATTCTTCGACCGCGCGCGCG
>JBFMFE010000153.1:0-4269 GCA_040752295.1 bacterium
GCCCATAGCGAACGGGGGCATACTTTTACGCACAATAACATCCGCCGCGGAAGCTCGTTTTTACCCCGCCGTCAGGGGGGTCAAAAAGGACGCCGCCAGGGGGTCAATTCTACGCGCCGCGCAACAGCTATAGCTGCAATTCCGTTCCGGAAGCGGTGGAGAACGTATATAACAACGATGCTGTAATGAAATCATACATGCACGGGCTTATTCTCTCGCAGTTTCTATGGAAAAATCATTACCTGATGCTCAAGTTTTTTATTAAAGAAGCGCTCCAGGTCGAAGGCATCAGACGGCTTCTCGAGATAGGCCCAGGGCACGGGCTTTATATCGCGCAGGCTATGAAGAAGTTCCCGCGGGCGGAATACAAGATAATGGACATAAGCCCCGTTTCAATAGCCATGACAAAGAAGATCGTAAGGCGTCTCGTCAACGATCCCGACAAGATAAGTTTCGTGCAATCCGACGTCCGCGCCTACTCCAGTGACGAAAAATTCGACTTCATCATCATGGGCGAGGTCATGGAGCACGTCGAAGACCCGTTGTCTCTTCTTGTGTCGGTGAAAAAGTTGCTTGAAGACGGCGGCCGATTGCACATCACCACGTGTGCCAATTGCCCGGCGATAGACCACGTGTACTGCTTCGATTCGGTTGAAGCAATCGTGGAAATGATCGAGGCCGCAGGCTTCAGAGTCCTGAAGGATATCGCGCTCCCCGTCGAGGATGTTCCCCGCGAGAAATGGAAGGAAACCCGTGTGGGGATAAATTACGCCGCGGCGCTTGAAAACAGTGACTGAAAATGCGCTTTGAAGATATCAAAGTCGGTCTTGAAGCGGAGATAACGCGAAAAATTTCCGGTCGGGACGTTCGGGCTTTCGCTGATTTGACCGGGGACAATAACCCCCTGCACATGGACGACTCTTTCTCGGCGAAAACCCCTTTCAAGAAAAGGGTCGTCCACGGAATGCTCAGCGCGTCGTACATATCCGCCCTGATCGGCACGAAACTGCCGGGACCCGGCGGTCTGTGGGTTTCACAAACCCTGAATTTTCTGATGCCGGTGCGCATCGGCGACACCATAAAGGTTCTCGCGAAAGTCAAGCAGAAGTCCGAAGCGACGAGACTGCTGGTTCTGAAGATTTCCGTTACGAACCAGAGGAAACAGGAAGTGCTGAACGGAGAAGGTGTTGTAAAAATCCTGGAAGTGAAAGAGGAAAAAAAATGGAAAAAGGAACACGGGGAGCGGCTTTGATAACGGGTGCCGGCCGCGGCATAGGAGCCGCCGTCGCCCGGAAGCTGGCGGCTGACGGGTTCAAGATCGTTGTGAATTATCACGAGAGTCAAGATGAGGCGGAATCCGTGGTGGCGGACATCAAGGAAGCCGGGGGCGATGCCTTCGCCCATCGGGCCGACGTGCGCAGACCCGACGAGACAGCCGCCATGGCTGAGGCGGCCTGCCGGCGTTTCGGCAAGATCGATGTGCTTGTCAACAATGCAACATCGCCGATATCTCACTCGACTTTCGACAACCTGGAATGGAGCGATGTAGAGGAACAGATAGACATACATCTCAAAGCCGTTTTCAACGCCTGCAAGGTAGTACTGCCGAACATGGTTGACAACGAGCGGGGAAGGATCATCAACATCACGACCGTCTACGCGGACAACGTGCCGCCAGCGAGAATGCACGGGTACGTGATCGCCAAATCCGCTCTGCAGGCACTGACAAAAACGCTCGCCGTCGAGTACGGTCCCAAAGGCATAACAGTCAACAACGTGGCGCCGGGCATGACGGAAACTTCGTTCATCGCCGATGTCCCGGACAAGGCCAAGATGGTCACTTCCATGCAAACCCCTCTCCGAAGGCTGGCTCAGCCTCAAGATGTCGCCGCAGCCGTTGCTTTTCTTGCGGGCGACGATGCTTCCTACATAACGGGCGAAACCGTTCGCGTTTGCGGCGGCCAGATCATGCTGTAACGCCGCGACGGGACAACAGCTCCATGAATCTGAACAATAACATGGATGGTGTCGAATTCAGCACCGTCGTCTCGACGGTAAGGGAGCTGGACAACGAGCCGCCCCCGGACGCCGCTCCCTTCAAAATCGCTTTCCTGCGCAACATCACACTCGATCCGCTCGTCCCCTACCTTAAATATTTATGCTACCAGGCAGGACTGAAACCCGACGTTTACATGGCGGACTTCGACGTCATCATGCCGGAAGCGATGAACCCGGACAGCGGGCTCTGCAAGGAAAAACGAGACCTGATTGTTGTCGCCGTCAGGCTGGAAGGTCTGTCCGAAGCGCTGTCAAAGCGATTCGCGTCCCTCTCGGATAGTGAAGTGACGGAGGCTGCTGATCAGGCGGTCAAGTTCATGGAGGGCGTGATCGGCAGCCTGCGAAAGAACAGCCGTGCCACGATCCTTGTTCATTCATTTGAAACGCCGGCGTATCCCGCATTCGGAATCATCGACACCCAGTCCGGAGGGCGCCAGGCGGGGACGATCAGGAAAATCAATTCCAGGCTCGCCGACCTGGCGGAACGGGCGGGAAACTGCTTCCTCGTCGATCTCAACACCGTTATGGCGCGGCTCGGCTACGACAATTTTTCCGACAAGCGAATGTGGCAGATTGCGAAGATGCCCTACACCCGGGCGGCATTAAAGGAGATCGCCGTGGAATATGCAAAATTCATACGCGCCGTAAGAGGAAAAAACAAAAAGTGCCTCGTCCTTGATTGCGACAACATTCTCTGGGGCGGCATAGTGGGTGAGGACGGACTCGAAAACATCAAGCTCGGCTCGACCTATCCCGGATCGTGTTACCGCGATTTCCAGAGCGTCATATTGAATTTCTATCATCGCGGTGTAATCCTCGCCATTTGCAGCAAAAACAACGAGAACGACGTGCTCGAGGTCCTCGACTCCCACCCGGAGACGGTGCTGCGGCGCAAGCACTTCGCTTCAATGCGTATAAACTGGCAGGATAAGGCAACCAACATCCGCGTGATCGCGGAGGAACTCAACATCGGCGCCGACAGTCTCGTCTTCGTTGATGACAGCGAAATGGAAATCGGGCTGGTGAACGCGATGCTGCCGGAGGTCCATACATTGCTGCTCTCCGGCGACGCGTCCGGGTACGCCGATCTTCTTGCGGGATGCGGCCTTTTCGACACCGTCGTGCGCTCTGAAGAAGATCGCAGAAGGGGCGAAATGTACGGGGCCGAAGCTGAACGAAAGAAATTCCGCTCCTCCACCGGCGACATCGCCCAATACCTTTCCTCCCTTGAAATGAAAATCAAAATCGCCAGGGCCGATGACTACTCGATGCCGAGAATCGTCCAGCTCATTCAGCGCACCAACCAGTTTAACCTGACAACGAAAAGACATTCCGAGTCGGAAATCGCCCGGTTCGCCGGCTCCGCGAACCATGATGTGCTTTTTCTTCAGTACTCCGACAGGTTCGGAGACATGGGCATAGTCGGCGTCGCAATCATGGAGCATGGAGATGAAGTGACCGACATGGATTCTTTCCTTCTAAGCTGCCGCGTCCTGGGACGAAAAGTCGAGGACGCCTTCCTCGCCGAATGCCTTCGCGCATGCGAAAACAGGGGGCGGAAAGCCGTGTCCGGGACTTATATTCCGACCGCGAAAAACGCTCAGGTGGCTGATTTCTATGAGAAGAGAGGCTTCACCAAAAAAGAAGAACGCGGAGACGCAACGATTTTTGAGGTCGATCTGACAAAGGGATTTTTCACCCCGCCTGACATTTTTAAGACCGTCGAAGTTGACATCTGAAGGAGCGCCAATGGAAAGTGAAGTTAAAGAAATCATGGCCAGGATTTTCGAAGTGCCGGTCGAGGAGATTGAGGATGACTCGTCGCCGGACACCATTGAAAGCTGGGATTCGCTTCATCACCTCAATCTCATACTCGCTCTCGAAGAAAAATACCAAGTGACTTTTTCCGAAGAGGAGATAGCGGAACTTTTGAATTTCCAGCTCATCATCATGTCGCTGAAAGAAAAAGGCGTCGCTTAAATATTTCAGCCTTCCTTCCTGGTTCTGGTCGAACTTTTAAATGGACAATGCGGGGACAGAGGGGTTGTTGAATAACCCAACTTACCCCCGAAAGATTGAGAAAGGGAGGCTTTGCATCTGATATTTTTATCTTTTTTTGCTTTCAAATGTTGTCTCTAATTTGAAAAATAAAATTTTAATAAATGTATTGACATACCTTGCCAAATCATATATAATTTCAAAGAACACGGG
>JBFMFE010000154.1:0-5513 GCA_040752295.1 bacterium
AAATCTGCCGGATGTGAAAACGCAGTTGAAAAACTATCGGCAGTTCAAAAAACTCACCACGGACTGGGTTGACCTGTCACTGGAACTCGCGAGACTTCGCAAATCAAGCAAAAAGGGGTAAAATCCTATCCGGAACTTGGCACTGTCCAGTAACTACTATTTCAGGATATACAAGCATTTCTTACGTCGCCCTTACCGACGCCAGAAAAAAGAACGACATTTTAAAATCAAAGGAGTTTTATTCCGCCCTCATGGAACCCCTCCGTAAAAAGAACTGCCGGAAGGTTTTAATCTCTCCTCTCGGGGAGGTGACGCCCGCCAATGACTGACAGAATGATCGATCTTTCAGACACACCCGCCCGCCTCAACGTCCGCGGCGAACTCCTCGTCATCACGCTCGGTGAAGATGATTGCAGTGCGCCCGCTCCGTCGCGCGTCGCTTCATCGTCGCAAAACAAAAGCGGCGATCAATCACAGCGCTCAATATCAGAATCCCCGCCGCCGCCTTCACACAAATCCCGAAAGCGCCATTGGCAGTCCCCTCCCGGCGCGGACAGAACCGAAGTCACCGTCCCTCTTTCCGAAATCGCAGCCGTCATAGCCTCCCACCCCCGCGTCACCTTCACACGCGCCGCCGCAGCCGGACTCGCAAACGCAGGCGCTGCTCTCATCGTCTGCGACGACCTCCGCCTACCCGCTGCAATGCTCCTGCCGCTTCAGGGACACTTCACTCAGGCAGAGCGGTTCACAATTCAGGCCGCCGCCCCGCTGCCCCTCCGAAAACAACTCTGGAAACAGATAGTCGCCGCCAAAATCCGAGCGCAGGGACGCCTACTCGAAGAAATCCGTGGAAATAACGCGGGGCTGACAGCGATGGCAGCACGCGTGCGCTCAGGAGACCCAGAAAACCTCGAGGCGCAGGCAGCCCGCCGATACTGGCAACTTCTCTTCGACGACCCAGGCTTCGTCCGCGACCGCGCAGCGGGCGGTCCCAACAACCTCCTCAACTACGGTTACGCCGTCCTGCGCGCCGTCGTCGTCCGTGCCGTCTGCGCTTCCGGTCTCCACCCTTCTCTGGGACTCCATCACTCCAACCGCTACGACACCTTCCGCCTCGCCTCGGACCTTATGGAACCCTTCCGCACCATCGTTGACCGCGCTGTCGTCCTCTACTGCGAGAGCATGGGGTGGGACACGCCGCTTGACGCGGACGCAAAAGCCGAGCTTCTCGATGTTCTTGCAAAGAAATACGAACTCGATGGAGAGATGCGCTCACTCTTCGACATTGCTTCCCGTGCGGCATCCAGCCTCGCCGCCGTACTCGCGGGAAAAAGAAAAAAGATGATATTGCCGGAGATATGATTATTTGGTGAACTTTGTGCGCTTTGTGACTTAGCGGTGAATTCTCAACATGGTGTATCTTTGAAAAGAATCTCTTTATCTGAATACAAAACCGTGTGGCTCTTTGTCATGTTCGACCTGCCGGTGGACTCAAAAGAATCCCGCCGCAGCTACACGCTCTTCCGCAAAAGGCTGCTCAATCAGGGCTTCACGATGCTCCAGTATTCCGTTTATGCCCGGTACTGCGCGAGCGAGGACGCCGCCTCGACCTACCGGAACCGCATAAAGGCGCGCCTGCCTCCCGACGGTCAGGTGAGGGTGATGTCTGTGACTGACAGGCAGTTCGGAAAAATGGAGGTGTTTCTCGGAAAAACCCGCGTGAAGTCAGAGAAGAAACCGGAACAGCTTATGCTTTTCTGAAAAAAAACCAGTAAAAAACCCGCCTGTCAGGCGGGTTTTTTACTGGTCTATTGTACTTGAGCGGCGATTCCCTGTAAACCACAGTTGACACGCTGAGGCGGACGCGCGCGGAGTAATTGTACTTGAGCGGCGATTCCCTGTAAACCACAGTCTGGGCGACGGAACCTTCTACCTTCTCGACATTGTACTTGAGCGGCGATTCCCTGTAAACCACAGTACCTTATCATTAATCCTAATATCCATATCAATTGTACTTGAGCGGCGATTCCCTGTAAACCACAGTTTCGAGCAACGAAAGGAACAAGTTTAAAATATTGTACTTGAGCGGCGATTCCCTGTAAACCACAGTCGTGCAAGTCATGCGGAATGACTTTTTTCATTACTAGTCAGGTCGGTTGTGCCTTGGGGTTAAGGGTTGTAAAATTGTGCCGGGCGGCGGCCCGGCGTTACGTTGAAAAAAACTTCAGCCGCAAAGGGGCGCGAAGAACGGGAAAGCGCTGCGAGGACTGAAAAATACTTTCATTCACGCAGGGGCGCGGAGAGCACGGAGGAAAGTTGAAAATGGAAATATTCAACGCTCCCGGCAATAAGATGCGGCGCACAGTGAAAACGCCGTGATGGCCCGAATTATTTCACGCTTCACGAACAATCCGGAGATGAGGGAGGAAGCTATAAGGGTGCGGACGTCGCGCTCGATTAACGCAAGGCACGCCGGGGCGGCGGGGGCGGCGCTTTTTCTCGGGTTTGCGGGGTTTCTTGTGTTCGGCGCGGCGCCGTCGCTGTACTGGGGTGACAGCGCGGAGTTCACGACCGTGGCGTGCACGCTGGGGACGTCGCATTCGCCCGGCTATCCTTTGATGTCGCTTGCCGGGCGCGCCGCCGCGGCGCTGCCGCTGGCGCCGTTTCCCTTCCGCGCGCACTTCGTTTCCATAATCTTCTCGTCCGTCGCGCTCGTTCTTCTGTTCTACTTAATGCTGACGCTGACGGGGCGACTGTTCGCGTCCGCCGCTGGGGCGGCGCTCATCGCCACGACGCCTGCGTTCGTGAAGGCGTCGCTTTTCGCGGAGGTTTACGGGCTGCACGCGTGCCTGTTCGGGGCGGCGCTTCTGCTGATATCGCGCCACGACGCGGAGGGGCGCCGCACGGCGGTGTACGCAGCCTTTTTTGTGCTTGCGCTCGGGCTTGCGCACCACGTGCTCATGACGTTCGTCCTTGCGGGCGCGCTGGTCTATATTTTTTTCCAGCCCGAGAGGGGATTGCGCGCCGCCGCCGCCGTACTGTTTGTTTTGTTCGCGTGGTACGTTTACGCGCTTTTCCGCTCGTACGGGGCGCTGGGGCGTTTCGCTGTTCCGCTCGGCGTTCTGCTGTGGGCGGCGCCGGTTGCGCTGGTCCTGTACGTTGTCTATTCGGCGTTCGACGCGGAGAACCGCCTGAAGCCGTTGTTGAGGGAGGTTTCGTGTGCGGTGTTCGCGTTTGCCGCGGGGCTTTTGGTGTACGCCTGCGTGCCGCTGTTTTCCGCGCGCGGTCCCGGCGCCGACTGGTGGGACCCGGAGACGCCTGCGAATTTCGCGTCGCTTCTTTTGCTCAGGGGCTATTCGGCGACGCTTCCCGGGGACGTCGTGGAGCTTTTCAGGCGAATGAAGCCGGAGGAGATTTTCGCGCAGTTTCCGCCCGTACTCGTTCCCGTTGCGGCGCTTGGGTTCGTTTTTCTGGGTATCAGGAACGTGAGGCTGTTTCTGACGCTGCTGGTCGCGTCGGCGCTGAATTTCGCTGGGTCGGTTCTGATCGAGCACGGGAAGCCGGAGTCGCTGCGGATTCCGGTGTATCTTGCCGTGAGCGTCTTCGCGTCGTACGGCGTGGCGTGGTTGTTATCGCTGCGGATTTTGCGGGGCGGTGGTTGGCGGCGGATGCTGGCTGCGCCGGTGTACGCATTCGTCGCGGCGGTTCTGGTTCTGAGGGCGCCGAACCTCGGCTCGTTCGTCATGAACGGGAGCGATCACGCGCACCGGCTCGGAGCGGGCATCGTCAGGTCGCTCGACCCCGGGAGCATCATCTTCATCGGGCTTCAGACTCCGTCCATTCTCCAGTATTTCGAGGAGTGCGAGAACCGTGAGCTGCGCGAAAAGGGGGCGGCGATCATCCCCGTGTCGTTCCTGTCGTTCGAGTGGAAGGTGAGGCAGCTTAAAGGAAAGTACGCGCGGCTGGATTTTCCGCCCTTCGTGCCCGAGCCTGAGGAACGCGACCTGTTCGAGGCGCGGAGCGACTCGCGGATAAGGTACGCCGCGCAGCTCATGAGGAACAACATCGGGGCGACGACGGACTTTTTCACCGATTTCCTGTTCATTCCGCCCGAGCTGGGCATCGCCACGGTTCCGGCGGGGTTGATCTACAGGCTCGTCCCCGCGGAGGTGGTCGCGGGTGACGATGAGTTCTTCGCGGAGGATTCGCCGGTCGAGTGGGAGACGGACGAGGGGACGGACGCGGTGAGCCTCGAAAACATCGCGTCCATACACAACGAGCGCGGGACGCTGTTCATGCACTACGGCGTCTCCGCTGGAAGCGGCGAGGCGCTGGGGAGAGCCGTCCGGGAGTTCGACCGCGCCCTGGAGCTGAAGCCCGATTACCCCGACCCGCTTGCGAACAAGGGGACGTGCCTGCTCGCGCTGGGCGAGTTCGAGAAGGCCGTGGCGCTCCAGAAGAAAGCCGTCCGCCTCGCGCCCGACCGCCCGGAGCTTTACGATCAGCTTGCGGCGACGTACTTCAGGCGGCAGACGCGCCGCTCGACGGAAGCGGCGATAAAGTACTGGCTCGCCGCCGCCGCGCTCGACCCCGAAAACCCGCGGTACGCGCACAACCTCGGCACGGCTTACGTCGGAGTGCAGAACACGCAGGCGGCGAAGCGCTTCTACCAGCTCGCCATCGTCCTGAAGCCGTCGTACTTCGAGGCGCAGATCAACCTGTCGCGCTTGTACCTTGCCGAAAAGAACTGTCCGAAGGCGATCGAGCACGCAGAGCTTGCGAAGACGCTGGTCCCGGACAGGATGGACGTGCGCGTCGAACTGGCGACGGACTACCACGAGTGCGGGATGATGCGACTTTTTGAAATCGAGCTGAAGTCGCTCATCTCCGATTTTCCGGCGGACAACCTCGCCTTTTTCCACAACCTGGGCGTGCTCTACAGGAACATCGGGAGGATCGAATCGGCGCTCGAGGTCTTCGAGGAAGCGCGGAAGATGGACCCCGGTTACCGCCTCACGGACATGTTCGGGTCACTCACCGGGTGCGACGACGCCGTTACGGCGCTGGAGAGGGTCGTCGCGCTCGAGCCGGGCGACCCCGACGTACGCCTTCTGCTGGCCTCGCGGTATTACAACTGCGGCATGGAAGCCGAAGCCCGCGAGGCGCTTCTCGACGCGAAGAGGAGATTCCCCCGGCATCCCGGCGCTGCGTCGCTTCTGAAACAGATGGAAACTCCCTGAGATATCGGGATAAACGGTTCAGGCGGCGCCTGCCGAGGTTTTTTAGTTACCACGGGAAGCAAAAAACATTTCCATCCACTGCAGAGACGCAGAGGAAGGCAAAGATTGGAAGTATTTCACGCTCCCGTCAATAAGTGAACTTTCGCACTTTTTGATTCCCGCTCCACGGAGGAAGCTTTAAAGGCAAATGAATTTTATGTATGTCCGATGCAAATCCGATCATGCGAAAAACAGTATGCGCGAAGCCCCTTGGAGTGCGGTGTGCAAACACCG
>JBFMFE010000155.1:0-22846 GCA_040752295.1 bacterium
GCACTCCAAGGGGCTTCGCGCATACTGTTTTTCGCATGATCGGATTTGCATCGGACATACATAAAATTCATTTGCCTTTAAAGCTTCCTCCGTGGAGCGGGAATCAAAAAGTACGAAAGTTCACAAGCACGGAAGCACGGAAAAATAATAAGATCGAACAGCAGGTGAAAAGAGTTGTGAAATGAAAATCATTGAAACACAGAAGCGAGGAGAAAAAGTTGTTATATGCGCCGCAGGCGCACTGTAAGTTTTCCGTGTTTCCGTGCTTCCGTGGTAAAAAGGGGCGCATTTCCGGGATTTTCCGGATGTCCAGCATAAAATGCTGTCGTTGACGAGGAGAAAAAGGTGTTACATGCGCCGCAGGCGCACTGTAAATTTTCCGTGTTTCCGTGATTCCGTGGTCAATCATTCTTTTATTTTTCCGTGTTTCCGTGCTTCCGTGGTAAAAAGGGGCGCATTTCCGGGATTTTCCGGATGTCCAGCATAAAATGCTCTCGTTAGTAACGCTTAAAAAGGGTTGGAAATAATCCTGAAGGATCAGGCGTTGGCGTCGCGAACCACTTTCAGTGGCTGCGCCGAAGGCTCCGGTATTCTGGTGTAAGGGACTTTCAGCACTTTTCCGGTGGCGGCGGATTCGACGGCTGTGAGGGCGACGGAGAGGGCGTGCAGGCTGTCCTCGCCCGTCACCACCGGCTGTTCGCCGTTCTGAACCAGCCGCACGAAGTATTCGAGTTCGTTTTTGAGCGAATCCTGCTTTTCCACCTTGGCTTCCCGCGCCCAGTTTTTGTCGTAGACCACAACGCGCTGTTCGATGAAATCGAGTGTCGCCACGCCGAATTTGCCGACGACGTTCAGTTTCCTCACTCTGTTGGGCGGCAGCCAGCTTGTCTCAATGACGCCCGCGGCGCCGCGGCGGAACTTGAGCATCAGCGTGGCGTGGTCTTCCTGGGTGTGAAACGCCTGACCGGCTATCGCGTAGACTTCTTTGACCCTGTCGCCGTAGAGGTAGGAGATTATGTCAATGTCGTGGGGGGCGAGGTCGAGGATAATTCCGGAGTCTCCCACTCTGGGGTCGTACGGTCCCACCCTTTTGGTTGTGATGGAGACCACGTCGCCGAGCATCCCGTCGTCGAGGATTTCCTTCAATATGTTCACCGCGGGGTTGAAGCGTTCCACGTGACCGACGAGGAGTTTGAGTCCCCTTCTGTGTCCCGCCCTTATCATTTCCCTGCCGTCCTCCACGGTGACGGAGATGGGTTTTTCGACGAGGACGTGGCATCCGGCGTCCAGGACGTCGAGCGTGACTTCCCTGTGTAGTGACGTGGGGACGACGACGCTCACGGCGTGGGGTTTCAGCTTCAGCAGTCTGCGGTAGTCAACGAACGCCCTTGTTTTGAACTCCGCCGCGACGCCGTGCACGAGGGTCTCGTTAATGTCGGCGACGCCCACGAGTTCGACCTTCTTCATCCTGCTGAAGAGCCTCGCGTGGTTTATCCCCATTTTTCCGACGCCGATGACGGCTACTTTCATGACGCACGCTCCCCGGCTCGGGATTTTCCCGGTTTTCTGGACACGCCCCTGTCGCTCTTTTCGAGGAAATCTATTAGGTTTCCGATGGTCTCCCTCTGTGAAAAATCGTTTTTCAGTGTCTCGATCACCCTGACTTTGGGCAAGTCCGAGAGGTAAATGAGGCGGTAGGCTCTTTTGAGTTCGTTTCTCGTTTCCTGGTCGAACCCCGCGCGCTGGAGTCCCACCGTGTTCAGCGCGCAGACCGAAGCCCTGTAGCCGCCGGCGACCATCATGTAATGGGGTACGTCCTCGAAAACGAAGCATCCGCCGCCGACCATGACGTGATCGCCGACCCTTACGAACTGGTGTATGCCGCAGTAGCCGCCGATGAAAGAGCCGTTTCCGACGGCGACGTGACCGCCGAGGGCGGTGCAGTTTGCCATGCTCACGCCGTCGCCCACACGGCAGTTGTGTCCGGCGTGCGAGTACGCCATTATGAAGCAGTCGTCGCCGATCACCGTTTCGCAGCCTTCGCCGGTGGCGCGGTTGAGCGTGACGTACTCTCTTATGCAGGTTCTGTCCCCGATTTTGAGGTAGCTGTTCTCGCCTTTGAATTTCACGTCCTGGGGTTCGCCTCCGAGGACCGCGCCGTGATGAACCGTGCAGTCTTTACCTATATGTGTTCCTTTTCTCACGATGACTCCCGTGTGGAGCGTCGTCCCGTCTCCGATGACGGTTCCGCCCTCGACGACCGAGAACGCGCCGATGCGAACGCCATTTCCGAGTTTGGCGCCGTCATGCAGTATCGCGGTCTCATGGATTTCCATGCAAGCGGAATCACGGACACTCCATTCCCATTTGAAATATATTCCCGATAAAGATCAACTTATGAAATTACGAATAATGGAGCTTTATGGGACAATTGAATGAAATGCGGGGAAAAGAGATGATAATGTTTGTTTATTACTTATATTTCCCGTTTATGCCCGCATCTGGCTATAATTTCCTTCACAAAAGCGTGATTGTGGGCGTGTCCGGTGCGTTCGGCGATCACGTGCCCTTTCAGTCTCTTTCCGAGGAGTGCGAAATCGCCCACGATGTCGAGCATTTTGTGTCTTGCAGGCTCGTTCTCGAACCTGAGCCGCGACGACGTCCTGTTTTCGTGGAAGACGACGGCGTTATCCGGCGATCCCCCCCTCGCGAGACCCTTTGCTATCAGTTCCTGCACCTCCCCTTCGAGAACGAAGGTTCTCGCCGGCGCGATCTTCGCCGCGAAATTCGCGGGCGTCATTTCGGCTTCGAAGCACTGGCTGCCGATCAGCGGATGGGTGTAGTCGAGCACGTACGTCACCCTGAAGCTCGGATAGGGGACGGCGATCATACCTGTGTCCGCGCCGGGGTCGAAGAGGTAAACGGGCTGGTCTATTTTTATGAAAAGCCGCTTTTCATGCTGAATTTTAAGTCCGGCTTCTTCGATTTTTTCAACGAAGGGCATCGCGCTGCCGTCCATCGCCGGCGGTTCGGGCGCCGAGACGCGCACGAGGGCGTTGTCCACCCCCATTCCCCACAGCGCCGCGAGGACGTGCTCGACGGTGTGAATCGTGACGCCGTCGCCGGACAGCGTTGTGTTTCTTTCCGACTGGGCGATGGACGAGGCGTCGGCGCGGACCCTTTTGCCGGCCGTTTCAAAGACGATCCCGGCGCCGGGTGGCGCCGGTTCCACCGTCATTTCCACCGTCTCACCGGTGTGGACTCCGACGCCGTTCCAGCTTACCGTCCGGTTAATCGTCCGTTGCAGATGTTCTTCCATCGCCCGCCGCCCTCGCGCCGAAGACTATCCGCGCTGGATAGTACGAGCCTGGTTCGGGCATCGTTTCCACAACGACTTCGCGCCGCTCGCCGGGTTCGAACCGCAGGGTTTTAAGCTCCACCGTCTCGGAGCCTTTCGCGTTCGGAATCTCGACCCGTTCGCCGTCTATGAAAAACGTGCCCGAGGCGGGTCCGGCGCCCGGGAAAAAGAATATCTTCACCTTCTCGGCGCTTTTCCCCGGATTGAAGACCGTCACCCTCATTCTGTGGGTCACGCCGTAGTTTCCCATAAGGGCGCCGCCGTTCGTCAGCTCCCGGAGCGGGTCGTCGCCGATGGAAAGGTAAGTCCATGCCCCGCCCGCGGTGAAACCGGCGGACTTCTCCACCGCGGGAGCGGGGAACACCCCCCGCGCACGCCTCGCGTCCAGCCCGTCAATCACGCCGTCTATCCTCTCGTCGTCGAGATACCCGGAAAGGAGTCTCGCCGACACGCGGACCCCCCTGCCCCCGGTGACGACCGCCTCGCACAGAACGCTCAGGGTTTCCCCGGGCGGAAACGTTTCCCTGTACGCCACAAGCTGCGCGCCGGGGGGCAGTTCCTCGAAGACGCGCACGCCGTCGTGAGCCGCGGTGAGAAACCCCGCGGCGGCTTTGTGCCCCGCTTTCATTTCGCTGCGCGCGATCCCCGCCTGCGGCGCGGTGAGGGCGACCTCCGCCGGAACGTCGTGGCGATTTTCGAGCACGAACACGAAATAGAGCGTCGAGCCGGAGACGTTCTTATGGTGAAAAAGGAACCGCGCGCCCTCGAGCCTGCCGAGTTCGCCGTCGAAAAACTTCCCCGCCCTTCCCACTTCCTCGGGGGAATTGCTCACGTGAAAAAACGCCGGACCGGGGACGTCCTCCAGAACGAGGTTCCTGACGATCACGTTCACACTGCGCGTGATTTCCCGGTAGCCGTTCCCCGAAAGCCTCACCGGCGCGGCGAAGCTGAGCCGCGAGTTCAGTGGAAAGGAAACGAACGGGACGTTTTTTTCCTCGAGAAGGAGCGAGTACGCGGCGCCGGGCTGAAGCTGGACCGACCGGGCTAATTTTCTCTTCAGATGGGAATAGACGACGCTCCGGGGGACGTCCCTGCCGGACACGGTGAGAGAGAGTGTATCCGCCACGAAGCCGGGCGGCGGCTGTTCACCCGCGCCCCGCGGCGACGCCCGTTCCGCCCCGGCGAAGGCGGAGGAAAGCAGAAAAAACAATCCCGCGGGGACAAGCCCCCGCGCCGCCCGGCAAGGACAAAGAGACGACCGCGACATGGTTTTAATACTAAATAAAATCCCATTTTCTTCAAAAAAATTTAGTATCGTCCCAATGTTCGGGGCGGGGGTAATTGCGCAAAAAGGAAATGCAGAATGTCCAATGCAGAATTTGGAAGTAAAACGAAATGACAGGCTGGAAGCCTGTCCCACTGAAAGACCGGGGGACGGCGGTACAGCGAGGTGGAGCCTCCGCCGGACGAAGCGGAGGCGAGGATGTCCCACTGAAAGACCGGGGGACGGCGGTACAGCGAGGGGGGATTACGGTTCCTGGCGCGGCGAGGCGTGAGAGGCGGGATTCAGTCTGCGCGTTTCCCGTTCTGTTTGTTGAGAAGGGCTTCGAGTTTTTTTTCGATATCGGGGAGTCTTTTGAGGGCGGCGAGAAGGCGCATGGCTTCCCGGTGGGGGGCGGCGGGATAGCCCGAGTAGAACGCCCCATCGGGGACGTCCGAGATGACGCCCGCCTGCCCTCCGATGATCGCCCGCGCGCCTATTTTCACGTGGTCGGAAATTCCCGCCTGACCGGCGAGGACCGCGCCGTCGCCAATCTCGCAGCTGCCGGCGACGCCGACCTGCCCGCAGAGGATGCAGTTTTTTCCTATTTTGACGTTGTGTCCGATCTGGACGTGATTGTCTATTTTCGTGCCGTCGCCGATGATGGTGGCGCCGAGCGTCGCGCGGTCAACCGCCGAGTGCGCGCCGATTTCCACGTCGTTCCCGATGATCACGTTTCCGACCTGGGGAATCTTCGAGTGGCGTTCGCCATCTTTGGCGTATCCGAAGCCGTCCGCGCCGATGACCGCGCCGCAGTGGAGAATCACGCGGTCTCCGAGGACGCAGCCGCGCAGAACGCACGCGGTCGGGTGGATGACGCAGTCGGCGCCGATCCGGGCGTTCTCCCCGATGAAGACGTTCGGGTGGATCAGCGTATTGTTCCCGATCCCGGCGCCGGGATGGATGACGGAATTGGCGCCGACGGAGACGTTCTCGCCGAGGCGCGCCGTCCCGTGGACGTGCGCCGAGGGATGGACGCCGCGCTGCGGTTCGGGCGGCGGATAGAGAACTTTCAGGGCGCGCGCGAATGCGAGTTTGGGGTTGGCGGCGCGGACGAGGTTGTGCCCTTTCAGGTTCAAATCGTTCGGGCAGATGACAGCCCCGGCGTTCCTGCCCGTCAGTTTCCCGGCGTCCGCCCGGCGCTCGACGAACGTCACGCACCCGTCCCTGCACTCGTCCAGCGGGCACGCTTCGCGGATTTCCACGTCACCGTTTCCCTCGAGCGAGCCGCCCACGGCGCGGCACAGGTCGGCGAGTTTCACGGCGTCTCCTTTCGCTCGAAGCGCTCCGTGCAGTCCGTCACGCCGCGCGCGTGCCACACGGGCTTATCCACGAGTAGCGCGAGGCGCAGTCTCTGTGCCACGCTGCCGGCTTCAGTCCTCAGGCTTTCGATGAAAAGGCGGCGCTGGTCAAGGGGCGGCGGCGCCTCCCGCCGCGACGCGCGGTTTTCTTCGAGACGCCGGAGACTTTCATGCACCCGGCGCCGGAAGTCCCGGCTCTCGTCCGCCATGTCCGTCGTTTCGGCGCCGAGGCTTTCGAGGAGCTGCGCGACGACGCCCTCCAGTTCACCGAGACGTGCGCGGAGCCGGTCTTCCAGTTCGGCTCTGCGCCGTTCGTATTCGGCGAGAGTTTCGTCGCGCGTTCTGTCAACGTCTGCTTCGTACCGTTCGAGCGCCGCCTGCCGGAGCAGTGAGCGGCGCTTTTCGAGGAGACTCTCGAGCGCCGCCGCCTGTTCGGCGACTTTGCGCTCCTCGATTTCCGAGAGTGCGAGCTGGTCGCGGGTGAGGGTCTTCAGTTTGAGTTTCAGGTTGAAGAGGCGGTACGTCAGGCTGCCTGGCAGGGTTTCGCCGGTGTCGCTGAGCGCCTCGCCGTACAGTTTTTCAACCCTGCGCAGGGCGTTCCCGTATTCCGTTTCCGCCTGGCGGTTGAATTCGGTCACGAGCGTCTGTGACTCGAAGCGGAAGACGTCCCGCGTCTCGGCTTCCACGGCTGCGCGGAGCATGTGGAATCTGGAGGCGAAGCCCTTTGCCGCGCGCCCGGATTCGGACGAGAGCCTGATAAGGATCGCCGGGTCGGGGAGGTTTTTATCCGCATCCGATGCGGCGTCCCTCAAGCGTTCCGAGAACCTGATGGCGGACTGGACGAACTCGTCCGCGCGCATGAGGCGGTCTGTGTCCGCGAAACCCACTCTGTGGGCGCCCGCGCGGAGTGGGAAGAGGTACCCCGCGGCGGCGGCGGCGAGGCAGAGCAGCATCGTGGCGGCGGACTGGAGCTTCATTCTTTCAGAAGTTCCTCCATGACGTCCTGTGTTATATCCACGCCGCCGTAGAGGACGGCTTCGCTGGAGAGGACGATGGAGAGTCCTTTTTTGAGCGAGACCTTCTCGATTGAGCGATGGATTTTCTCCACGGCGGGCGTCCACTCGCGCTCCCTTATCAGGTCAACCTCCGCGTCGAATTTCTTTCCGGCTTCGCCGATCAGGGTGTCCGCCCTGCTGCGGTTCTCCCCGCTGATCGCGGCGAGGTCGTCGGTGCCGAACTTTTCGATCATCGTCTGGCGGAGGTCTCTTTCCCGCGCCTCCTTGAGGGCGTCCAGCTTGCTTGTGGCGGCGACCGTTGGCTTGTAATTCTGGAGTACCAGGTCCGAGTCAACGAAGCCGATGCTGGACTTTTCCGCGGCGGCGCCGGTGTTCATTCTGAGCAGCATCCCGCCCGCGGCGAAGCATCCCACGAGGGCGAGCATGAGGATGAAATTAATGAGCCGTTTCATGGTTTTTCCTCCCTAACACGGCATAGCCGGAACCAAAAAGGACAAAAAGCAAATGTAGAATGTAGAATTACCAATGCAGAATGTAGAAGTCGGAATAAAACCAGTTTCAAGAATATTATGGCTTTTGTTTTTCATTTTAGATTCGAAATTCGACATTTTAGATTCATCATTCTCTTCAAAATCTTTGCAGTTTTGCGCAAGATTTCACTTATAAAATGCTTTGCCGGCGGCTGCGATCAGATTTTCGTTCCGCACTTTCTGCAGAATTTCAAGCCGCGGGGCACGCCGGCGCCGCACTCGGGACAGGTCACCGCGGGTTTTTCTTCCCCGGTCATCTGCGGTTCGCGTTCTTCCCGCGAAGGCTCCGGGGTTTCCGTTGCATGAACGTGGGGTTTTTTGTCCACCGTTATCTTTTCCGCCGCGTCCTCCGGCGCCGCCGGGACAGGCTCATCGGGGACCGCGCCCGGGCGCGCCCGTTCGAAAACCTCCTCGATCCCGGCGGGGTCCGTGACGAGCGGGAAGAACACGAGCGACAACGCTCCCGAGCCGTAAAAGATAATCATTCCGACGTTTCTTCCGAGGAGCTTTTCCGCGAGGGGGATATCCATGCGCCCGACGCACACCACGTTCTCGACCGGGATCCATTTTCTGAGCCTGAAGATGAAAAAGTCGAGGTTCATTATCACGCGCCGGTCCGTGATGACGAACCTCGTTCTCGCGTAAGTGAGCGAGATGAGAATCATGGCGGCGAGCGAGGGCGCCACACCGGGGATGCCGTTCCATGTCGGTCCGAAATTCTCCTGGAACCGGTAAAAGAAGTACACCATGAGGACGACGTAAGGGACGAGGTTGAACCTGCGCTCCAGGCGCACCGTTTCTCCGTTCATCAAGTTCTGCATCTGATTCACCGCCCGAGAGAGGATGCTTCTCCGCGAAGTCAATTATATACGCAACGAGCGTCCGTGAAAATCGCGGCGTTTCCGGTTTTCCGCCGGCGCTCCGCCGCCGCGCCCGTCGCGAAGCGCGGCGGCGGCCCCTCAAGAGCAGCACTCTCTGATCCGCGCCTCGGATATGAAGCCCTCGCGGATGACGGCGACTCCGTCGTCGGCGCAGCTGACAACGGTGGAGGGGATGCCCACCGGGGAGTTTCCGCCGTCGATCATGATCTCGACCGTTCCGTCGAAGTAAGCGCGCGCGGTCTCGAAGGTGACCGCGTCGTCCATGCTGCTGGTGTTGGCGCTCGTGGTCGCCAGGACGCCGCCGCAGGCGGCGATCAGGCTCAGGGACGTCTCGCACGAGGGCATCCTGATGCCGATTGAATCCCCGGCGTTGTTCACCGCCGCCGGGACCGCTCCCTTTTTAGCGGGGAAGACGATGGTCAGGGGACCTGGCCAGAACCTTTCCATGAGGCGCTTCGCTTCCGAGGTGATCACGGCGTAGTCGCCCGCTTTCGCCGCGTCGTTTATCAGCAGCGCCATGGGTTTCTTGAGCGTGCGCCGCTTGATGCGGTAGATCGTTTTTATGCTCTCCGGGCGCGCCGGGGAGGCACCGATGCCGTAGACGGTGTCGGTCGGGTAAACTACGATCGCGCCATCGGCGACGCGTTCCGCTATCCGTGCGAGGTTTCGATCGAGGTCTTCGCGGCGGACGATCCAGGTTTTCACTTTTTCCATCCGGTGATCACCCTTTCGATGCCCGCAAGGTCGCGGTGGGCGCGCGTTCCGGCGATGCCCGCCGCCCGGAAGCATTCGAGCGTCGGTTCCGCCTGACCGGCGCCGACTTCGAGGGCGAGCAGCCCTCCGGGGGCGAGGAAGTGGGGGGATTGGGTGACGATTTTGCGAATCGTTTCAAGCCCGTCGTCCCCGCCGTCGAGGGCGGTTCTCGGGTCGTGGTCCCTGACGAGGGCGTCGAGCGCCGGAATCTCGGCGGTTTTAACGTATGGGGGGTTCGAGACGATGCAGTGAAAGAGCGGCGGGGGGTCGCCGGTCAGCGGAGCGAAGGCGTCCCCTTCGAGGAGGGTGAGCCTGTGGAGGACCCCGTGCGCCTGGGCGTTGCGTGCGGCGAGGGCGAGCGCGGCGGGGGAGACGTCGGTCGCCGTGGCGGCGGCGGTGTCGAAGCGCAGGAGGAGGCTCACGGCGATAACGCCGCAGCCGGCGCCGATGTCAAGGAAGCTGACGTCGCCGGACGCCCCGTCCTCGAGGAGCCGTATTACCGTTTCGACGAGGACTTCGGTTTCGGGACGCGGAATGAATACGCCGGGCTGGACGATGAAGGTTCGCCCGAGGAAGTGGGCGCTGCCGACGACGAGCTGGATAGGCTCGCCGTCGGCGACCCTTCTGGCGAGTGCGCGGATGAGGTCTTTCTCGCCGTCGGCGAGCGTGCGCTCGAAGGAAGCGTAGATTTGAATCCTGGGGATTGCGAGGGCGTGGGAGATGATGATTTCGGAGGCAAGCCCGGGGCTTTCGACGGAGCGTTTGCGGAGGTAACCGGTCAGGTTCTGATGAGCGGTCAGGATGTTCATGGCGCCGTGGTGTCAGACGTCGGCGAGTTTTTCCTCTATTTCTTTTGCGCGGAGTGCACGCCTGAGGGGTTCGAGCAGTTCGTCGAGACCGCCGTCGAGGAGTTCCTGGAGGCGGTAAAGGGTGACGCCCGCGCGGTGGTCGGAGACGCGCCCCTGGGGGAAATTGTAGGTTCGGATGCGTTCGCTTCTGTCGCCGGAGCCGACCTGTGAGCGTCTTTCGCGCGCGAGCTTTTCCTGCTGCTCGGCGCGGAGCTTTTCCATGAGGCGCGCCCTGAGGAGCCTGAACGCCTTTTCCCTGTTCTGGTGCTGAGAGCGTTCATCCTGGCATTCGACGACCATGCCGGAGGGGAGGTGAGTGATCCGGACGGCGGAGTCGGTCTTGTTGACGTGCTGTCCGCCGGCGCTGGATGAGCGGAAGGTGTCCACGCGGACGTCGGAGGGGTCAAGGCGCACCTCGATCTCGTCGGGTTCGATAAGTGCGGCGACCGTGACGGTGGAGGTGTGTATGCGCCCGCCGGACTCGGTCACGGGTACGCGCTGGACGCGGTGGACGCCGCTCTCGTAGCGGAGCGCGGCGTAGGCGCCCGCGCCGTTCACGGCGAAGACGACCTCTTTGAAGCCTCCGAGGGTGGTGGGGTGCGAGCTGAGGTTTTCGGTCCGCCATCCTTTTTTCTCGGCGTACCGCGTGTACATCCGGTAGAGGTCGCCCGCGAACAACGCCGCTTCGCTGCCGCCGGCGCCGCTCCGTATTTCCATGATGAAGCTTTTCACGTCAGGCGCCACGGCGTCCGACAGGCGTTCGGCGAGGAGGTTTTCCTTTTTCTCTCTTTTGGCGTTCAGGGTTTTGAGTTCGTCGCGGCAGAGCCTGAGGACATCCTCCTCGGTTTCGGTCCGCAGAAGCTCTTCGCACTTGCAGGTTTCGCGCTCGACGTCCAGGAGTTCCCTGAAGGCGGAGACCGGGGGAGCGAGGCGGTTGTATTCGCGTGCGGCGTCGCGGAAGCCGTTATTGCGCGCGGCGTCGGGCGCCGCCATGCGGCGTTCCAGTTCGGCGAGGCGTTTTTCCATGTTTTCGAGTTTTCCGCGTATTTCGGGCGTGATATTCATCCGTAGGTTCCTATAACATCGAAGCCCCGCCTGGAGGCGAGGCTCGTTTTTCGTGTTTTCCCATTCAGGCGGGGAAACTGTATAAGCGTCCGTCTAAGCTTCGGTGTCGCGTTCGGCGGCGGAGGAATCGGCGGCGGAGGAGAGTGGGCTGTCGTCCGCGCCGGCGTGCTGCGGTTCGTCATCCCGTCCGCCGGGGGTGGCGGGGGCATATTCGTCTTCGAGGTTTTCCGTCCGAGCGGGTTCGTGTTCACCCGTGCGGGCGCCCGCGGCTTGCTCTTCGGCTGGGGCGCGTTTTTTCTTTTTCTTCTTTTTGGAGAGGTCGCCGTACTTGCGGAAGAACTTGTCAACCCTTCCTGCCGTGTCCACGTATTTCTGTCTGCCGGTGAAGAAGGGGTGACACCTGGAGCAGACTTCGAGCCTGATTTCGCTTCGCGTGGAGCCGACGGTGAATTCCTCGCCGCAGGCGCACTTCACGGCGGCGTCGTGATATTCTGGGTGGATTCCCTGTTTCACCTTTCCGTCCTTCCTTTCCGGTTCATACGAGGAATATATGATAGCGCACCGGGTGAGAAGATCAAGTTCAGGTGGTGACGTACTGAATGGAGTTGAGGAACTGCTCGTTGGTGCGCATGCTGGTCATGCGGTCAATGACCAGTTCGGTCGCCTGTGTTTCGTCGAGTGCGTTAATGATTCTTCTGAGTTTCCAGATTTTTTCGAGTTCCTCCTTGGAGTAGAGGAGTTCTTCGTGCCTTGTGCCGGATTTGACGATGTCAATTGCTGGGAAGATGCGCTTGTCGGCGAGGGTGCGGTTGAGCTGAAGCTCCATGTTGCCTGTGCCCTTGAACTCCTCGAAGATGACCTCGTCGAGGCGGCTGCCTGTTTCGATGAGTGCGGTGGCGATGACGGTGAGGCTTCCGCCGCCCTCGATGTTGCGCGCCGCGCCGAAGAAGCGCTTGGGTTTGTGGAGGGCGTTTGGGTCAAGCCCGCCGGAGAGGGTTCTGCCGCTCGGGGGGACGACGAGGTTGTACGCGCGCGCGAGGCGGGTGATGCTGTCGAGGAGGATTATCACGTCTTTTCCGATTTCCACCATTCTTTTGGCGCGTTCGAGGACGAGTTCGGCGACGGAGATGTGGTGTTCGGGTCGCTCGTCGAATGTGGAGCTGATGACTTCGCCCTTGACCGATCTTTTGAAGTCGGTGACTTCTTCGGGGCGCTCGTCAATGAGGAGAGCCATGAGGACGACGTCGGGGTGGTTGGTTGTGACGCTGTTGGCGATTTTCTTGAGGAGGATGGTTTTGCCGGCTTTGGGGGGTGAGACGATGAGACCGCGCTGACCGCGTCCGACCGGTGCGATGATGTCAATAATCCGTGGTGAAATGTCAGTGGGGTCGCACTCCATCTTGAGGCGGCGGTCGGGGTAGATGGGAACGAGTTCGTCGAATTTGGGGCGGTTTTTGGATTGTTCGGGGTCCACGCCGTTCACGGCTTCGACCCTCAGGAGGCTGTGAAAGCGCTCGTTGTCCTTGGGGGGTCGGATTTGTCCCGAGACGAGGTCGCCGGGTCTGAGCATGAAGCGCTTTGCCTGGGAAGCGGAGACGTAGACGTCCTTGAGGCTGTCAATGCTGGTGTTGATGCGCAGGAAGCCGTAGCCCTCGTTGAGAAGTTCAAGGGTTCCCTCTTCGAAGATCAAGCCGTTCCTGGCGGTCTGGACTTCCATGATCTTGAAGATCAGTTCCTGTTTGCGGTATCTCTGCGGCGACTTTATCCCGTTTTCAGCCGCGACCTTCCAGAGGTCCTGCACAGTCTTCGACTCGAGTTCCTGTAATTCCATTACCGTAAACCCTCCTTGATTAGCACATACATGTGTGAATGTTTACCGGTGTGCCCGGCGCCCGTTGTCCGCAAGAGAAACTTCCGCGATGGTCTATTAGTTCATCCGTTCTTACTCTGTAGGGTTTGCGAGGTTCACGTACCGTGTCTTCCGCTGATAATCGAGGATATGGGGTTTGTGCAAATCGTACGACTCAACAGGAAAGATAATAACGCCTGCGGGTGCGGCTGTCAATATCTTTGAAAAAATTATTCAAGTGCGAAAATGTCCCGCAGATGGCGGTACTTCTGGTTGAAATCCAGCCCGTAGCCCACGACGAAATCGTCGCTGACGGTGAAGCCGTTGTAATCCACCCTGACGTCCACCTGGCGGCGGTAGGGGCGGTCGAGGAGTGTGCAGACGCGGAGGCTCGCCACGTTCCGGCTGCGGAGGTTGTTGACGAGGTAGTGAAGCGTGAGTCCCGAGTCTATGATGTCCTCAACGATGAGGACGTGCGCGCTCTCGACCGGCTCGTCGAGGTCCTTGATGATGCGCACGACGCCGGAGGACTTCGTCGCCTCGCCGTAGCTGGAGACCGCCATGAAGTCGTAGGAGACGGGGACGGTGATGTGGCGGCAGAGGTCCATCATGAACATTGTGGCGCCTTTCATGACCCCGACGAGCATCAGTTCCTTTCCGTCGAAGTCCCTTGAAATCTCGGCGGCGAGTTCCCTGACGCGCTTTTGAATCTGGCGTTCCGTCAGTATGCGTCTCATGGGACATCACTCCCATTCGATAGTGCTGGGGGGCTTGGAACTTATGTCGTAGACGAGCCTGTTGACGCCCTTCACCTCGTTGGCGACTCTCGAGGATATCCGCTCGAGCAGTTCCCAGGGCAGCCGCGCCCAGTCCGCGGTCATTCCGTCCTGGCTTGTCACCACCCTCAGGGCGATGGGGTACTCGTAGCTTCGCTGGTCGCCCATGACGCCGACCGTGCGCACGGCGGGGAGCACGGCGAACGCCTGCCACACGTCGCGCATCAGGTTGGCGTTCCGCAGTTCCTCCAGTATTATCCCGTCCGCGTGCTTGAGGATTCTGAGGCGTTCCTCGGTGACCTCCCCGATGATTCTTATCGCCAGACCCGGACCCGGGAAGGGCTGGCGCCAGGTGATTTCCGGGGGTATGCCGAGTTGTTCGCAGAGGGTTCTCACCTCGTCCTTGAAGAGTGGTCGGAGGGGTTCGAGGAGCTTGAGCTTCATCCCGGCGGGCAGGCCGCCGACGTTGTGATGTGTCTTTATGGTCGCCGCGCCGCCGGCGCCGGCGGCGGCGCTCTCGATGACGTCGGGATAGAGTGTGCCCTGGGCGAGGAAGTCCATTCTGCCGAACCTGCTCGCGTATTCCTCGAAGACGCGTATGAACTCGTTGCCGATGATGAGGCGTTTTTTCTCGGGGTCGGTGACGCCGCGCAGTTTTCCGAGGAAGCGCTCTTTCGCCCTGACGTGTACGAGGCGGGTCTTGAAATTGTGGCGGAACGTGCGCACCACCTGCTCCGGCTCGCCGTCTCTGAGGAGACCGTGATCAACGAAGAGGCAGGTCAGCCGGTCCGGCACCGCGCGGTGGACGAGGGCGGCGGTCGCCGCCGAGTCCACGCCCCCGCTCAGCGCGCACAGGACCCTGCCCTCCTTCACAGTCCGCCGTATGTCCTTCACCATGAAATCAATGTAGTTCCCCATGTCCCACGAGGGTTCGCACCCGCACACGCCGTAGAGGAAGTTCCTGATGACCTCGATTCCCCACGGGGTGTGAACGACTTCGGGATGGAACTGGACGGCGTGGAGTTTCCTGCGGTCGTGGGACATGGCGGCGACGGGTGTGCTGCGGGTCTGCGCGAGGACGGTGAAGCCGGGGGGCGGGGATTTGACGACGTCGCCGTGGCTCATCCAGCAGATAAGCTGGGGGTTCAGTCCCTTGAAGAGCATTCCCGGCTCGCGCACGTGGAGTTCCGTCTTTCCGTACTCGCGGGTGGCGGCGGCGATCACCTCGCCGCCGAGGAGCCTGCCCATCAGCTGCATCCCGTAGCAGATGCCGAGGATGGGGATTCCGAGGTTGAAGAGGCGCATGGGAACGGAGGGCGAACCGGGGGAGTAAACGCTGGAGGGACCGCCTGAGAGGATTATGCCTTTCGGGTTCAGTTTCAGGACGTCCGCGACCGGAGTGCCGGAGGGGTGTATCTCGCAGTAGACCCTGCATTCGCGCACGCGCCGGGCTATGAGCTGGTTGTACTGCGCGCCGAAATCGAGGACGATGACAAGATCGCGCTTTGGGCTTTTTCTTTCGGGCATTGTCCCGGAACTCTCCCCGCGCGCCTCCGCCGCGCGCGGTCGGCGTCCGCGTTGATGATATTATAGCCGGTTTCTTAAAGGGCGGCGGGTTGCGGCAGCCTGCGATTTTTCCTCGTAAAGCCGGATCACCGTGTCCCGCGCCCTGCCGCTTATTTCCCTGAGCGTCTCCTTCGTGATCCCGCGGTCGTAATACTCCTCCAGTGTGAACGGGGCGCCGATGTTCACGGTGACCGATTCGTATATGAGCATCTTTGCGCCGTGCCTGAAGCGCTCGAGGGGGGTGAACCATCCGACGACGAAGCCCGGGACCTCCGCGATCAGCTTTTCGCCGTGGCCTATGACGGCGATGGGCACGACCGGGACCTTCGCCTCGAGGGCGATGCGTGCGAAGCCGGTGTGGAAACGGATGATCTTCTCGTCCATGGAGGGGTTGAGGAAGTTGGAGACGCCCTCGGGGAAGATGCCGACCAGTTCGCCGCGCTTTCGCTCGAGTATCTCCACGGCTATCTTGAGCGAAGCCCTGCTCTTCTTTCCCCCCTCGACGCTGATCGGTATGATCCCCGCCTGCTCGCAGAACCACCTGACCGCGGGGATGTTGAAATGGAAATCCACGCCGGCCCAGTTCACCTGGCGGGACATGACCATTGCGATGAAAATGGGGTCGAGCCAGCACCTGTGGTTGGCGATGAGGAGGGCGGCGCCGCGCCGCGGGACGTTCCACTCGCCCCAGCCTTCGACCGGGATGGTCCTGCCGAGAACGCGCTTCATGTACCCCTGGATTGTGAGTTTGTAGAAGACGAGTTGTCGCAGGTTCATTTTCCGGCGCGGCGTTCCGCGGGGCTGTCCGGCGCTGTGCGATCAGGGGAAACTCAGGGGCGGGTCGAAGGCGCCGTTGCCGTCGGCGTCAACGTACACGGGGTTGGTGAACGAGTAGGGACGCGCGCCGGGATAGACGGGGAACATGGGCTTTGTGCCCTCGACCCGCGCGACGTACCAGGTGTCCGCCGCCGGGCTTACGCTCACCGTGTCGTCGAACCACACCGGGGCTGTGTCGCCGGCGAGGGGGAAGGCGGCGATTTCCTCGCCGTTGGCGACGATGACGAGTTTTTCGGGTTCAATCCACGAGGGCGCCTGCACTTTGACGCGCAGTTCGACCGTGCCGTCGGTGTCGGTGACGACGTCGCCGGGCGCGGCGGCGCCGTTCGCGGTCATCCAAACGAACGCCCCCCCGCACACGCTGACCCTCTGCTGAAGGACGGCGTTCACGAACCCGGTCTCGTCCATCTCGTCCGGGTTGTCGGTCGGGGAGACGACGTAGTTTCTCGGGTAGCCGATCTGGAGGCGGTAAACCTGGTGCGAGTCCGAGTTTCCGATGCCTGTCACGCGCTTGCCGCGGTTGAGGAAGCCGTACCAGTCGGGGACGGTGTACTGGAGGTCGTTGTAGCCCGTTCCGTTCAGCACTTCCATGCCGTCGAAATCGAGTGAGAAGTTGACGGTGTCCGCCGCGGCGCCGGTTTTCGGGTCGTAGCCCACGAAGTCGAAGTAGCCGCCGCCGACCGTCCTGGGGTGGTTGACCTGTATGAATTCCACGTCGCCGGGGTCGTCGCGGAAGGCGCGGAATATCTCCGGCGCGGTCAGCCCGTACCAGTCAATCGCGCCCTCGTTTCTGAGCGCGGGATCGAAGGTGAGGGGGAAGGCGTTGAAGTGCCCGAGGCGGATGGTGGTCAGTTCGTCGCCGACGATGGAGTTCACGTGGTTTTCGATGCCGAGTTCGCGGATGTAGGGTTTGTAGTCGGTGTAGCGGTCGTGGTCGGTCGCCACGGGGACTTCGAGACCCACCGCCGCCGCTCCCAGCGCCTTGTCGTAGATGGTGTCGTCGCTGTCCGGGCTTGGGCGCGAGTGGACGTGGAAATCGCCGGAGAGGAAACCGGACGTGTTCACGACATGCCTGAGGGTTACTTTTTCCACTGCCGTTTCGCCGGCGGCGAGGGTTGCCGTTCTGGTCTCGTACTCGTACTCGACGCCGCAGGAGAAATAGACCTGGTATTTTCCGGGGCGGACGTCCACGGCGCCTTTTCCCGAGGCTGTGAAGTGGTTTTTGTAGAAGCCGCCGCCGTACGCGCTGCGGTGCAGTTTGTTGTCGTCGAGGCGGATGGGTTTTCCCTCGATTCTTTTGAAGCTGATCGTGGCGGGGATGAGGTTTCCGGCGTCGTCGGCAATCTCGTATTCGAGGCGGGCGGGAGGTTCGATTTCGAGGACGACGTTCTTCACCGCGCCTCTTTCGACCTGGACGGGGACGGGCTGGGGGTCGTCGCGCTCGTATGACGCCGCGAGGAGATGGTACTCTTCGGGTCTCAGGACGAAGCGGAAGGTTCCGTCGGGGCGCACGAGCGCCTGGCTTCGCGCGTTGCCGAGCGGCGACAGGGCGTGGACGATGACCCCGGGCGCAGGCTCGCCCGTGCCCTTCGTGACGCACCGCCCCTCGACGTACCCGATGTCCTCGCGCGCTTCGAGCCTGTACTTTTCCTCGTACACCGACGCCACGTCGGCATCGCCGACCATCAGATAGTAGCTGTGCGAGGCGCTGGACCCCGGCGGCGCCTTCACCCTGCCGGCGGTGGTGATCACCAGCGACGATATCTTTTCATGGACGTGTATCCCGGTTTCCGGAACGAACCACCCGTACGCCATCCCGGAGCCTGATGCGGCGAGCTTGGCGACGACCGTCCCGCGCACTTTCTCCCACTCGAGACCGTAATCGGGGAAAAAGAGGTCCAGTCCGTCGCCCAGCATGAAGACCAGCCCGATGGAGAACACGGAGCCTGACTTGCCCTCGTTCACGATGGTGGTGCGCACCTCGATTGAGGCGGCGTCCGGCTTGAGGACGTAATCAATGATTACGCCGACCTTCAGGGGGCTGCTGCCGCGGTTGAAGAACTCCTTTCGGATCGGGAACTCGGCGTCCCTGCCCCTGACGCGTACGATCGCCTCGCCGCCGGCGCCGTCCTTGAGGACCTCCGCGCTCACGGGCGCGAACAGCCGCGCGCCGAAGAGCGAGTCGTCGCCGCGGAAGAACGTCGGGAACACGTCGCCCATGATGTTCCACCACCAGCATCCGTCGTCCCCGCAGCGCAGCAGCCCGGCGTCCTCGATCATCCCGCCCAGCGGGGAATATCCCGAGGAGGGTCTCGCCCCGGCGATGATGAACCCGACTTTGCGGTTGTATATCTTGAAGTCCCCGACGCGCCCCTCCGCCTTCGGTCCGCCGATCAGCTCGGAGGCGTCCCTCACAACCGCCGCCCTCACCTCTCCCTCGCGCAGAACCGCGCCCTGCTCCACGCGGTTCCCGCGCGCGTACCCCGCCAGGCACGGCGCGGACAGAACGGACGGCAGCGCCGCCGCAATCAGGATCGCCGTTTTTCTCATGCGCGTGCGCCTCCCGCTTGAGTATTTCCGGCTTTACCGCCGCGCCGGAATGGTACCTGTCTTAAACGTTTATCGTTTGAGCTTCCATAAATATAAAGAAAAAAGCGCTCGGTCAAGAGCTGTCCGGCGGTCGGACTCGCATATTGTATAACCCCCGCCGGCGGGTGTGAATGCTTTACAGAGGGTTTTTTCAAGTTCAAATCCGCCGGTTCGTGGTCCGACAATGCCCTTAAAGTTGTTTCAAGCCTTCTGCCGGGCGTGCGGCAATGCCCGCAGGCGCGGAGCATGGCGGTGGAATCAAAAGCGTCGCTCTGGCTGAAAGAAATGGTCTTTCCTGAATGCGAAGTTCAAGGCTTGATCGTATCCTACACATACTTTTATCAGGAAGGAATACAGCCGGTTTCCCTGAGGAACTTGCGGAGGGATTTGCTGCGCCGCTGGACGTTCCCGTCATTGAATTTCACGCAAGAAGTCAGTTTTTGGGCGATGGCATGGTCGGTTTTAGAATAGCGCCGATAGCCGGCAAAACATTCATTCAAAACAGTGACAGCCGGTTTTGAATCCGCTTGCTGTCTGACGGTGTTCTTCGGATTTTTCCCGATGAGATTCGATTGGGTGATGCCGTCCGGGTCTGCGATGATCCAGTTTTCATAGCGGGAGTGCGCGACAACCACCGAAAGAGGAGGAAGACTTTCAACGAAGCTGCCGCCGTAAGTTTTTTTGAGTTTTTCCCGAAGTTCCTTGTGAATCAACGCTGCAAATTCACCGGGGCAGAAACGGCGTTCCTCAAGGTCCGTTACAATCACGATTTTTTCCGGACTTTTCAACACCGCGTCGCGGATTCTTTCGGCAATCTTCCCTTTTACAAGGTCACCCCTTGAGTCTCCGAAACCCTTTCCCTTCAGGTTGATGGGGCGATAGGCGGTTTTACCGAAAGCTTTCAGGATGATGGGGATACAATAATATTCCGTGTCGCCGTGGACAATAAACTGTATTGGCATCAGTCGGTGAATTGAAATTCAATTTGTGAGGGCGGGACAGCGCCGATCGCCCCGGAAAGCCAGAGTTCTCCGAAACTCTCGGTTTTTTCGAATTCCGGGAATTTATCGGCGGCTTTCGCAATGCTCGTTTCGCCGTTTTCTCTTTCGACAAGGAATAGTTCATCGTACCGGGCGGCGTCCGCCAGCACCGGTGAATGGGTTGTAATAAAAATCTGTTTTTCCCCGCTTGCTTCCCTGCATATATCAATAAACGTTCGTGCGATCCAGGGATGCACGGAGTTTTCTGGCTCGTCAATCGCCACAGCCTTGCTGCGATCATCGAAAAGCGCGACCAGCAGGGCGAAAAGCATGATGGTTCCGTCCGAAACCTCGTAAGATTTCCAGGGGACGTCGTTTTTTTCAACAAACGTCAGGCTCAGTTTCTTTTCGTCGGTGTAGTGGGTTTTAACCGTTTTTATCGTGGGGACAGCGATTTCAAGTTTCTCAACGGCTTTCTCAACAGTTCTTTTTGTCGCATCATTTTCCAATAGAAAGTCAACCGTCGAGGGCAGAAAATCTCCGAAAAATCCAAGCCTGGCGTTCGGCATGGGCGCGGTGGGCCACTTGCAATGGATGGGTGACAAATGGAGAACCTGCAATCCTGAAAGAAAAGATACGTGAGCGGGCGCGAGACTCCACAGCGTTTTGGGGGCGATCAGCTCATCCTCTCCGGGTTTCATGGAATTGTAGAGGGTTTCCAATTGGTGTGCGGACGCCTCTGCGAGCCGTTTAAGGCTTTCCGACATGTTGAATTTTATTTTAGAATTCGTTCTTTCCAGCGTTATTTCTTCTGTCGTGCGCCGCCGTTCAACCGGTCTCGATTTTATGCCGATTTTTTCGGATTTCACTTCGAATCCAGCCTTGATTTTTTCGCTTCCGACGCCGATTCTGAATTCATCGTTGATCCCAAGTTTAATGACACCAGGCGTCGGTTTGTCGTATTCGCACACAAGATTTACGAGAATATCTCCTTTAGACCTCCTGTGCCTTCTGAAACAGATATTGTGATATCCCATCTTGTCCGCGATTGCCGGTTTCAGATCGAACCTGTGGATTTTCGCTATGAAATCCAGGCAGTCTATGAAATTGGACTTTCCTGACGCGTTGGCGCCGAGAAAGATATTCAACCGCCCGGGTTCTATCGTCACGTTTTTCAGCGACTTGTAGTTTTCTACGTGTAATTCCTTGATCATGGCGATATGAGCGGCTCCGACAATCAAACTATATCAGGAGAAGGTGGCAGTGGCAAGTTTACAAGTTCTCGCGCCCTCCGCGCTCGAAGCGGGCGAGCGCCGTTCCACGGGTCTTCTGAGAAGCGCGCCTCAAGTCTCGCAGGCGTTGAGCGTGTGGCGTTATTACCGGCGCATAACCCCGGCCTCACTTGCGAGGCATGCCGCGCAGTCGCTAAATTATCTTTCTACCTTGATTCCGCGCCCCCGCCGGAGGGCGTGAATGCTTTACACGGCTTTTTTTTTACATTACGATGGATCATTAACGCCGTCCGGAGTCGTCGTCCGCTGTCCGGCGCGGGGGGCGTGGGCGACAGGACGGCGCTCATTCAGACGACGTGGTTTATTATTACGCATACAACGCGTGTCTCATCGCGGCATCCCCGTTTCTCATCGCCTACCTTAGCGCAGCATCGCTGTTCAGCCCGAGGTGGAAGGGGACGCTGCGTGAGAGGCTCGGTTTCTACGGGGCTGAAAAGGCGGGCGGGGGCGGGAGGCGCGTGTGGCTGCATGGCGTGTCTGTCGGCGAGGTCATGGGCGCCGCGCCGCTCGTGAGACTCCTTCTCGCGAAGGAAAAGGGTACGGCTCTCGTGGTTACGACCACGACCCGCGCCGGCATGGAGACGGTGAGGAAGACGTTCGGGGGCGACGTGACGGCGATGTATTTTCCGTTCGATTTCAGGGGGGCTGTCGGGCGCGCGGTGTCCGCTGTGCGCCCGTCGGTCCTCGTGTTGATGGAGACGGAACTGTGGCCCAACGTAATCGGCGAGTGCGTGCGGAGGGGCGTGCCGGTGGTTCTGCTCAACGGGCGGGTCTCGGACCGGGCGGCGTCGGCGGGATGGTTCGTGCGGGGGGTTTACAGGTGGGCTTTCTCCCGTCTGGGCGTTATCGCGGCGCAGTCCGAGAGGGACAGGGAGCGGTTCGTGGCGCTGGGCGCGCCGCCGGAAAAAGTGGTCGTGACGGGGAACATGAAATTCGACGGGCTTTCCGCGCCCGGCGACGAGGCGGCGACGGAATCGCTGCTGAAGGCTCTGAATCCCGATGGGCGCCGTCTGTTCGTTGCCGGCAGCACACATCCCGGGGAAGAGGAAATGATACTGGACGTACACGAGAGGCTCGCGGGGAGGGAGCTGCGTCTCGTTCTGTGTCCCCGCCACGTGGAGCGCGCGGAGGAAGTGGTGAAAACGGCGGAAACGAGGGGGTCGCGCGCCGCGCGGCGCTCCGTTCTCGGCGGACGCGAAGATGCGCCCGTTCCCGACGTGGTCGTACTGGACACCGTCGGGGAGCTGCGGCTGCTGTACCGTCTCGCCGCGGTGTGTTTCGTGGGCGGCAGCCTTGTGGCGAGGGGCGGGCACAACGTTCTCGAACCCGCCGCCTGCGGGCGGGCGCCGTTCTATGGACCCCACACGCGCAACTTCGCCGCCGCCGTGGAGATTTTAGAGCGGGCGGGCGCGGGCATACCCGCGCGCGACGCGCGGGACCTCGAGCGGAAAATCGCGGAGTACCTTGACGACCCCGGGCGCAAATCCGCAGCCGATTCCGCCGCCCTGAGGGTCGTTGCGGAAAACGCGGGGGCGGTTGACAGAAACTACGCCCTCGTCAAGGAACACCTAGCTGTATAGTATCTTATAAGTGAAATCCTGCGCAAAACGGCAAAGATTTTAAAGAAGAATGCAAGATTTCAGAAAACCCGTGTCCGTGTGCCTGCCTGCTGGTCAGGCAGGCGTGCCCGGAAAGGACGGGCACGGGCGGGGGCACGGGCAGGGGCACGGGCGGGGACGTTGATAGAAAAGAATATCGAATGTCGAATGATGAATATCGAAGTAAGAAAAACAATAAAGGACGGGCACGGGCGGGGGCACGGGCAGGGGCACGGGCGGGGACGTTGATAGAAAAGAATATCGAATGTCGAATGATGAATATCGA